>CAVJJO010000023.1:0-29828 GCA_963649665.1 Bacteroidaceae bacterium | reverse complement strand
GCCGACAAGAGCGTAGAGTGGACATCCTCCGACGAATCGGTAGCCACCGTGAATGCCGACGGCGAAGTGACTGCCGTGGCTGAAGGCGAAGCCACCATCACGGTTACTTCGGTGGCAAACCCCGCCATCAGCGCTTCTTGCCAGGTGGTTGTGAAGGAAGCCGACACTACTTCGTCCATTGAAATCACCTTCAACGGCGAAAAGGTACACAACGGCGACGTGCTCACCATCCCCGTAGTGGAAATCGACTACGGCGGCGGATACAAGGGTCTCGACTTCGGCGACGCCTCCAATGGTGCCGACCCCAAGTTCACCAACACCACCGACGGTTTCTTCCCCATCCCCGTAACCGTAAAGGTTGAACTCCAGGGTGACTTCCGTCCGTGGGCCATCTGCGGTCTCGGCCTCGGCAGTTGCTACACGATGAACACCATGAGCTACGAATGCTCGTTCAGCCTTGCCGCCGGCCGTTCCGAAACCTCACAAATCCACTTCGAAGGCTTTGAGATTGGCCAATACGGCACCGCCGACATCGTTTGCCACACCCAAATCGACGGCAAAGACATCTCCTACACCCTCCACTTCGTTTACGAAGCACCGACGAAGTAAAAAAACATTCTCCCATAGAAATACAGACAAAAGCGCCGGCTCCGCCAGGAGTCAGCGCTTTTGTGTTATGCAACGAGAACCATGCCCGAAGCGCAAGAAGGCTTACCCGCTCATGGGGGTGACGTTTCCAAAACTCCACGCTCTACACGAGTATCCACAAAACTTCAGCCGCAAAAGCCACAAAAAATCCCCATGCGCTTGCACATCCTTATAAGAATGCAAACGCATGGGGAAAACGTTTTATGTAGGTCAGACTATCGCGAAGCGTTTACTTCACATTGCCCACCTTAATGAGATACTCGGCAATCTGCACGGCATTGAGGGCAGCGCCCTTGCGAATCTGGTCGCTCACGAGCCAAAGAGTGAGACCGTTGGGGTTGGCGAGGTCCTTGCGGATGCGGCCTACGTACACGGGGTCTTTGCCAGCGAGGAAGAGGGGCATGGGATATTCCTTCTTCTCCGTGTTGTCCATGAGCACAAGTCCTTCGCCCTTGCCGATGGCTTCGCGCACGGTAGCAATCTCGAGGGGCTGTTCCGTTTCTACCCAAATGGCTTCGGAGTGGGAACGGAGAGAAGGCACGCGCACGCAGGTAGCAGAAGTGAGCACGTCGGAATGCATGATTTTCTTCGTCTCGTTGTACATCTTCATCTCTTCCTTCGTGTAACCGTTCTCGGTGAACACGTCAATCTGCGGAATCACGTTGAAAGCGAGCTGATAGGCAAACTTGTTGACGGTGACGGGCTCATCGGCGAGCACCTGACGGTATTGCTCCACGAGTTCGTCCATGGCAGCCTGTCCTGCACCGCTGGCAGCCTGGTAAGAGGCTACGTGCACGCGCTTGATGTGGCTGAGGTTTTCAATGGCCTGGAGCGCCACTACCATCATGATGGTGGTGCAGTTGGGATTGGCAATGATGCCGCGCGGACGCTCAAGGGCATCCTTTGCGTTGCATTCGGGCACTACGAGGGGCACGTCTTCGTCCATGCGGAAGGCCGACGAGTTGTCGATCATCACGGCGCCGAACTTGGTGATGTCGGCGGCAAATTCCTTCGAAGTGCCGGCTCCGGCGGATGTGAAGGCGATGTCCACGTCCTTGAAGTCGTCGTTGTGCTGAAGGAGTTTCACCGTGTATTCCTTGCCACGGAAAGTATATTTCGTTCCTGCACTGCGGGTGGAACCGAAGAGCAGAAGATTGTCGATGGGAAAATCGCGTTCGGCCAATACGCGAAGGAATTCTTGGCCTACGGCACCACTGGCGCCAACGATTGCTACGTTCATGTGCGGGTCTATGAGTAGGTTTTGTATGTTTTTGATATATAGGCGCAAAATTACAATATAAAATTGTATTGCAACGTGCAAATGCACATTGAAGTTGTGCGGTTTACATCTCAGCGAGAGCCAGCCCGCAGCACACTGAAGCATCAGCAATGCGTCCAAACGCTCACTTTGTAGACCAAGGGCGGTGCGGAATGCGAGATTTTTTGCAATTTTGCTTTTGACCGCTTTGCCGGGCACATTTCTCCTTAAGAACCTTTTCACGAACCCCTAAAAACGACATATAAGCCACTTGCCACTTATAACAGACCCTACCTGGATATTCTTCACGGTGCTTGGCATCATACTCTTCGCACCGATGCTGCTTGAGCGCCTACGCATACCTTCTATCGTAGGCATGATTTTCGCGGGTATACTCATCGGCCCGCACGGACTTCATGTGCTCGAGCGCGACGGCAGTTTCGAACTTTTCGGAAAGGTGGGACTCTACTACATCATGTTTCTCGCCTCGCTGGAAATGAACCTGCAGGACGTGCAGCGCATCAAAGGCAAAGCGGCCACACTGGGGCTTCTCAGTTTTGCCATACCTATGGCCATCGGCTATTTGGCAAACAGCGTAGTACTCGGGTTCAGCGCTGCCGCAGCCGTATTGATGGCAGCCATGTATGCCTCCCACACGCTCATATCCTACCCTCTTGTGCTCCGCTACGGCCTGTCGCGACTGCAAAGCGTGAGCATAGCCGTAGGCGGCACCATCGTGGCAGACACGCTCACGCTCCTCGTGCTTGCAGTGGTAGGCGGTGTATTCAAGGAGCACGTGGACGGACTCTACTGGCTATGGCTCGTGCTGAAAGTGATTGCCCTCGGTGTGGTTATCGTCTACCTCTTTCCCCTTATGAGCCGATGGTTCTTCCGCCGCTACGACGACAGCGTGGCGCAGTACGTGTTTGTGCTCACCCTCGTGTTTCTCGGCGCCGGACTCATGGAGCTTGTCGGCATGGAAGGCATCCTCGGTGCCTTCCTCGTGGGCATCGTGCTGAACCGCCTCATTCCGCCGTCATCGCCGCTGATGAGCCATATAGAATTTGTGGGCAACGCGCTCTTCATTCCCTATTTCCTTATCGGTGTGGGCATGATTATCAACGTGGGCGCACTCTTCTACCACGACAACGGCTTGCTCGTAGCCGCCGTGATGGTGAGCGTGGGCATCGTGAGCAAATGGCTCGCTGCATTTGCCACGCAAAAGATGTTTGGGCTCAGCCACGAAGAAGGCACGCTTATGTTTGGCCTCACCGGCGCACGCGCAGCCGCCACACTTGCCGTGGTGCTTGTGGGACACAACATTGTTATCCCCGACGGAAGCCACCTTCTCGGCGAGGACGTACTCAACGGCGCCATGATTCTCATACTGGTCACCTGCGTGGTGAGTTCGTTCGTCACGGAAAACACCTCTCGCAAACTGCTGCTCAAGCAGACCGAACTTTCATCCGGCGACGCAGACGATGCAAATGCTCCCGACCGTTTGCTCATTGCCATCAACAACCCCGACACGGTGGTGCCGCTCGTCGACCTCACCCTCATGCTCCGCACCCCACGCAGCATGGTTCCGCCCATGGCGCTCAACGTGGTGCTCGAGGGCGACCCGTCTGCCCGTCAGCAGGGACTCATGCAACTCCACCGCGTGGAAAAGATGGCGGCAGCCGCCAATGTGGAGATACAGACGTTCAGCCGTTGGTCGGTCAACGTGGTGAGCGGCATAAGCCACACGGTAAAGGAGTCGGGCATATCGGACCTCGTGGTAGGTCTTCATCAGCGCCAACGCATCTCGGAGTCGTTCTACGGAAAACTCGGCGTAGATCTCCTTGCTTCAATAGAGCGCCAACTAATTATCTTCCGCAGCGTCATTCCGCTCAATACGGTGCGGCGCCTTCATCTGCTCGTCACCCCCAAAGCGCAGTATGAAAGCGGGTTCCACCACTGGGCACAACGAGTGGCACGACTGGCGCAACAAATGAGCTGCCCGGTGGAAGTATACAGTTCGCCGCGTACGCTCGAAGCGCTACAGTTGCATTGGGACGCTACGGAAAAGGGCATACGCGCCTATTATCACGAATTCAGTTCGTGGAACGATTTTCTTCCCCTTGCCCATAAGGTGCATCTTGAGCACATGGTGGTCTTCATCATGGCACGCCGCGGCACCATCTCCCGCCACAGCTACATGGATCGCTTGCCCGAACAGGTAGAACGTTGTTTCTCGCAGCGCAACCTTCTTTTCATCTATCCCTCACAGCCTGCCACCGAAAGCACAGCAAAGGCCTCCCTCCGCGCCGGCGTTCCGCTTAGTGTGAAGTAATATTTTGCGCAAATTGTGCAACGCGCATGAAGGTCAATACTCCGTCTTGACGCTCTACATGGCCATTTCATGCGCAACACGCAAAAGCCTTCGTGAGACCTTATCTGTCAAGACCAAAAATTAGTCCCCACGCACTTTTCCCGCAAATACCCTTTGATAAATGTTCAAGTACTTTTTAGAATTTCCCTTAGGCCCAACATTTTGGGCCTAAGGGAAATTTTTCTTGTAAGCCTTGGAATTTTCACGGGAAACGCACCCCCTTTTGTTCTGGAACGACGCATTAGTAGCGACATGCAGCAAATTCTAAATATATGCGTATTCCGTACTTTTAAAATGAATAAATATGCGCGCTGAGAATCACATATTTTCAAGCATTATTTCTATGCGATTCTCAGTGATAAAAGTTGACCGCCAAACCAACGCACATGGGGGCGAGGTTTTCAAGAACTCGCATTCTACACGGTCATTGGAGCGAAGCACACAACCATAGCAACCATAGGCTCAAGGAAGAAGACATTTGACTCATATTTCCCCAAACTTACACTAAGGCAAAAATGTATTTCAGAACTGCGCGCCCTATTTATTCTTCTACATTTGCTCAATGTCTTCAACGGGAAGCCCTGTCATTGTGGCAATTGTTTGCGCATCAATCCCATTTTCCCTCATCTTTTTGATCATTTCATTTAATACTTCGGCTCGCCCCGCAGCCTTTCCTTCGGCAAGACCTGCAGCCTTTCCTTCGGCAAGACCTGCAGCCTTTCCTTCGGCAAGACCCACAGCCTTTCCTTCAGCAAGACCGATGCTGTGACCTTCTATGTAGCCGTCATCGTGGCTAGTTTCAAGCACGCTTTTCTGTGTGCGAACGGCTTCCATATGTCTTTGATAGGAACGGCGGTCGCTTTCAGAAAGGGCATCATAGCGCATGCATTCGCGCGCTCGACAAAGACCGGGAGCCGTAGGGTTGTCCACAATCCGCCCCGTCTTGAGGAAAGAGATCCATTCGTCAAGCGGTGTTTTGGCCACATTGTCAAAATCGTTGACACGCAGCACATAATACTCGGGGAACAAATCGCCAGCTTCTTTGCGCTTGAGCAAGTCGCATTCGCGTGTTCCGAAGAACACTTCGTTTTGGCGAACGGATAGTTTGAGCGTGTCGTGCGGCTCGTGCAGACCTTGGAACGTGGTGCGTCCGTGGTACACGTAGTCCTTCCCTTGCCCGAGGTCAAAATATACGATGTTGATAGAATAAACCTTGCGCACTTTGTCGTACGTGTCGCCTAAACCAATGTACTCTGTGATGGCTTTTGAAACGCCATAGAGCATACGATGGAAATAGGCGAGTTCACGCGTATTTTGAATTTCCACGATAAGCAGCTCATGATTCTCGTTTTCGGCAAGAATATCCACACGGTTGAACTTGTCGTCTTCCGTCTCCTGGTTTGATTCGCTCTCAAGGAATTCTTTTATAACGACCTTTTCGCCGAGGAGCGATGTGAGCAGGCCTTCTATGACCTCATGGTTGGCCTTGTCGCGAAGCATGCGCTTCATGGCCCAATCGAAGCGTATATAGTTTTCCATAAAAGTGGTATGCTTGTAGAGTATATTACTTATGGCAAAAGTACGGATTATATTTCGTACTTGGCGAATAGTTCATTGTTCTTTATCATATATTGCTTATCTAATAGGAGTTACGGGCGGTCTAAAGTTATTTTTTGAACTTCAAATAAAAGGCGTACAAACCTCGCGGTTTATACGCCTTTCGTTTAGAATATCAGACTTGTTTTGAAGTCGCATTACTCATACGAGTTGAGCGACTATCTATGCGACAACAACTTATTGAAGCTTTTGCTTAACTTCAATCTCCTGGAAGGTTTCAATGATGTCGCCTTCCTTGATGTCGTTGCAGTTGGTGAGGGAGATACCGCACTCGAAGTTGGTGCTGACTTCCTTGACGTCGTCCTTGAAACGCTTGAGAGCATTGATTTCACCCGTGAAGATGACAATACCGTCGCGGATAAGGCGAGCCTTGTCGCTTCGCTTGACTTTACCGTCAAGCACATAAGCACCTGCCACGTAACCCACCTTGGAGATGTGGTATACCTGGCGTACTTCCACGTTGGCGGTGACTTCTTCCTTGATGACGGGCTCGAGCATACCTTCCATGGCTTCCTTCACGTCCTCAATGGCATCGTAAATCACGGAGTACTGACGAATTTCTACGCCGTCGCGCTCTGCCAAGCGGCGAGCCTGCTGTGAAGGACGAACCTGGAAACCTACGATGATGGCTTCGGAAGCTGCGGCAAGCGTTACATCGTTTTCGCTGATCTGACCTACGCCCTTGAAGATAACCTTCACTACAATCTGCTCGGTAGAGAGCTTGATGAAGGAGTCGGCAAGTGCTTCCACAGAACCGTCCACGTCGGCTTTGACGATGATGTTGAGCTCGTGGTAAGAACCCATCTTCAGGCGCTTGCCGATCTTTTCGAGGGTAAGCACCTCGCGGGTACGCAAATCCTGTTCGCGCTGAAGCTGTTCGCGCTTGTTGGCAATTTCACGTGCTTCCTGTTCGGTGTCCATCACGTGGAACTGGTCACCGGCCTGAGGAGCTCCGTTGAAGCCGAGCAAAGTGGCTGCCATAGACGGACCCACTTCCTTGATGCGCTGTCCGCGCTCGTTGAAGAGCGCCTTCACACGGCCGAAGTTTGTACCTGCGAGCACCACGTCGCCCTGGTTGAGCGTACCGTTGGACACGAGAATGGTGGCAACATAACCGCGACCCTTGTCGAGCGACGATTCGATGACCGTACCCGTAGCCTTGCGGTTGGGGTTAGCCTTGAGTTCAAGCATGTCGGCTTCGAGGAGTACCTTCTCGAGGAGTTCCTTGACGCCCGTACCCTTCTTGGCACTGATGTCCTGGCTTTGGTATTTACCGCCCCAGTCTTCCACGAGGAAGTTCATAGCTGCAAGACCTTCCTTGATTTTATCGGGGTTGGCATGCGGTTTGTCCACCTTGTTGATGGCGAACACGATGGGCACGTTTGCTGCCACGGCATGGCTGATAGCCTCCTTGGTCTGTGGCATGATGTCATCGTCGGCAGCAATGATGATGATGGCGATGTCGGTTACCTGAGCACCGCGGGCACGCATGGCGGTAAAGGCTTCGTGGCCCGGAGTGTCGAGGAAGGTGATGCGGCGACCGTTGTCGAGCGTCACGTTGTATGCACCAATGTGCTGCGTGATGCCGCCGGCTTCACCGGCAATCACGTTGGACTTGCGGATGTAGTCGAGCAAAGAAGTCTTACCGTGGTCGACGTGACCCATCACGGTGACAATCGGTGCACGGGGTTCAAGATCTTCGGGAGCGTCGGCTTCTTCGGCAATGGCTTCCTGCACGTCGGCAGAAACATATTCCGTTTTGAAACCGAATTCTTCTGCCACGAGGTCGATGGTCTCGGCATCCATACGCTGGTTAATGCTGACCATGATGCCGATGCTCATGCAGGTGCCGATAACCTTCGTTACGGGCACATCCATCATTTGCGCCAACTCGTTGGCTGTCACAAACTCGGTAAGTTTCAGCACTTTACTTTCGGCCTTTGCTTCGCGGCGTTCTTCTTCTTCGCGCTTGTGTACCTGTTCGCGCTTTTCCTTGCGGTATTTTGCGCCCTTGCCTCCCTTTTGCTTACTGGTGAGGCGTGCGAGCGTTTCCTTTACCTGCTTGGCTACGTCTTCTTCAGATACTTCAGTCTTTGTGTTTTCCTTTGCACGGCGGTTGCGTTCATTGGAGCGCTTGCTTCCGCCCTGGTTGTTGTTGCCGCCCTGTCCGTTGTTGTTGGACTGGTTCTTGCGGCGGTTGTTGCTGGGATTGCCAGAAGGCTGGTTGGCTGCATTGTTCACATCGACGCGCTCATTGCCGATGCGCGTACGCTTCTTGCGCTGACCGTTCTGACCCTGGCCCTGTGCATTGCCTGCGGCATTTGCGGTCTGGCCTTGAGCCGCCCCGTTCTTTCCGCCGCGACGGCGGTCGTCCTTCGAGCGTTTCTTGGGACGCGTGTTGGAATTGATTGAACTAAGGTCGATGGTGCCGAGCACTTTGGGACCTGAGATTTCCGTCTGCGTGTGGAGTTTGAACACACCGCCCTGTTCTTCACCAATGGCGGCAGCACGTTCTTCTACTGAGGGGCGTGCGAGTTTCTCGGAAGCGGCGGGCGCTTCGGGGGCAGCAGAATCAGAAGCTACATGAGCAGCTTCTGCGGGGGCTGCAGGCGCAGCGGCCTTGGCGGGAGCTGCCTCTACCGGCTTTTGCGCGGGTTTTTCTTCGGCTGCTGCGGGAGCGGCAGGCTTTTCGGCGGGTTCTGCCTTGGGAGCAGGAGCCGCGGGTGCGTTTTGTGCATCGAGGTCAATCTTGCCTTTGGTGACGATGCGGGGACGCATACTTTCGGGCACCTCCGTTTCCACCATTTCCGGTGCTGCAGCGGGCTTGGTCTCCTTAGCCTGTGCAGCGGGACGCTTCTGCTGGCGGTTCTGAATCAGTTCCTCGGCTTTTCCGCGCAGTTCCTTGTCGGCACCGAATTCGTGCTTGAGAAGGTCGTACTGCTTTTCGTCGATTTTCTGGTTCAGGTCGTCATCGGCAATGGGAAGACCTTTTTTCTTGAGGAAGTCGGCAACGGTCTGAAGGCCGACGCCGAATTCTTTGATTACTTTATTTAGTCTGATATTCATGCAGTTGGTTTGGTATTTTTTTGGATTTGGCGGACGGTTCGGAGATGTGGTGCTGCGCAGCGTAACGGGGACGTTTTGCAGCTTTTGTATGTATACGCTTGGCGCAACGGCCTCAGCCACCGTCGTTGTGGGCTGTGCCGTTGCGTCGTGTTATAGCGGTATTATTCCGCGGGCTCTTCTGCGGGAGCGGGCGTTTGGGGTTCGTCTTCTTCGAACTCGGCCTTGAGGATACGTATGACGTCGTCGACGGTGGACTCTTCGAGGTCGGCTTTTTCGATGAGCATCTCGCGGGGTGCGTTGATCACGTCTTTGGCGGTTTCGAGGCCGATGCCCTTGATGGCATCGATTACCCACTGGTCGATTTCGTCGGCGAACTCGTCAAGATAGATGTCTTCCGTGGCTTCTTCACCTTCCACTTCGCGGAACACGTCGATGGTGTATTCCGTAAGCATGGAAGCGAGCTTGATGTTCATACCGCCTTTACCGATGGCAAGGCTCACTTCTTCGGGACGGAGATATACGTTGGCCTTGTGCTCTTCTTCGTTGAGCTGAATGCTGTTGACCTGTGCGGGATTGAGTGCACGCTGAATGAAGAGGGCGGTATTGTTGGTATAGTTGATGACGTCGATGTTTTCGTTGTGGAGTTCACGAACCACGCCGTGGATACGGCTGCCGCGTACACCGACGCAGGCGCCTACGGGGTCGATGCGGTCGTCGAGGCTGACAACGGCAATCTTGGCACGTTCGCCGGGGATGCGTGCGATGCGTTCAAGACGGATTATGCCATCGGCGATTTCCGGAATTTCAGTTTCGAGAAGTCGCTGAAGGAAGACGGGAGAGGTACGTGAAAGGTAGATTCGGGGATTGCCGTTGGAGTTGTCCACGCGGTCGATGACGGCGCGCACGGTGTCGCCCTTGTGGAAGAAGTCGCGGGGAATCTGCTGCGACTTGGGTAGGTAGAGTTCGTTGCGCTCTTCGTCGAGAAGGAGCGTTTCGCTCTTCCAAGTCTGGTAGACTTCTGCCACGATGATTTCGCCCACGCGATCCTTGTATTTATTGTAAAGGGCGTCGTGCTCGAGTTCAAGAATTTTGCTGGCGAGCGTCTGGCGGAGGGTGAGGATGGCACGGCGACCGAAGTCGGCGAAGTTGATTTTCTCGCTGACGTCTTCGCCCACTTCATAAGTGGGGTCGATGGTGCGAGCATCGGTAAGGCCGATTTGCTTGTTGTCGTCTTCGACGGCTTCGTCTTCCACTACTACGCGGTTGCGGTAGATTTCGCAGTCGCCCTTGTCGGGGTTTACGATTACGTCGAAATTCTCGTCGGAACCGAAAATCTTGGCAATCACGCTGCGGAAACTTTCTTCGAGCACGCCGACCATAGTGGCGATGTCGATGTTTTTGTTATCCTTGAATTCAGCGAAGGTTTCTATGAGACTTACGGTGTCGTCTTTCTTCTTGGCCATAAATATAGGGGATTTATGAGGACGAGTGTGAATGCCTTTGGTGCAGCCATCTCCGCCCCGGGCGTATGCCCTTTGGTGTGGTTTTTATTTAAAGTCGATGATGTATTTTGTCCACTTCACGTCGGCGAATTTGAACGGGACGTTGCGGTCTACCATTTTGGGACGCTTGGCTCCTTCTTCGCGGACTTTTTCCGTGACGGTGAGTTCAAAGCCTTCGGGGGTTACGTTTTGGAGTACGCCTTCGAATTTGTGTCCGTCGAGGGTGAGCGTCTCCACACGTTCGCCTTCATGCACTTCATATTGGCGCAGCACTTTGAAGGGCTGTCCGATGCCTGCGCTTCCCACTTCGAGTTCAAAGTCTTCCTGTTCGCGGTCGAGGTGGCTTTCGATGTAGCGGCTCAGTTCTACGCAGTCTTCAATCCACACGCCTTCCTCGTGGTCTATTTCCACTACGATGCGGTCGTCGGGACTGATGGTAAGGTCGGTCAGAAAGTAGTCCTTTCCCTCAAGCCACTGGTCTACCAGTGTGCGTACAATGTTCTTGTCGATCATTCGTTCAAGTTGTGTGGTAAAAACATGAGTGAGGAACTTTAGAAAGCCCCTCACTCAATCTTGAGTGCAAATTTACGAACATTTCAAGTGTGGTGCAAGTCCGTAACGATTTTTCTTTTTGATTTTCAAGGTTTTCTTAGCATTTGAACGCTCAGAAGCACCAGTTTCTTCGTTTTCCGAGCGTAAGGAGCTGTTCGATAGCGCAATATGGCTATTTCACGAATCGAGCTTGAAGCGTATTCTGAAGCTATGGCGCTCGGGATTCCAATTGGTTCCGAGAAGGACGAAGCGGCCTATTTCGGCGGTGTGCTCGACATGGAGGCCTATACAAGGGCACACGTCGTAGGAACCTATTCTGACGAGGCGGAGCGTTTGGCTTACATCGGAGGGGAGACGGTCGAGCTTTACGTCTGCCGGCACTTCGTCGGCCCGCACGTATTCATAGCTGACGGGAAGGTCTTCTGCAATGAGGGCATTCATCCGTTCCACTATTTCCTGCACTTCCGCCTCGGAAGGTTCTTGGGGAAGTTCGTAGCTGATTTTGCTTTTCTTGCGCTCGATGTGGGCATTGCGCGAGCGTTCGCACCCGAACATTCTCACCATGGTCTGGTTGAGCAGATGTTCGGCTGTGTGCATGGGAGGATATTCTTCCTTATTGTGTGCGTTGAGTTCGGGAGTTTCCATGTAGAAATGCAATTGACGCGCAGGGCGTTATACTCTTACGGCACGCGTCACGTTTTCGATTTGCTTGAGCTGGTCGCAGATGTTCGCCACGTCGTCGGTGTCGTAGACGGAGATTACGAGCTGGCCGTCGAAGATGCCGTCGTTGGTGTCGAGGGTTATGCGCTTCACAGTGAAATGGGAGAGCTTGTGGAGCACGTCGGCAATGGCATAGAGCACGCCTTGCGAGTCTACGCCGTGCACTTCTATGTTCACGTCGAAGAGCAGCACCTTGTGGGTGTCCCAACGGCAAGCCACGATGTTGTTGCCGTAGCGTGTCTTGAGTTTCACGGCCGTTTCGCAGGCGCGCTTATGTATCTCAAGCACGCCGTCGTTGGTGATGTAGCCCATCACGTCGTCGCCGGGAATGGGTGCGCAGCACTGGGGAAACTCGCACTTCTGGAGCGTTTCCTCGTCGAGCACAAGCACTTCCTTGCGGTTGATATTCTTCACGAAGTCGGCATCCACTGGGGTGTGTCCGGCTGAGTTTGCAGCGTCGTCCTTTCGCATTATGGAAGAAAGCAAACGGCGCCAGCCCTTCTTCTCGCTGCGTCCGCGCAGGAATTCGGCATCGGCATCGGAGAGCTTTATCTTGTCGTTGCCGAGATTGCAGAAGAATTCGTCAAGGGTGAGTATGTTGAGATGCCGGCGCATCTTGTCGGCGTCGGAGGAGTCATAGGGAATGTTGTGGCTAATAAGAAATGTGCGCCATATTTCCTCGCCGCGCTTTTGCTTCTCGCGCGATTCGCGGCGCAGCACGGCCTGTATTTTGGCGCGTGCCTTTGCCGTAGTGGCGAAGTTGAGCCATTCGGCCTGTACGTGCTGGGTGCGTGAGGTAAGGATTTCCACTTGGTCGCCGCTACGGAGCTTGTAGCTGAGGGGCACAAGGCGGTGGTTCACCTTTGCGCCGAAACAATGGGAACCGAGCACGGAATGGATGGAGTAGGCAAAGTCGAGCGCGGTGGAGTCCATGGGCATGGTCTTGAGTTCGCCCTTGGGGGTGAAGACCATGATTTCGGAGGAATAGAGGTTGAGCTTGATGTTGTCGAGGAGGTCGAGCGTATCGGGCTGCGGGTCGTCAAGGATTTCCTTGATGGTGTTGAGCCAGCGGTCGAGCTCGGTGTCGTCGTATTCGGCGTCCTTGTCCTTG
Source organism: Bacteroidaceae bacterium (assembly GCA_963649665.1). GTDB lineage: Bacteria > Bacteroidota > Bacteroidia > Bacteroidales > Bacteroidaceae > Alloprevotella. The sequence goes on along the minus strand of CAVJJO010000023.1, from coordinate 16,983 downwards.
TATTTCCAATGGGCGGCAAATCCCACTTCGGCAATGTCGTCCATGCGGTCGGAACGGATTTGCACTTCTATCCATTTACCCTGTTTGGACATGAACGTGTTGTGAAGTGCCTGGTAGCCGTTGGTCTTGGGATTGGAGAGCCAGTCGCGGAAGCGTGTGGGGTGTGGGGTATAGATTTCGGTGAGCGCCGAGTAGATGCGGAAACATTCGTTCTTCTCGTGCGTACGGTCGGCGGGGGTGAATATAATGCGTATGGCGAGTATGTCGAACACTTCCTCGAAGGGAATGTGCTTTTTCTGCATCTTGGTCCAGATGGAGTACGGACTTTTGATGCGTGCCTTGATGGTGTATTTCACTCCCATCTGGTCGAGTTTCTCGCGGATGGCGGGAGTGAACTTTGCTATGGAGTCGTCGCGTTCCATCTGCGACGCGGCGAGTTTGTCGAGTATCTTCTGGTACTCTTCGGGGTGCTCGTATTTGAAGCTGAGGTCTTCAAGTTCCGTTTTTATTTTGTTCAGTCCGAGGCGGTCGGCGAGCGGAGCGAAGATGTAGAGTGTTTCGCCGGCTATCTTGTACTGCTTGGAGGCGGGCATGCTGGAGAGCGTGCGCATATTGTGCAGGCGGTCGCTTATCTTGATGAGTATGACGCGTATGTCGTCGCTCATCATGAGGAGGAGCTTCTTGAACGTCTCTGCCTGGAGCGAGGCGCGGTCGCCGAATATGCCGCCAGATATTTTGGTGACGCCTTCTACGATGTTGGCCACTTTCTGCCCGAAAAGGTTGCTGAGGTCTTCGTTGGTGTAGTCGGTGTCTTCTTCCACGTCGTGGAGGAGTGCGGCGCAGATGGAGGTGGAACCGAGTCCGATTTCGCCGCAGGCTATCTGCGCCACGGCGATGGGATGGAGTATGTAGGGTTCTCCTGAACGGCGGCGCACGCCTTTGTGTGCCTGTTTGGCAAAGTTGAATGCCTTGGTGATGATGTCGACCTTACGCCGATGGTTGGAGGCAAGGTAGGTGTCGAGCAAATGCTGAAACGCAGCATTGATCATCTCCTCGTCCTTCTGTTCCTGCGGGGAGAGGGCTTTGTTATTGTTGTTGTCAGTCATGGCAATTCCTCCTTTGATTGTCGTGGATATTATGGGCAGGCTGCAAAAGATGCCCCAATATTAATATATAAAGACCTGAAACCCTCCAAGGGGTGCATTCGGGCTACTTCACGCGGATAGTTTTTCCCGCGCGTATGTTGCTGCCCTTTATGTTGTTGAGCTTGCGGAGTTTATCCACCGTGGTACCGTTGCGCTTGGCAATGTCGCTGAGCGTGTCGCCCTGACGGATGCTCACGCTCTTCGTTTTTTCCTTCTTGGCCTTCTTGGACGAACGGCTGCTCTGCTTTTTCGTGGAGCGCGAAGCGGTTGAGGTGGACGTACGGTGGCGCGAGGCTACACTACGGTTGTCGAGCGACTCGTCGACGTCGACCTTCGAGCGTCGGGTGAAGAGTTCTTCGGCCTTGTAGGTGTAGACGGAGTCCTTGAGGTCAATGAAAGCGGTGAGCTTGTCGGTAGGCAGACAAAGGCTCATCGGTTCGCTGCTGCCGGGGATGATGTCGGTGCGGTACTGGGGGTTGAGCGCACGGATGTCGGCCTGGTCTATTCCGCAGAGTTCCGCCACCTGCTCAATGTGGAGGTCGCGGCTTACGAGCACGGTGTCCGTGGTGACGGGATATTTCGTCTTCATCGGGCAGATGTTGTGCTCGCAATAGTAATTCATGATGTAGTTCGCAGCAATGAAAGCGGGCACGTAGCCGCGCGTTTCGCTGGGCAGATAGGGATAGATGGCCCAATAGTCGCGCGTGCCTCCGGCGCGGTGTATGGCTTTGTTTACGGTGGTGGGTCCGCAGTTGTAGGCTGCTATCACGAGACTCCAGTCGCCGTAAATCTTGTAGAGGTCGTTGAGATATTGCGCGGCGGCCCACGTGGCTTTCTGCGGATGACAGCGTTCGTCCACACGGCTGTTCACTTTGAGTCCGTAGCGCTTTGCCGTGGCGAGCATAAACTGCCAAAGTCCGGCGGCACCGGCATGGCTTCGGGCCTTGGGGTCGAGCGCCGACTCTATGACGGGAAGATATTTGAGCTCCAGGGGCAGTCCGTAGTAGTCGAGGGCTTCTTCGAACATGGGGATGTAGAAGTTGCCGGCGCCGAGCATGTACGACACGGAACGGCGAAGGCGGCCGCTGTACTGGTCAATGAATTTCTGCACCACGCTGTTGTAGGGCATTTCCATTACCACGGGCAAACGGCGCAGGCGATCCTGATACTCTTCGGGGGTGAAGGTGGGGTTGTAGTCGGGATTGGCGCACGTGGTGTCGGGGTAGAGATATTTCTTGCCCATCCAGTCCTGGAGAAGGGAGTCGGAACTGACGGTCATGCCTTCGGGAAGGTCGATGACTTCGTCGCGACCGGTCTGGTCGTCGTGAACGGTGATGTGGTCTGTATTGTCTACCTGTGCCGTGGTAGCAAGCGTAAAACTTGCCGCGAGGGCGAGAATAAGCGTTCTTAATCTGTTCATGTATGGTTTTCGTCGGAGATAACCTGTGCGCACGGACATTCGACGGTTTGCGCATGGCGCGTATGCGTCGCAGGTTATCGGGGATTGCTATGGATAATTGCGGTTGTCGTTTCAGAAGTGCAGACTGCATCCTACGCCGTAGGCCGAGGAGGAGCGTCCGCCCAGGGTTTGCGGGTTGCCTATGACGGCTGGCTTCACGCTCATGCTGAGGTCGGGCGTGATGTCGAACTCCGAGAGCTGCGCATCGACGTAAGCGTCGATCACCGAGAGCAAGTACACTCCCACGAAGCAGAAAGCGGAGAGGTCGCGGTAGCGCCGATAGTAGTCCTTCTTGCGCTTGAAGAGCGACTTAAACTGCTCTTCGCGGCCGCTGATGTCGTAGCGCGGCGGCAGCATGTCGAGGTACGACGAGGTGTTGGGGTCGTCGTCCATAATGTCGAGATAGGCTTGCGAATAGTCGCGATACATCTGCTGGTTCCACATGAGGGCATAGGCGCAACCGAGGAAGCCGCCGTAGATGAAGGGAAGTTTCCAGAACTTCCGGTTATAGATTTGTCCGGCTCCGGGCAACACGAGCGAGAGCCACAGTGCGCGTTTGGGGTCGGGTTTGAAGTTGGCCTTGCGGAAGGCGGGCTTGCCTATTTTGCGGGCTATGGAGTCGACCGCCAGGGAAAGGCGTGCCGTGTCGGCGGGAGTTTGCGCCAAATCCTTTTGGGGCTGCTGCGTTTCGGGGTCGGAGAGTTCGGAGGAAGTGTCGTCCGCGCCCCTCGGCGCAACGTCCGTTTTCAGCGGCGGAGCGACGGTATCGGCCAGGCAAGGTGCTGTGCCACACGAACTTTCTGCACCAAAAGACAAACCGTCGGCACTCTTGTCGGTAAAAACGGGCAAAGCCGAAACCCCATAGGAGGCTCCGACTTCAACGGCGTAGGAGGCATGTGCCTTCACTGCGGACATGAGCGCCACGAGGGCTGTGCCGAGGATAATCTTTCTGAAGTTCATGAATGAACTGTAGGATGGGGTTAAGGATGGTTCTGCCGGTTCGTCGCCACGCGACATTTGCCGGGCCGTCCTATATTTTGTCGAAAAGGGCTATGATGCGTTCCAGTTCTTCTTCGGAGGCGAAGGGGATGCTTATCTTTCCCTTTCCCTGCTGCGAGCAGGTCATCTGCACCTTGGTTTTGAACACATCGGAGAGGCGGCTTCGCAGTTCGTTGTACTCCTCGGGCAAACGCTTGGCGGCGTTGGAGAGTTTGTGACGGCCGCTGCGGAGGGTTTCGCCGCTGTTGAGGGCTTTTACCATCTCTTCCACCTGGCGCACGGAGTAGCCTTTTTCCTTTATTTCGTTGAAGAGCTTCACCTGAAGCGAAGGCTTGTCGAGACCGAGGAGCGCACGGGCGTGACCCTGGTCTATCTCTTTGTTTTGGAGCGCCACCTGCACCTGTGCGGGCAGTTTGAGCAGGCGCAGATAGTTGGCAATGGTTGCGCGGTTCTTGCCGACCTTCTCGGAGAGCTTGTCCTGCGTGAGATTGTACCGCTCTATGAGGTTCTGGTAGGCGAGTGCTATTTCTATGGCGTTGAGGTCCTCGCGCTGGATGTTTTCCACGAGAGCCATCTGCATCATGTTCTCGTCGTCGGCCGTACGCACATAGGCGGGAATGGTGGTGAGCCCTGCCATCTGCGAGGCGCGCCAACGGCGTTCGCCGGCAATAATCTGATACGAGCCGTCTTCCATCAAGCGAAGCGTGATGGGCTGTATGATGCCAATCTGGCGGATGCTCTCCGCCAGTTCCTGAAGGGTTTCAGGGGAGAATTCGCGGCGGGGCTGGTTGGGATTGGCCTTGATTTTGAACACCGCCACTTCGTTGATGCTGGAAGAACCGCTGGTGTGCACCTCTTCCTCGGTGGAAATCAGGGCGTCGAGTCCGCGTCCCAATGCTTGGAATTTCTTGTGTGGAGGCATTCTTTATTCGTTTTTGCTGATGATTTCGCGTGCCAACGCGAGGTGGTTCTTGGCGCCGGTCGACTCGGCGTCGTAGAGAATGGCGGGAAGTCCGTGACTGGGAGCTTCGGAGAGTTTCACGTTGCGCTGGATGATGGTTTTGAACACGAGTTCCTGGAAGTGGCGCTTCACCTCATCGTAAATCTGGTTGGCGAGACGCAGACGCGAGTCGTACATGGTGAGGAGGAAGCCTTCTATCTCGAGCGCGGGGTTGAGTTTCTTCTTTACAATCTTTATGGTATTGAGCAGTTTGCTGATACCTTCAAGGGCAAAATACTCGCACTGCACGGGGATGATGACGGAGTTGGCAGCCGTCAGCGCGTTTACGGTGATGAGTCCGAGCGACGGGGAGCAGTCGATGAGTATGTAGTCGTACTCCTTGTCGACGGAGGCGAGAAGGCGCTTGAGGATGAATTCGCGCCCTTCGAAACGCAGCATTTCCACTTCTGCACCCACGAGGTTGATGTTGGATGGAATCACGTCGAGCCGTTCTATGTCGGTGGTGTAGATGGCTTCGTGAATGTCCACGCCATTGATGACACATTCGTAGATGGAGCACTCCACCTTGCTAAGATCTACGCCGAGGCCCGACGATGCGTTGGCCTGCGAGTCGGCGTCGATGAGCAACACCCGTTTCTCGAGTGTAGCGAGCGATGCGGCAAGGTTCATTGAAGTGGTGGTCTTTCCCACTCCACCTTTCTGGTTGGCTAATGCTATGATTTTACCCATATATAAATTGTGCTATCGCCCTTTTGCATTCTTGCCGTGCACTACGCCATTGTGCGCAAGGGCGGTTGTGTGCAAAGGTAATAAATTTTCAGATAAGAATATGCATTGGCGTAAGTAACGTGTAAAAAACGACTTGCACATTTATAGGTGGCGCTTGCAGCCGCCCATGGGGGAGACGTTTCCAAAACGTCACGCTCTTTCGCGGCCTCACGCAGTCACGGACTGTTTTTTTGTGCTTCGCTTTATCACCTCCGCGCTCGTCTGTCAAGACTGGAGTCTTGACCCCCATGCACTTCGCACTAATGCTTGCACCTTTCGTAAACAAACCTTTCATTTGTTAATTTCCAGACCTTCATTTTTTCATCCTCGCGGTTCAATCTAGAAATACAAAGCATGCTTTTCAGCCCTTTTTCAGCACATCTCCCTCACTCCAAGGCATCTTCTGAAAATTCCCCTTAAGCCCAAAACGTTGGGCCTAAGGGGAATTTTTTCTAGATGCCTTGGATTTTTCGTGAAAAAGGCTCCACTTTTTGCTTTGAAGAGGCGTTTTATGCAACGGTATGCAGCGAATTTTGAATATATGCGTATTCTGTAACTGCAGAATGCATAATTATACACACTGAGAATCGCGTAATTCCAAGCGTCGGTGCGTTCTGTGATTTCTACGCGATTCTCAGTGTTAAAAAACGGCCTCTTTAGCGCAGCGCAAAGCCGCTTGCGCGGCCGTGTAGAGCGTGACGTTCAGTAAACGTCACCCCCATAGAAGGCAAAACCACGCTGAAACCCTTACCGCGTGAGCGCTCGGCAAACGCGGTCCTGGAAGTTACGACCGGTGGAGGTATAGCGCAAGCCGTTGTTCATTATGCTGAAGCAAAGCGTGTTGCCGTTCCGAGCGGTGCAGTAGCCCGACAGGGTGCTTACGCCTTCCACGGTGCCGGTCTTGGCTTTGACGTTTCCCTGTGCAGTGGTGCCGCGCATGCGTTTGCGCAGCGTTCCGTCTTCTCCGGCAACGGGGAGGGACGGAAGAAGGTGGCGGTAAATGCCCTCATGGCCGTAGGCAAAGCGCAGTAGCTTGCCGAGGAGTTCGGGGGTGAGGTAGTTGTAGAGCGAAAGGCCGGAGCCGTCGGCTATCTGGTAATGGTCGGGCTGAAGACCGAGGGAGGAGATGAGGGCATTGACGTGTTGTGCGGCACGCTTGCGCGTAGCGGGCTGACTGCTGTTTTTCGCTCCTATCTGATAGAAGAGCGACTCGGCCATGGAGTTGTTGCTGTTTTTCATCATGGGCAGCAGCAGCTGGTCTATGGTGTGCGTACGGGTGCAGACGCTCTGCGCAGAAGCGGACAAACTTCCTTCTGCCACGCTTCCGCCCCACTCTATTCCGGCGTGGCGAAGCGCATTGCGGAAGGCTTCGTTGAAGGTGTCGCGGTTGCGGTAAAGAAGCGGCGTGAGGGGCACTTCGTCGTCGTCCCAGCACCATCCCCACCCGAGGCGTTTGCTATCCTTAAAGGAAAGGTCGATGCGGAGTTCACCCGTTATGCGGTATATGCCGCGCGCCTTGAGCGAGTCGGTAAAGGCGCGCAGATCTTCGGAGTCGATGAGAGGGTCGTAGCCGGCGCGTATGTAAAGGTTTCCCTGAAGCGTGGAGTCCACCACGGCGGTGTCGGCATAGAGCGTGGTGCGGTAGAGGTAGTCGGTGCCGAGGGTATGGAGGGCGGTGATGGCAGTCACCACCTTTTCGTTTGATGCGGGGCGCATACACTGCTTTTCATGATAGGCGAAAACGAGGCTGTCGGCGGTGAGGTCGTAGACATAGATGCCTACCTGCGTGCGTTCGAATATGTCGTTGTCGAGCAAGTCCTTCAAACGCTGCGGCAGCGGTGTGGCATCTTCTGCTTCGTCCTCCAGACTGTCAACCAAGACGCTATCTACAAGGGCAGTGTCGGCTATCGAACTGTCTGCGGCAGCGCACGAACGGCGAGAGGGGGAGAAAAAAGAATGCGACGAAGCCAGAGCCACATGAACAAAAAAGGCTGCAAGAAAAAGAAACGAGATAAATATGCGGTTCATTTTAAGTCTACGAATGATTTGAACTGCAAAGTTAGTAATATGCAAAAAATAACTTGCGCCATTTCGGGTGGTATCTCAGCATTTGCGAATATAAAAAAATGGCAACCACACGTCGTCGCGACGTACAGTTGCCTCACAGAACTTATATAGAGATGAAAAAACTATCTTATCTTTTATATACACCGAATGCGTTGCATTTTACACATTAAGCACGAGTAAACTTAGGGATACATTTCGTTCTACGAAAGAACGACTGTTTTCTAAATTCTGCTCTTATAGTTCTCGGTGCTTTTCTTCAGTGCGAATCCATGCCATAGAAGAATGCTCTCCTATTGGGTATTCTATCTTTTCAGTCACAAATTTACGGCCTTCCCATGAGATGCGCAACTATTGACAAGTGTTTTTGCCGATTTCTTTGTCTACCCCCCCCAATTTTTAACCTTCGTTAAGCACGAGACTATCTTCGGCGGGGATAATGAAACCATTTTTATACAACGTTCCGACGGCACGCTTGAAAGTTTTCTTGCTCACGCCGAAGCGTTCGCGTATTTCTTCGGGACTGCTGTGGTCGCCGAAGGGCAAGCGATGGGCGGGGGCTTGACGCAGTTCATCGAGGAGTTGGTCGGCGAAGTCGCGGAAGCGTCCTTTGCCGATGCGCTGGAGCGAAAGGTCGAGTTTGCCGTCGGGACGTATGTTCACGATGGTGGCGTTGAACACGTCGCCGGCATGCGGTTCTGTCTGGAAGATCTGATTGTCGTAGATGAGACCGGCACAGCGGTTGTCGGCAATAACCTTGAAGCCCAGGGGCGTTTTCTGCTGAATGATGATTTCCACTTCCTGTCCGCGATGGTAGTCGGTGGTTTTGGCGGGCTGCAGATAGCGCTCCACTTTGGCGGAGGCTACGAGGCGGTGCGTTTCTTCGTCAATATGAATATGCACAAGATAGGAGCGGTCCTGCTGCATGGGCATTTTCTGTTCGCGGAAAGGCACGAAGAGGTCCTTCATCAGTCCCCAGTCGAGGAATGCGCCATATTCGTTGACCCACGCCACACGAAGGAAGGCAAAATCGCCAACGCGTGCCAACGGGGTTTCGAAGGTTCCCACGAGACGTTCGCTTTGGTCGAGATAGACGAACACGTTGACTTCTGTGCCGGGACGCATTTCGCGACGCACGTAGGCTTTGGGCATGAGTATTTCGCCGGCATCGCCGCCGTCGAGGTAGGCGCCGTGGTCGGTGAATCGGGTGATGCGGAGGGTGTTGTAGTCTCCGAGTTTTATTTGGATGGACATGGGATAATCAAGAATGTGTGGATGGATAAGGGGCTTCGTCTGAAGACATATACAGGGTTAACTATACTGGGTTAACGCTCCTCTAAAGCAGTCACGTTGTCGATAGCACCGTCTAAAAGGTGTATGGTGCGGTCGGTGAGCGTGGCGAGATGTTCGTCGTGGGTCACAATGACGAACGTCTGGTCCATTTCGTTGCGAAGGCGGAAGAAGAGGTTGTGGAGTTCTTCCTTGTTGCGGGAGTCGAGGGAGCCGGAGGGTTCGTCGGCGAAGATGACGTCGGGACGATTGATGAGTGCACGCGCCACTGCCACGCGCTGCTTTTCGCCACCGGAGAGTTGTGCGGGACGATGTTCGGCACGGTCGGCAAGCCCGAGGAAGTCGAGAAGTTCCTTGGCCTTCGCCTTTGCTTCGCTTTCCTTTCTGCAGGCGATGAGCGCGGGGATCATTACGTTTTCCAAGGCCGAGAATTCGGGCAAGAGTTGGTGAAACTGAAAGACGAAGCCGAGGTGTTCGCAACGGAAGCGGGAGAGTTTAGCTCCTTTCAGGCGAAGCACGTCCTCACCGGCAATGGTGAGCGAACCTTGGTCGGGGCGGTAGAGTGTACCCATTATCTGAAGCAGGGTGGTCTTGCCGGCTCCGCTGGGACCTACTATGCTGACCACTTCACGCGGTGCAATGTGGAGCGAGATGCCTTTGAGCACTTCGAGTTTGCCGAAGGACTTGTGTATGTTGTCAAGTTGTATCATGATGTGGTAGCTGTAGGATGATGAAAGAACTATGATATAGTTATAGCCATGGCGAAATTACAAAATTCTTCAATCATCGCATAAACGTTTTTGCCGAAAGGACACAAAAACGGCACAAAGCCTACGCCTCTGCATGGAGAGAGCCGACTTTGTGCCGTTGGAGTGTATCGTACTGGTCAAGGCAATGAAACGCTTGACTTAGCTGATGCGAAGTTTGCTTACTTGGTGGCAGCTGCTGCAGCGGAGATGCCGAGGCTTGACTTCACCTGAGCGGTGATGTCGGTGCTGAGCGACTCGTTGATGACGATGCCGGCAGTCTGAGCAGCATTCTTGTCCATTACGTATACGTAGCCGTTAGCCTTGGCGAGGGAGTTCACAGCGTCCATCACTTTCTGTGAGATGGGCTGCATCTTGTCCTGCTGTGCTTTTTGGAAGGCTTCGCTGTTGTCCTGCTGAGCCTGCTGAAGGCGCTGGTAGAGTTCCTGAAGTTCCGTGTTGTGACGGTCTTTCATGTTCTGGGGCGTATCGGCAGCTGCGTCGCTCTTCTGGTACTGCTCTGCTTTGGTTTGCAGTTCCTTCTGCATGTTTTCGAGTTCACTCTGGTACTGCTTACCGAGGGTTTCGAGTTCGGTCTGTGCCTTCTTGTATTCGGGCATTGCCTGGATGATGGAGGCGTAATCGAAATGAGCGAACTTTTGAGCGCAGAGGCTCAGAGGTGCTGCCAAGAGCACCAGCATCAATAATCTCTTGATCATTTGGTGTATTGAATGTTGTGTTTGAATTCTTGGATTGTTGCGCCATCGGCTTTGCGTTGCAAATGGCTGTTGTGCAAGAGGGTGCCTCTGCCGCAGGTACGCGTGCAAAGGTAAGGCATTTAATTAGAATAGCCAAGTTTTGCAAGAACCTCGTTGCTGATGTCTATGCTGGGCGAGGCGAAGATTATGCCGTTGTCGGAAGCGCGGTCGAGGATGAGCTGAAAGCCTTTTGCCGTGGCTATGCTCTTTACGGCGGTGTAGATTTCGTCCTGGATGGGCTCTATGAGGCTTTGGCGCTTCTTGTAGAGTTCACCTTCGGGACCGAAGTATTTCTTCTTAAGATCGGAAGCCTCCTTTTCCTTGTTTACGATGGCCTGTTCGCGCTCTTTCTTTTGTGCGTCGGAGAGGAACACGCTTTCGTTCTGGTAGTTTTTGTAAAGCGTTTGCGCAGCGTTGTTGAGCGCTTCCACTTCTGCCTGCCAGGCTTTGGAGGTTTGGTTTAGTTGTTCGTTGGCGCGCTCGTAGGCGGGAATGTTGCTCATGATGTATTCCATGTCGACGAGTGCGAATTTCTGTGCATTTGCTCCGCAGAGGCTTGCTGCGAAGAGGAGCATGAGGAGGAGTGTCTTCTTCATCGTAGGTTGGTAGTTCTTGGTTTAGGTGGTAAGGCGGCGGTTCCGCGCTGTTCTTATTGAGAATAACTGCGGAAAGCGCCTTTTATTGCACCGCGGGACTTCTTTTTTTTCGGGTTAGAATTCCTGTCCGATGATGAAGTGGAACTGTGAGCCGCCGGCTTTCACGCCGTTGATTTTCTTTTGGAAACCATATGCCCAGTCGACACCCATCAAGCCGACCATGGGGAGAAGAATGCGGACGCCCACACCGGCAGAGCGCTTCATGTGGAAGGGGTTGAAGTCCTTGATGTTCTCCCATGCGTTACCGCCTTCCACGAAGGCGAGGGCATACATGGATGTGGAGGTCTCGAGCATGAGGGGGTAACGGAGCTCGAGTGTCATGCGGCTATAGGCATAGGCGTCGCCTGTGGTGTTGCCGGCGAGCGAACCGTTGTCGTAACCGCGGAGGCCGATGGTTTCCGTGGCGTAGCCGGAGGAGTAGCCCGACATGCCGTCGCCACCTACGTAGAAGGTTTCGAAGGGTGACTTCTTGTACTTGTTGTAGCTGCCGAGTATGCCGAACTCAAAGCGGGTCATGAGCACGGGAGCCTTGACGGCGCTTGTAAGGGCGGTGAAGTTGCGGAACTTGAATTTCCACTTGTTGTATTCAATCCAACGGTACTTCTCCTGTGCCTCGCGCTGGTAGCTTGAACTACGGTAGTTGGTGGCGAGGTTTTTGTAGTTGCGGCCGTCCCAGAGAGAATAGGGAGGAGTGGCGGTAACGGAGAAGAGGAATTCTGAACCGCGACGCGGATAGAATGGATGGTCGGTGGAGTTGCGCTGGAGGGAGAGGGTGAGATTGATGTTGTTGCAGTTACCGTCGGTGATGAGGAAGTACTGCCATGACTTGAGCATGTAGCGCGTGTAGGAGAGTTCGGCCATGAAGGTGAAGTAGTCGTCGGGCCAGCGGAGACGTTTACCGAAACCGAGGCTCACGCCGAGCATCTTCACGTATTTGTCGGGGTCGTAGTAGTTGGAGTAGTTGTAGTAGCTTGAGTTGCTGCCGTAGCCGTACATGAGGTTGTACATGCTGTTGTAGTAACTTGAGTTGTAGTAGTTGGAGTTGATGTCGCTCTGCTTACTATAATATATGGAGAAGCTGAGCTGGTTGGGACGCTTTCCGCCGAGCCAGGGTTCGAGGAAGGAGAGCGAGTAGTTCTGGTAGTATGTACCGTTGGTGGACACCTGGAGGGAAAGAGTCTGTCCGTCGCCTTGGGGAATGAATCCCGCGCGCTTCTTTCCTTTATTGAAGAGGCTCTGCACGGAGAAGTTGGTGAACTTGAGACCCACCTTACCTACGATACCGGTCTGTCCCCAACCTGCGGAGAGTTCAATCTGGTCGCCGCCTTTTGTGGTGAGCGGATAGGTCATGTCCACCGTGCCGCTTGCCTGGTCGGGCTTGATGTTCTGGAAAAGCTGACTCTGAAGGGCTTCGGGGTCGAACTGGTTCATCTGTGCGAGATCCTGCACGGAACGCTTGATGGCGTCCATGGAGAAGAGGTCGCCGGGCTTGGTGCGGAGTTCGCGGCGCACCACGTTTTCATACACGCGGTCGTTACCGGCTATGCGGATGTGGTTGAAGGTAGCCTGACGGCCTTCGCTGATGCGCATTTCGAGGTCGATGGAGTCACCTACAACGTTGATTTCCACCGGGTCGAGATTGTAGAACACGTAACCGTTGTTGTAGTAGAGGTTACCGATGGCGTCGTCGTCCTCGCGCAGGCGCTTGTTGAGGAGTCGCTGGTTGTAGACGTCGCCGTCCTTCATCTGCAGCACGCGTTCGAGCACGTCGGAGTTGTATACGGTGTTGCCCACCCAAGAGATGTTGCGGAGGTAGTATTTCTGTCCCTGGTTGAGGTTGAGGTGCACGTTGACGTGCTTCTCGTCGACGGTTTCCACGCTGTCGCTGAGCACGAGGGCATCGCGGTAGCCCCAGGAGTTGAGTTTGTCAATGACGAGATCTTTATCCTCGGCGTATTTCTCGGGAAGGAACTTCTTGGAACGGAACATGTTGACGAAACTCTTCTCGTGGGTCTTCTTCATGGCCTTCTTGAGTTTTGCCACGTATTTCTTGTCGACGCCGTCGATGAAGATTTTCTGTACTTTGATTTTCTCGTTCTTGTTGATGTTCACGTCGAGAATCACGCGGTTGTCGCCGGTGACGTCTTCGCGCTGCACGATGTCGACTTCGCAGTTCTTGAAGCCTTTTTCCTCAAAGTGTTTTTTTATGAAGAGTTTGGCACGGTCTGCCACGTCGGTGTTGATTTGGTTGCCCACCTGGAGTCCGGCAATCTTCTCGCAGTCCTCGCGCTCGGACTTCTTCACGCCGCTGTAGTTGATGCTGGAGATGCGGGGTTGCGGGGTGAGCTGAACGTGGAGATAAATCTTGTTGCCCACGATGCTGTCGGCCGTGATTTCCACGTTGGAAAAGAGCTTCTGTGCCCAGTAGCGGCGCACGGCTTCAGCGATTTGGGCGCCGGGCACTTCGTAGGTTTCGCCTACGGTGAGTCCGGAGATGTTTGCCAACATTTCCTCGTCGAAGTTCTTTGCGCCTTCGACCACGAGTCCGCCGAGTTCGTAGCGCGGATGGGCGGACGTGTAGGTGATGTCGGGGTTTACCACCTTGGTTGAATTCGTTTGTGCTGTGGCTGCCGTTCCCGTCAGGGCGAGGAGCAGCATGAGCATGAAGCGTGCGGTCTGTTTCATATTTTGTGTATGCAGATGCTTCGCACAGCGTATGCTTTACGCGCTGCTGTGCAAATGTGCAAATGGGTATGCTGTGGGTGTTTGATGCTTACTTTGCCACCTGTTCGCTGGTCTTGCCGAAACGGCGTTCGCGCTGCTGGTAGTCGAGAATGGCCTTGCGAAGTTCGTCTTCATGGAAGTCGGGCCAGTAGGTGTCGCAGAAGTAGAGTTCGGAGTAGGCGCACTGCCAGAGGAGGTAGTTGCTCAGGCGGAGTTCGCCTCCGGTGCGTATGAGCAGCTCGGGGTCGGGCATGAAATCGGTGGCGAGATGGGCGCTGATGGCGGCTTCGTCGATGTCGTCGGGCGAGAGTTGTCCGTCCTTCACCTTTTGGGCGAGGGTGCGCACGGTCTGCGTGATTTCCCAGCGCGAGCTGTAGCTGAGTGCTATGACGAGCGTCATGCCGGTGTTGACCGAGGTGCGCTGAATGAGTCCGTTGATGGCTTCCTGGACTTCCTGGGGAGTGCGGCCGATGTCGCCTATCACGCGCAGGCGGACGTTGTTTTTCATAAACAGTTCTTCCTCCAGGGAATGGAGGATGAGCGTCATGAGCGCAGCCACTTCGTCAACCGGGCGGTTCCAGTTTTCGGTGCTGAAGGTGTAGAGCGTGAGGAATTTCACGCCCAGGAGGGAACACGCGGTGGTGATTTCGCGTACGGCGACTACGCCTTGCTGGTGTCCCATGCTGCGGTTGAGTCCGCGAGCCTTCGCCCACCGGCCGTTGCCGTCCATGATGATGGCAATGTGGCTCGGAATGCGGTTGAGGTCGAGTTGGTCCATAAGTCCTGAAGGTTTCTGTTTGATGGCGGTGAACGATTTCACCGTCCCTTGTTTTTACTTCAGTCGCGGTTGCACGTGGGGCAACGCGGATTGAGGTCGTAAGTGAGTGTTAGGCGGAGTGTGGAGTAGTGGTCCTTGTTGCTGAAGCCGCTTGACTTGATGCCGAGCGGTGCTTCAAGGCCGTCGAGTTTGTCGGTGAGAGAGAAACGGAAGGTCCAGTCGAGTCCGAGGTTGAGCCGCGGGCCGACTTTATATTTCACTCCGGCGCCGATGGGTATCTGTGCGCTGAAGGCTTTCGCGGCTGCGCCGTAGACGAAGCCGAAGCCTGCCTGAATGTAGGGCACAAAGCGGCAGTAGCCTTGGTAGCCACGCTCATAGCCGTAGGGAAGAAAGTGGAGTTCGTAGAGCGCCGAGAGGTCGTAGAGACCGCTGCTCACGCTGTAGCTGAGCCGGTCGGCAGCGCTCTGGGAAGGATTGGCGGGAAAGAACTCCGTTTTGCCGTCGGTCGCGCCTTTTACCTGCATGTAGCCCAGTTCCGTCTTTAACGCCATGCGGGGGTTGAGGGGGAAACGGGCTATCAGCGAACCGCTGAGTCCGGCTTTTCCCTTCACGTCCGTCACATTGAAACCGGCACCTGCTCCCGCACCGAGTTCAAGTCGGTAGACCACTTCGTCCTGCTGGGCGAAGGCGGGCACTGCGTTCATGAGCAGAAGGAGCAACGCGCCGATGCACCGACGTAGAGATGCGCCGATGGAGCACCTTTCACCGGCGAAGGCTTCTGTGCAGAATGCGTTGATATGTCGGAGGGGCTTGTTCATTAAAGGGCTTGGAGGGTTGGCGCAAGGCTTTCTAAGCAGAAGCAGCCTCGTGCATATCAGCATCGTTATTGCAAAGTGTATGACCGCCAAGCAATCAACGGCGCACCTTGTTCTTGAAGATGAGTTTGTTCTCGTCCTTCCAGGCGAGGCGGTTGATGCGTCCGCGCCACACTTCGCCCGTGCCGCCGCATATGATCCATATGAAATGGTTGGCGTCGACGGTTGCGGAAAGGCTGGTGGCTGCTGCCATGGCGGGTGCGGTGTATTCGCCGCTGACCCACGTACGACCTATATCGGAATTGCGGTAAAGCACGGCTTTTCCTTCCGCGCTGCGGCCCACGAGCACGAGGCCGTCGTCGTAACTGATAAGCGAGGGGTCTGCCACGATGGGGAATGCCACTTCATTGAGCTCCTCGGTCTGGGGAAGATAGTTCCAGGCGAAGGTGTAGATGCCTTGGGCATCGATGTCGTGCTTCCACACGCAAGGTTGCTGCTGAGGGCAATAGCCTGCGAAGATAAGGGAAGATATACTCTTGTTGGTATGCGTGGGGCAAAGTGCCGAACTGTAATCACCGAGGGGCCATTCGCCGGCATCGGCCTGCTGGGCTGTCCATGCAGCGCCGTCGGCAGTGGCTACCATGCGACCCTCGGCGGTGAGGGCGTAAAGGCTGTCGGCGCTTGTGCCGGCGAGTGCAGCGAGGTTTTCGGCGCCGGTCTTTTCCCATGCCGTACCGTCGGCGGAACGCACGAGTGCATTGCCGGCAAGGGCATAGAAGGTAGTTCCGAGGAGTTGCACGGAACGCACGTTGAGCGCTGCGCCGTCTATGGCGGCGAGGTCGGTGCCAGCGGAGAACTGTCCGCTTTCGCCCGAACCGGTCACGAGGCTCACCGTGCCGTCGGCTTTCTCACCGAAGGCGTAGAGCGTGGTGCCCATGCTGAGCAGACGGCTCTTTGTGAAGGCTGCGAGAGTTGAGGTAGGAGCTGCCGCCGTTTGTTTCCACACGAGGGAATCGCCTTCTTCGTTGTGGATGTTCACTTCCATGTCGTAGAGACGCGAGAGCTGGCCGTCGGAAGAATAGACGCGCACCACGCGCATTTTGCGGAAGTCGGTGGAGTCGGTGGCGGAGAATATGGTGTCGTTGCCGGTGTAGAGACTTTGTATGGCAAGCGTGCCCGAACTGGTGAGACTGCTGAACACCACTTTGTCTACCTGCGTGCCGACGGGAAGGGAGTCGACGTTGTATATGCGGTTGTTGAGTTGGTCGATATACATGGGGTAGAGCGAACCGGTCACGTTCACCGTGTAGGTGGTGTCGGCGCCAGTGGTGGGGCTGACGGAGTTGATGGTTCGAAGGAGTGTACCCAAGGTGACGCCGGTGATGGCGCAGTCGGAGGAGCTCGTGGTGTCGGAGGTGCTTGTGGTGTCGCACGCGGCGAGGGAGAGACAGGCGGCAAGCGCCAGGAGGAATATCCTTGTGGAAATCTTTTTCATATGCTTCAGTTGGGATGCATGCTATATCAAGTTGCAAAAATACGCACATTTTCCAATTTGGGGCACTTCCACCCTTGTTTTAGTGTTTTTTTATCAGCGAATGCCCCGAATGTGTCGGCAGATGGGGGGCGGGCATTCGCCGTGTGCGGAAAAAGCATAGGGCGGGAGTGTTTTTCCGTGAGAAGGAAGCGACACATTATATATATGTACGCGCGCGTGATGGGAGTTTTCACAGAAGAGGGCGGCCTCGCGGAGGCTTTTGCGTGGCTGCGCTTTCTAAACATCGTGTAGAGCTGTCAAGACAGGAGTCTTGACCCCCATGCGC
>CAVJJO010000022.1:0-30481 GCA_963649665.1 Bacteroidaceae bacterium | reverse complement strand
GATGGGTATCGCCAGTTACAGTACAGTCGGGCTCATACCCGCTTTCCTTCTTGATATGCAGTTGAAAAGCATCGGACTCCTTTCCTTTGTCATGAAGCAAACCAAGAACATTGCCCCACGAGGCCATACCAAACTCTGCCGCAAATTGAGCGCAAAGTTTAGCAACACCGTCGGTATGGGCTTCATTGGATTGTATCTCCCATTCTCCTGTCGGAGTCTGATACAAGTGTGAAATGTAGTTTTTCATTGTATTTTATCATTTGTTCTTGCAAATATAATAAATAGAACAAACATGAACCCCGTTGTTTTCATAAAGTGCAAAGTGCAAGGCTTGCAAAAGGAGCAAGCCTTGCTGCATTGTTTCTAAATCATAGACCTTGATTTGCCGCGTAGAGCGCGAGGTTTTGGAGACCTCGCCCCATACGCGTCAAGCATCTTCCCAAAAAGCAAACCGCCCGGCCGGTGGTGACCGGTCGGGCGGAATGTAGATATGTGAGCTGTTGGGCTTTCGTCAGATTAGAAGGCGGCCTTCTTGGTGAGTACCTTGCCGTCCTGTACTACGCGGAGCACGTATACGCCCTTACCGAAGGTGGGGAGAGAGGCGGTGCCGTTTACGGTGCAGCTGCTCATGAGCTTGCCGTCTACGGAGTATACTTCTGCGGTGGCGTTCTCGGCAGTTACGTTGAATGCGCCGTCGGCAACGGTCACGTCGGCGTTGGCCTTGCTCGTTTCGGCCTGGTCAATGCCGGTGGTGGTGGAACCGAGCCATCCGGTTACGGTGTTGACCACTTCGCCCGTCTTGTTGTCGTAGAGCACACCGATTACGTTGCAGTTGTCGATGCTGATGTCGGAAGAGAGGGTGAATTCGGCAGTGTGGGTGAGGCCCTTGCCGGGGTTCATTGCGGGAAGTGCTGCATCGGGAGCGTCGTAGTAGCCTACAACGTAGCCCTGGGAGTTGATTTCGTAACCCTGGCAGTTGGTGTTGTAGCGCGATACGTAGTTGTAAGTGGCAGTGTAGCTGCTGCCCTTCTTCACGAGACCCTGGAGATCTTCGGGAAGTTCATCCTCGTAGCCATTGTACTGCTGATAGTAGTAGCTTGACTGCGTAGCGCTGAGGTTGTTCTCGGTGAGGATGTAGGCTACGCTGTATTCACCGGCCATAGTGGGCACCTGGGTGTGGATGCCTGAGCTTACGGTCACGGTCTTCGTGGCGGCGTCGTAAGAAGAGGTCAAGCCGATGTTCACTTCTGCTACGGGGTTGGCGGTGATGTAGTCAGCTACGGTCTGCACGATGCCTTCGCTTGCAGAGGTAGCAGCGTCGTTGCTTCCGTAGTAGGGGTCTACTTCTACCTGACGGTTGATCATTGCAGAGGGAAGACCATAGCCGGCGAGGTAAATTTCGTAGTATTCGTTGTCGTAAGTAGGATCGGCAATGGGGTCGGAAGAGTTGTAGAAATTTGCGTGAACCGTCACGATGCTCACGTCGTTGATTACGTCTTCAGCGTTCTTGTCGTACTTCTCGCCGAGAGCGTCCATGCCGACAATGCCGCGGGGGCACCATCCGCAATACGTGTTGGTCCACTCTTCCACAAGGGGACGGCGCTGGTAGCCGTCTTCACCGATGGAGTAGACGTAGAACTGCGTGTAGTTGTCTTCGGGAGTTGCATCGGCGTTGCCGTTGACGGCGGTCACGCAGATGGAGTCGACGCCCCAACCTTTCTCCTCGGGAAGGAATGCAGTGAACGGAAGTGTGCTTACGCCGAAGTAGGAAACGCTGCTTTCAAAATCCTTAGTAACGCTTAAGTGAGACACACCGTCGCCGTTCTGGTTACGGAGCGTAACGTCGTAGGTAACGTTCTTGACGGGTTCGCAACCGAGGTTCATGAACTGAACTTCAGTTTCGAAGGGGCCGCCGACCGACTTACTACGGGTGGTGTTGACCGAACCGAGAGTAACGTCGTTGGTGGGAAGGCTTGCGTCACCCTCTGTGCTGATCCACATGGGGAAACCATAGTCTGAAGCAACCTGACCCAAAGTTCTGTAAGCGCCGTTGCTCTGATACAATACATAGGAAGCATTGCCCTGATTTGAGGGATCCAAGAGAAGCGGCATGATTACACCGTACTTAGAGGCATAGGGGTCTTGAGCAGATGCTGCAATGTTTGCCATGAAAGCCACCAGGAATCCGCTGTTGGGGATGGTGTAGTCTACATCGACCGTATTAAAGCCCATGCCCTCTACGTTGTCGACGTCAACGGACTTGAGGACGTTGAAACTGGTGTCGAATATGATAATCTTGGCGTTGGTGTATTCACCGAGCCAGGGGATAAAGCTTACGGTCTTGATTTTGTTGCCGGCCAGCTGCGCAGCCATTTGGGAGGGGATGTAGGTTGCGTAGCCGAACTGCATTGAGCTGATAGCACTATAGGAGATACCCAAATTGGTGATGGTCAAGTCTTCGCTGTCCTCGCTCTCAAGGTCGTAGCTTTCGTAGTCGTAGTAATAGCCCAAGCTCTTGTTGCTATGAGTGGGGTTGGCCACCGTACGGGCGTTGCGGTTTATGCCTTTCACAGCGCCAATGTTCTTGAGGTCGGCGCTGAAGGAGGGGGCGAGCTGAAGCTTGGCATTGGGAGTGGCCTGAAGCTTCTCGGTCTTGAGATTGTTTGCGCCACGCTTCGGGCTCAAAGCAAGCTGCGCGTTGGCAGTTCCTGCCACGAAAGCGGCAGAAGCAAGTGCAAGTAGAAATTTATTCATTTGCATTCAGTATTAAGTAATTGATTATTTGTTCAGTTTATTGTGTTGAATGATTAGGCGGTAATATTGGGTCTACGGCACGCTTTAGGCTTACTGCTTTGTACGCAATGTATACGAACTGTACGCAATGTGCTGTATGTCATCCCCTTATTATTTGCATATCAACGGCGGCAAAGTTAGTAACATTTCCTTACGTTGCGTAACAAAATGCATATTTTTTATGCGTTTTCTATACAAACTATCGGTTTCCAAGGGACGAAGCTCTACTTTTTGATTCGTTGATTGGGGTAAGAACGGGTGTTTGGTGTCTTGACGCCCATGCGTTTCACCCCCTGCGCTTCGCCCCAAAAACTGTTGGGCACAAACTTAAAATTCCAAGGCAGCAAATTCAAATTATCCCAAGGCCCAACATTTTGGGCTCAAGGCCCAAAATTGGCAGACGTTCACATTTCCTACGGGGCAACAATGCGGCAAAAACAAGTGTCAGCGGCCGCGCAGACAGAATACGGTGCAAGAGTGTGGAGCAATCCGCCCATTTTTTATTACTTTTGCGAAAATCCCTTTTATGGGCTTTTGCAAGCCCGCTTAAAGAGCGAAAAGTTTTTCCATCCACATTTCCCCATATTCTATGCGCCCCTACGTACTGATTTCAAACGACGACGGTGTAGACGCACCCGGCATAAACTTTCTCATAGACACCCTTCGGCCGGTGGCCGACATACTCGTGATGGCTCCCGACTCCGCACGTTCCGGCTTCAGCTGTTCCATCACCTCCGCACACCCCATCACCTACAAAGTGCTGCGCAAAGAAGAGGGTCTTACCGTGTGTTCCTGTTCGGGAACGCCCACCGACTGCGTGAAGATGGCGCTCAACCTTTTCAAGGAGCGCGAGTTCGACCTCGTCATAGGCGGCATAAACCACGGCGACAACTCCTCCGTCAACGCCCACTACTCCGGCACGATGGGAGTGGCCATAGAAGGCGCGCTGCAAGGGTATCCTTCCATCGCCTTCTCGCTCTGCGACCACCGCACGGATGCCGACTTCGCCCCTCTCCGCCCCTACCTCGTGGACCTCATGTTCAAAGCCATCGCCGCCGGGCTTCCCCCGTTCACCTGCCTGAACGTGAACTTTCCCCTCGCCCCGAAGTTCAAGGGTGTGAAGGTGTGCCGCATGGCCAAGAGCCGCTGGCAGAACGAGGTGGAGCACCGCACCCACCCCTACGGCGGCGACTACTACTGGCTTGTGGGCGAATGCCGCGAACTCGAGCCTCAGGCTACCGACACCGACCGCTGGGCGCTTGCCAACGGATACGTGGCCATCACTCCCACGCAGCTCGACGTGACAGCCTACGCTTTGGTTGACGCACTGAAAAACATTCTCTGACTTTTTCCCCTTCCCCATGAAGTACTTCCTCATAGCCGGCGAAGCGAGCGGCGACCTCCATGCCGCCCACCTGATGAAAGCCCTCCGCCGCCGCGACCCCGAAGCGCAGTTCCGCTTCTACGGCGGCGACAAGATGCGTGCCGTGGGCGGAGAACTCCTCTGCCACTACCGCGAACTGGCTTACATGGGCTTCATTCCCGTGCTGCTCCACCTGCGCACCATACTCCGTGGCATGAGCCAGTGCAAGCGCCGCATTGCCGAGTGGAAACCCGACGCGGTGATTCTCGTGGACTATCCGGGCTTTAACCTCAAGATGGCACGCTTCGTGAAGCGCCATGCCATTTGCCCCGTCTACTACTACATCTCCCCCAAGATATGGGCATGGAAGGAGTACCGCATCAAGGACATCCGCCGCGACGTGGACCGCCTCTTCTCCATTCTCCCCTTTGAGGTGGACTTTTTCGAGAAGAAACACGACTATCCCATCTCCTACGTGGGCAACCCGACGGTCGACGAGGTAGCCGCCTACCGCAACCGGCACGGCGCTCCGCATCCCGACAGCGTCACCATAGCCCTTCTGCCCGGTTCGCGCCGCCAGGAGATACGCGACAACCTGAGCCGCATGCTCCTTGCCGCCCATCCGCTGATGGCTACGGGCAAGTACCGCCTTGTGGTGGCAGTGGCGCCGTCCATGCCCCACGACGTGTATGAGCGCATCATTGCCGCCACCGGCATAGACCGCCAGCGCATAGCCCTTGTGGAGGGGCGCACCTACGAGGTGCTTTCCCATTCGGTGGCAGCCCTCGTGACGAGCGGCACCGCCACGCTCGAAACGGCGCTCTTCGGTGTGCCGCAGGTGGTGTGCTACTATATGCGTGCCGGGCGGCTCATGTCGTTCCTCCGCCGCCATTTTCTCAAAGTGCCGTTCATCTCCCTCGTCAACCTTGTGTGCAACCGCGAGGTGGTGCCCGAACTGGTTGCCGACGGCATGACGGTTGGTGCCGTGCGCAGCAATCTTGAATCCATCCTCCCCGGCGGCAGCCGCCGCACCACGATGCTCGAAGGCTATGCCGACATGGCGGCACGCCTCGGCGAGCCCGGCGCACCCGACCATGCCGCCGACGAAATGGTGCGCAGGCTGAAGGGAGAGAATACAATAAGGGGGTAAGTAAAGTGTAAAAGAAAACAACTTGCACAATTTTTGTGCGCAGCGCATTGGGGCAAGACTCCCGTCTTGCCCCAATGCGCTGCGCCTGCAAATACTGCTTGAATAAATGCGCAAGTTATGTTTTACATGTTACATACCCTTCTAATTTACAAGTACGGTTCGTTTTATTTGCACAAGTTGTTTTTCCCCTTGTCCGGTTTTATTCTTCCTTTATTTTCCAATCGCTGATGGTGCGCAGTTTGCTGTCGAAACTGATGCCCACTTTTACCAACCGCTTCTTTTCTGCTTGATAAGGAAGCATATAGCCTTTCTCGTCAATTTGTCTGAGTGCTTCATCGGCACTTTTGTCAACTTTCAGTTCTATCACATAGATAGTGTCGGGCATGTGCATCACGGCATCGGCACGACCAATGGCGCTCTTCACTTCTGTGCGGATGTAAATGTTCAGGAAACTGAACATCAAGTAGAAGATCGTTTGGAAGTGTTTCTCCGTATGGTTCTCCAAATCGTAAGGAATGGCGGCCATGTAGGTGCGCATATGCTCCAATGCTGCTTCAATGTCGTTGCGGTAGACTGCCTTGCAGAAGCCAAGAAGAAAAGCATCGTTGTCCGTTCGCCGGGGGTTGACGTAGTGTGGCATCATGGAGTTGAGCAGTCCGTCGCGTACCTCTTTATTGGGAATGCCCAGCGTATATTCCTTGAAGGCAGGCTCGTAGTGCTTAATGGTGAGATAGCCGCTTTGGTAGAGGAGAGGGAGGGCGTCGGTCATCTCTTCGGGTGACACGTCGAACGAGTTGAGCACCACGTTTTGACTTTCCAACGTAGCAAGGTTCACGTTGAACTTGTCGAGTTGTTTGAGAAGAAACGTCGGTGTGCCCGAACCGAACCAGTAAGAATCGATTTTTTGCCCGTTCATTGCCTTGATGAGGCTGAACGGATTGAACACATCTTCCGATTGCTCGCTGAAGTGGTATCCGTCGTAATAGTATGTCAATTCCTGTAAGCATTCTTCGTAGGTCATGCCCAACGCTGTGCCGAGACGCTCGATGTCGGGGCGCATGGCTGTGGTCAGTTCCGTCTTACTAATGCCGCAGATGGCGGAATATTGGTCGAGCATGCTGATGTTCTCCAAATTGTTCAGTTCACTAAATATGCTGAGTTGCGAGAATTTTGTGATGCCCGTAATGAACACGAATTCCAAATAAGGATCGAGCTTTTTGAGCGGACTATAGAAGTTCTGCATCACGAGACGCAATGCTCCGAGATTTTTATCCTCATGAACCACATCGAGCAATGGGGTATCGTATTCGTCAATGATGACCACCACTTTCCGCCCCGTTTGCCCGTAGGCACGCTTTACGATTCCTTCAAGACGCTCGTTAAGGTATTTCTCTTGTTCGTCTTTTCCATACGAAGCCTCAAAATTGGCCAGTTGCAAGTGCAGATAATGGTTTATCCGTTCCTCATCAAAGTGTTTAGCCCCGCTCATGTCAAAGTGCAGAACAGGATGCTTGCTCCATTCTTTTTCGTAGCCGGCAATAGCAAGACCTTCAAACAGATTCTTTTGACCTTCAAAATAAGCCTGTAGCATAGAAGCGAAGAGCGACTTTCCGAACCGTCGGGGACGACTCAGAAAAACGTATTTCATGCCCTTCATACGGAAATCTACCAGATATTTCGTCTTGTCGACATAAAGATACTTACCATTGCGGATTTCTGCAAAAGTTTGTATGCCTACGGGGTATTTGTTTATGTTTTCGGTCATTGTCTTTCGGGATTTTACGTTTCACGTGGCTAAGTTACAAGTATTTTCTTTAGTGCAGTTCTGAATAACCGCTCTAAAATCCAACTGAAAATCGTACTTTTGTCGCATAATCCATATTTTATATATAGCAAAACATACAAATGGGACTCATTGAATTCAGCAAACTTCCGATAAACACGCTCGTAGGCGCCGACTGGCGCACATTCAAGGAAATCACCCGCGGCCGCGACGTCGACGGCCCCTGGAAAGGCAAGTACCGCCTGACGAAGGCCGTGTGCCGCCTGCTCTCCGTGCTCGCCCCCATCCAGGAAAAGCGCTACCGCAAGCAGCTCGCCGACCAGCCCCTACAGCACGACCCCGTGTTCATACTCGGCCACTGGCGCTCCGGCACGACGTTCGTACACAACGTGCTCTCCTGCGACAAGCACTTCGGCTACTGCACCACCTACCAAACGGTGTTTCCCCACCTCATGATGTTCGGACAGCCCTTCTTCAAGAAGAACATGTCGTGGCTCATGCCCGACCATCGCCCCACAGACAACATGGAACTTGCCGTCGACCTCCCGCAGGAAGAAGAGTTTGCCCTCTCCAACATGTGTCCTTACACCTACTACAACTTCTGGTTCTTCCCCAAGTACATCCAGGAGTACTGCGACAAATACCTTACGTTCAACGATATTACTCCCACCGAACTCTCGGCATGGGAAGAGGCGTTCCGCAAGCTCATCAAAATTTCCCTCTGGAACACGGGCGGCACACAATTTCTTTCCAAGAACCCGCCCCACACCGGCCGCGTGAAAGAACTTGTGAAGATGTTCCCCAATGCCAAGTTCATCTACCTCATGCGCAATCCCTACACAGTGTTTGAGAGCACGCGCTCGTTCTTCACCAACACCATCCAGCCCCTCAAACTCGAGGAGATGAGCGACGAGGCAATTGAAACGAACATCCTCAGCGTCTACAAGAAACTCCACGACCAGTACCAGGCCGACAAGAAACTCATTCCCGAAGGAAACCTCATCGAAGTGAAGTTTGAAGACTTCGAAGCCGACGCCCTCGGCATGACGGAGAAAATCTACCAGACGCTCGGCATCCCCGGATGGGACGAGGCAAAGACCGCCATTGCCCAGTACGTGGAGTCGAAGAAGAAGTACAAGAAAAACAAGTACCAGTATGCCGAGCGCACACGCCGCCTTGTAGAAGAGAACTGGGGCGATGTGCTTAAGCTTTGGGGCTACAGCCTGTAAGCTAACAAGCCATACAACAAGTAAGAAAAAGCATCATGGAACGGCATTTTGAGAAATACATACGGTTCGACTGGGCCATGAAGCGCCTTCTCCGCAACAAGGCAAACCACGCCGTGCTGGAGGGACTGCTTTTTTCCTTGATAGGCAAGAAATTGACCATCAAGCGTTTCCTCGAGAGCGAGAGCAACCAGGAAGATTTCCTCGACAAGTACAACCGTGTGGACATGCTTGCCGAGGACGAGGACGGCGAACTCATTATTGTGGAGATTCAGAACAATCATGAGATTACCTATTTCCACCGCATGCTCTACGGCGTGTCGAAAGCCATCACGGAGTATATTGAGAAGGGCGATGCCTACGACAAAGTGCGGAAAGTCTATTCCATCAACATCGTCTACTTCGAACTCGGCCAGGGCAAGGACTACGTGTACCACGGCAAGACCGAATTCAAGGGACTGCACGAGCCTCACGACTTGCTAAAACTCTCTTCCCGCCAAAGCGAAAAGTTCCTAGGCGTAAAAGAGAAGAATGTGGAGCTGCGGCAAGACGCCGGCGACTTGTTCCCCGAGTACTACATTCTCCGCGTAAACGATTTCGACAAGGTGGCCACCACACCGCTCGACGAATGGATAGAGTTTCTGAAAACCGGCAAGATTGACGACAACACCAAGACCGCCGGTTTGACAGAAGCGCTCAACCAGCTTCGCATCGACTCTTTGCCCGACAAAGACCGACTGACTTACGAACGCTACATGGAATCGGTGCGCCACATGCGTAGCCTTTTCAACACAAGCCACGACGACGGCTACAGTGAAGGACGAGCCGACGGCTTGGCCGAAGGTTTGGAAGAAGGTGAAGCTAAAGGGCGCGCAGAGGAACGGAAGAAACTCGCAAAATCCATGTTGGCTCAGGGCATTTCGCCTGAAATGGTAGCCAAGATAGCAGAGCTGGACATTGAAGAAGTTCGTTCGCTTTCCCAAAAGTAGACTCCACTCATAAACGTTCTTATTTTTTGCTAAATCCAAAGGACAACGTGTCATAAACGGGTAACGAATGCGTTATACCCAATAGGAGAAGTTGTCCTTTGGATTTTTTTTTTTTACCGGTTTTATAAAATAAACGGATTCCAATCAGCAAGCATACCCGACCCATTAATATAATATCTTAGCCATGCCAGCACGCCTTCTTTGGGTGGACGACGAGATAGAAATGCTCAAAGCCCACATCCTGTTCCTTGAGAAGAAAGACTACGAGGTAGACACCGCCTCCAACGGCCCCGACGCAATAGACCTGTGCCGGGAGAAGGACTACGACCTCATACTCCTCGACGAAAACATGCCCGGCCTGTCCGGACTCGAAACGCTCCAGCGGCTCAAGGACGTCGTGCCCAACGTGCCCGTGGTCATGGTGACGAAAAACGAGGAAGAGGACATCATGGACCAAGCCATCGGCTCCAAGATTGCCGACTACCTCATCAAGCCCGTCAATCCCAGTCAGATACTCCTCACACTGAAGAAGAACATCCACCAGCGCGAGATCGTGCAAGAAGTGACGCAGACCGGTTACCGCCAGGAGTTCTCGCGCCTCGGCATGCAGATGAGCGAAAACCTCTCGCCCGACGAGTGGAAAGAACTCTACCGCCGCCTTGTCTACTGGGAACTCGAACTCTCTGAAGCCGACTCGCAGATGGACGACATGCTGCGCATGCAGAAGGAGGAAGCAAACCTCAACTTTGCAAAATTCATCCGCAAGAACTACGAGACTTGGGTAAACAACCCCGACGGCCGTCCGCTCATCAGTCCCGACATATTCAAGCGTTGCGTATTTCCTCGCCTCAATGCAGGCCGCAAGGTGTTTCTCCTTGTGCTCGACAACTTCCGCTACGACCAGTGGCGTGTGCTCTCGCAGGAACTTGCCGACGATTTCGACATCGACGAAGACCTCTACTTCAGCATTCTCCCCACTGCTACGCAATATGCCCGCAACGCCATCTTCGCCGGACTCATGCCGCTGCAGATTCGCCAGATGTATCCCGAACTTTGGGTCGACGAAGACGAGGACGAGGGCAAGAACCTCAATGAGGAAATGCTCATCCGCAAGCAAATGGAACGCTTCCGCCGCCGCGAAACGTTTACCTACCATAAAATCAACGACTCCGCCGCCGCCGACAAGATGCTATCGCAGTTTGCTTCCCTCTCCCTCTCGCCGCTGAACGTGCTCGTGGTCAACTTCATAGACATTCTCAGCCACGCCCGCACCGAAAGCCGCATGGTGCGCGAACTTGCCGGCAACGAGAGCGCCTATCGCAGCATCACCCTCTCGTGGTTCCGCCATTCGCCTGTGAAGGAACTCTTCGCACGCCTCGCTTCGCTCTCCTACGACATTGTCATCACCACCGACCACGGAAGCATACGCGTAGACACTCCCACAAAAGTGGTGGGCGACCGCAACGTAAACACCAACCTTCGCTACAAACTCGGCAAGAATCTTTCCTACAACGCCAAAGAAGTGTTTGAGGTGCGCCAGCCCAAAAACTTCCAGCTCCCCGCCCCCAATCTCAGCACAAGTTATATCTTTGCCACGGGAGCACGCTTCTTTGCCTACCCCAACAACTACAACTACTACGTACAGTATTACCGCGACACGTTTCAACACGGCGGCGTTTCGCTCGAAGAGATGCTAGTCCCCCTCGTCACCCTACGCCCCAAAGCCTCCCGCACGTCAGGAGAAAAACAAACTTTATAGATCCATTGCATGAGTTGCTAAAAACAGAAGCCATGAAACGACCTACTACTTTCCGGCCTTCATTCTGTTTTTTGCTTCCTTTCATAACCTATAGGCACAAAAAGCATGCACCACGCGCGTGAAGCCCGAGCTCACCGACAGCACTGACACTTCGCTTGGTGAAGCCACCGTAACCGCCACGCGTCTTGTCTTCGTCACGAATAAAAAATCCTCAACACGCTGTGTAAGGCACAGCCGTGTTGAGGATTTTCTGTGTTGATTATGGGGCATTTGGTGCAGAATAGCACATTGTGCAATGCTCAAAAGCCAATGACTTTCGGGCAAAAGCGCGGTGCTATTCGCTGTACCACTCTCCGTCGTCGGAGGTAGAAGAATCGTCGTCGTACGTTTCTCCGTCGTCGTCGGTGTTGGAGCTGTCGGTATCTTTGGCGTTCGGGTCGTCGGTGCCGGTGTTGTTGAGGGCGGGCTGCAT
This sequence comes from Bacteroidaceae bacterium, assembly GCA_963649665.1. GTDB lineage: Bacteria > Bacteroidota > Bacteroidia > Bacteroidales > Bacteroidaceae > Alloprevotella. The sequence continues at coordinate 18,946 of CAVJJO010000022.1, read as the reverse complement.
GGACTTTCCGCCGGGGAGGTCGTCCTCGTAGTGCTGCTCGGAAGGCGGCATGTTGTCGAGCGGGAGCGACTGGGGAACGTTCAGCGGTGCGAAGGTGGCGTCGTAGAATTTCTTGTAGTCGTCGTAGCTGAAGTTTACGCCCACCATCTCAAGGTTTTCTTTTGAGATAATCAACACGCGCGTGCGGTCGAGGAAGGGACGGAGGTCGGGGGCGGCAAATACGCGCTGGGCATAGGCATGCGCTTCTTCAAAGCTGCGGAAACCTGACACACGGAACTGCGTGATGCCCTCGCCTGTCTGGAATGCCATGTCGAAACCGCGCGCCACGAACGTGGTGAAGTTGAAGTGCGCCATTTCGTAGAGCAACTTGTTGTTGTCCACGGAGTCGTTGGGATAGGCGAGCACGAAGAGGAACGGAGCCTGATGCTCTGCGGAGAACTGCCGCTGCTTGGCGGCGTCGGCTTGCGTGGAGTCGGCTGCGGCGGTGCGTCTGCCCCAGAGCGAACCGATGTCGAATGTGCCGGAGCCAACTTTCCTGCCGCTTTCAAGACCTTTGAGTATCATGCCCGCCATGGGGGTGACGTCGACTTCGGGATAGTCCTTCACGAGTGAACGCAACTCGTCGGTCAACTCTTTGGTTGATGCCGTGTTGAGCCGGCTGAGCACATGGATGAAGATGAATTTGGGACGGTTGATGCCTTTCGCGAACTTTTCCGTCGACTTGCTGAAGTTCGCTTCCACTACGTCCATCTGTCGCTGGCGGTAAGCATCGTAGGTGGCCGTGTAGAGCGAGTCCTCTATCTGCTTTCCGTAGCGGGCGAGCAGTTCGTAGTCGGGAGCGGAAATGGTCTTCGTGTGCTCATCGTCGGGCCAGGTGGCCAACATGTGGCGTTTCATTTCTGCAGCCATGTCGGCACGCCCCCATCGGGAGTAGAGGAGGAAAAGCTGGTAGTAGGCTTCGGAGAGTTTCTCGTAGCGCGTGTAGTTTTTCGTTAGGCGGGTGAGCGTTTCCTCTGCCAAGGGGAAGTCTTCGAGGTCGTCCTTTTCAATGACGCCGGCATTGTAGAGTCCGTCCATGATGACGTCGTCGGAGGCTGCACGTGCTTCGTCGGTGAAGGGAATTTGCTTCATGTAGTAGGCGCGCTCGTGGGGATCTTCCGAGGGGTCTACCTTCTTATCGTCCTTTCCGCCTTTCTCTTCGGCGGCGGCAATGCTGTCGTTCGCCGCCTTAATGGAATCTTCGGCTTCGTAGTTGTAACCCTCGTCGCCGCTCTCTGCCAGCATGGTGCGGTTGGAGCGACGCCAGTTGTCTTCGTTCTTTCGTTTGCCCCATTGCTTGGTGAAGTCCTGCTTTCCTTGCATCACCTGCATGGGGTCGTAGAAGTACCACGTGGTCTGCTGCTTGTTGCGCTGGGTGGCGGCGTTCTGGTTGGGCGTTTGGTTTCTGTTTCCCGTGTTTCCTGCGTTGGCCTGCGCACGTGCTTCTGAGGCGGAGTCGGCTTTGGCGCGGCGCTCTTCTGCCTCTTTCTTCTTCAGCGCATCAATCACGCGGTCGATGGCGGCGTTGCGGTCCGCCTCGCTCATGCGCGAAAGTTCCTGCAGACTGTCCTGAAGATAAACAGCGGAAGTGTAGGGCACGAGTTTGTCGAGCACGATGGAGCGGCGCTTTATTTCCTCGTAGTTTTTGTAGTCCTTACCCACGAGGCCGAGCGCTTCGGTGTAGCACGCCTGGGCTTTGTCGAACTTGCGCTGCGTCCAGTATATCTCACCCAAGCGCAAGAGCAGCACACCTTTTTCTATGCCGTTGCGCGTGGCTTTGGCGCGTCCTTTCTCAAAGGCGCCGACGGCATTTGCGGTGTCTTTCTCTGAAAGGTAAATGTTGCCTATGGCGTAGTAGACCTGGTCGAGATATTCTTTGTTGTTCTCGTTGCGAGCCATGCGGCGAAGCTTCGAAATCATTTTCTTGCCCTGCCCTCCCCCTTCTGCCATCGTTTCAGCCTGACGGATGCGGGCATTAAAAGCCAGTTCAAAGGGCGGACTCATGCTGATGCACTTTGCGTAGGCTTTGTTGGCTGCTTTCCAGTTGCCGAGTTGTTGGTTTACCTGTCCGAGCAGGAACTGCATGCGTGCACGCTGGAGTTTTCCCTTGGCGTGGCGGGCGGTGCTTTGCAGATAGGGCAATGCATCGGCGAAGCGTTGCTGACGAAGCAGGAGGTCTGCCTGCGTGGCGTCGGCTCTGCGGGTCGTTTGTTTGCTCACGGAGTCGCGGCGCACTTTTTGGAGTGCGTCTTCCGCGTCGTAGAACCATCCGCTCTGCGTGTAGCAGCGGGCGAGCCATTGACGGGCTTCCGCCACTACGTCGGGTTCGGGGGCATAGAGACGGGTGATGTAGGAAAATGTGGAGGCGGCTTCGAGAAATTCTCCCTTTTCAAACTGCGCTTCGCCCATGAGTAGCCATGCCTTTTTGAGGAAGGGGTTGAACTCTTTGCGCGAAAGGTAGGCTTTCTGCTTTGCCGTGCGCTTTTTGTTGGCGCTGACCACGGGGCGCTTCTTTATGGAGTGGAGCTGGATGGCCTTCTGGCATTTGGTGATGGCCGTTTCGTAGTTGCTCTTGCCAGTGGTGCGCGACTTTTCGTTTCCTACAAGGAATACGGGGAGCATCTCCGTATAGTTGTCCTTGTGGGCATCGCTTTTTGCCTTTTCGCCTTCGAGGAATGCTTGGTGACCATTGAAGAAGGTGTTGTAGCGTGCGGTGAACGACTGCCACCAACGCGAGCCTGCCGTGTTCTTCTTCGTGGAGCACGAGGCCAGCAGGAAGACGAACGCGGCTGCGAGAACAAATAACGGGAGTATATGGTGTTTGCGCATGAGGTCAAAGAATTTATGCCGCTTTCTTGCGGAACAGGTGACGAAGTGTGCGGCAAACGGCGTAGACGGCAATGCTTGCCATGATGATGGACGCTCCGCCGGGCACGTCGGCGTAGTACGATGCGGCGAGTCCGAGCAGACAGCCCAGGTAGGCAAAGGCGGCGGAGAGACACACCATGCGTCCGTAGGTCTTTGCCCAAAGTGCGGCGGTGGCCTGCGGCACGCTGAGGAGCGATACCACCATGACGATGCCCACCATGTGGAGGCAGCCCACGATGGTGAGCGCCGTGAGCACCATCATGAGGTTTTCCACAAAGTTTACCGGAAGCCCCTGGGTGCGGGCAAAGGCGCTGTCGGCTGCCACGCTCATGATGGTGTGCTTGAGCGTAAGCTGCAGGCCGACAGCCACGAGCGTGAGTGCACCGAGCACGCAGAGGTCGGTGGACGATATGCTGAGGATGTTGCCGAAAAGATAGGCGGGAAGGTCGGTCATGAACCCTGGCGCGAGGTAGGCGAAGAGAATGCCTACTGCCATGCCGAAGGTCCAGAGCATGGCTATGGCGGAGTCCTCTCTCACGGTGCGTTTTCCGCTGAGCCATTTGATGCCGAAGCCCGAAGCCACGGCAAAGGCGGCAGCGCCGAGAAGGGGCGAGAAGCCGAAGTAGGCGCCGAGTCCTACGCCGCCGAGCGAGGCGTGCGCCATGCCGCCGCCGGCTATGACCATGCGGCGCGTAACGACGTAGGTGCCTACTATGGCACAGAGCAGCGAGGCGAGGAGTGCGCCGAGCAGGGCGTTTTGGAAAAAGGTGAATGTGATGGGCAAAGGATGCTGTTGTTTTAGGAAGGTTCGGGATAAACGGAAGGGAAGAGGAAGGCGGTGTCACTCGAAGCGGCGTTCGCCCACGATGAGTATCACCTCGTCCTTGAGTGGGTCGGGGAGGTTGATGCCGCGCAACTGCAGCGAGCGCACCCAACCTGCCACTTCGTCGTCGCGCATGGTGGTGAGCACGTCTTCAAACTGCTCTACCTCCTCATCAGTGTAGGCGTCGGAGGGCTTTCCGCGGAAGGCGTCGAGCTCTTCGTCCTCGTAATAAACTATTTCGCCTTTGCTTACGGCGGTAAGGAGGCTTTCCTTTTCGCACACGGCGTGTTGTCCGCAGCAGCCGTCGGCGCGTGTCTTTCGGATGGTGGGCATGGCGTCGATTTCGCCGCGCTGGAGTTTCTTGCGCAGCATGCGGTTGCGCATCCAACCTATGGCGAACGCCACAATGGCGAGCGCTACGAGCGAGAGTATCAGTACAGGCATTGCAGGTCCTCCCAAAAGTGTGGATAACTCTTGCTGACCACTTCGGCGTCGGCTATACTCACTCCTTCGCAGCGCAGTGCTGCGGGAGCGAAGGCAAGGGCCATGCGGTGGTCGTTGTAGGTGGCGACGGGGGTGCCGCGGTAGCAGGGCGCAGAGGCGGGATAGCTGAGGATGTGCAGCTCGCAGTCGGCGGTGGCTTCGAGCGTGATGCCGAATTTCTTCAGTTCGTTCTGCAAGGCGCTAATGCGGTCGGTTTCCTTGATGCGCAGCGAGCGCAATCCGCTGAAGCGGAACGGGCGGCGCAGCATGGCACACGTGACTACGAGCGTCTGCGCCAGGTCGGGCTGGTTCACGAGGTCGAGTTCGAGCACTTCGCCTTCGGGCAGTGCGGCATGGGGTGCGCGGGTGAGGATAGCGGCGGGGTGGCCGTCGTGTTCGGCAAACTCCGTGGCTACGCCCAGGGGCGCGAAGAAGTTGCTTACGGCGGAGTCGCCCTGCAAACTGTCGGGGGCGAGATAGGGGAGCACGACGCGCGCTTGCGCATCGCGGCTCAGCGCCATGAGTTCGTACCAGTAGGAGGCGGCGCTCCAGTCGCTTTCCACGGTGTAGCTTATGCCGCCCGTGTAGGGCTGCGGCTCCACGCTTACTTCCGTGGCGGAAGTCCATGCTGCCTTTGCGCCGAACTGCTTCATGAGGGCGAGGGTCATGTCGATGTAGGGACGGGACACTATCTCGCCTTCGAGTTCAAGGCGGAGTCCGTTCTCCATGAGCGGGGCGGTCATGAGGAGCGCGGACACGTATTGCGAACTTACGCTGGCGGGCAGGCGGAGCGTGCCGCCACGGAGTTGCTTTCCGCTGATGCGGAGCGGCGGAAAACCGTCGCGTCCTTCGTAACGGATGTCGGCGCCGAGCTGGCGGAGCGCGTCGACGAGCACGCCGATGGGGCGTTCGAGCATTCGCGGCGTGCCGGTGAGCACATGCTCTTCGCCGGGCGTGGCGGCAAAGTAGGCGGTGAGGAAACGCATGGCCGTTCCGGCTGCCATGATGTCTACGGTGTGCGGACGGCTGGTGAGGGCACGCTGCATGACGAGCGTGTCGTCGCAGTCCGACGGGCGCAGACACTGCGCGCCGTTGCCGCTCATGGCGCAGAGCAGCAGCGCGCGGTTGCTGAGGCTTTTTGAAGCGGGCAGCACGATGGTTTGCCGGAGAGCGTCGTGGAGATGTAGGGTTTTCGTCATGTGGGGGATGGTGCTTGGTTCAAGCAAAAGTGTCCGCAGCGGAAGTGTGGTTACGTTCCGTTGCAGACACTTGGGATGATGTATATGGGCTGTTGTCAGTTCCACGAACCGCTTTCTGCGCCTTTGCGCACGATTCCCTTGAGCTGCAGGTCGAAGACGAGCGTGGAGTAGGCGGGCACGTTGGTACTTGCGGCGGAGAGGTAGGCGAGTTCTTGAGGAATGTAGACACGCACGCGGTCGCCTACGTGGAGGTAGAGCATGGCGGTGGTGAAACCTTCCACGAGGTTCGACACGCCGAACTCAACGGGCTGGGCAAAGCGTGAGTCGAACACGCGCGCTTCGTCTTCGTAGACACCGCTGTGGTCGAAGACCTTTCCTCCGGCGTACGACTCGGTGGGAATGAGGTGACCGATGTAGTTGACCCACACGGAGTCGGTGTAGAGGGGGAGGTCGGTGCCTGTGCCGCGCTCCACGTATTCGTAGCAGATGGAGTCGGTGGTGGTCACACGGGGGTCGACCTTGCACCAGCTGCGTGCCACGCGCCAGGAGGTGTGTGCTTCCCAGTCGTTGCCGTAAGCGGCCTTGGCCTGGCTGATGGCGTTTTTGGCTTCGTTGAGTTTGTTGAGGAAATACGCTGAGTTGCGTTCTTTCCAGTTGGTGGTGAACTCAGCGTTGTCGGAGTCGCCGGCGTTGTCCTCGCAAGCTGTAGTGAGACTCACCGTGAGCACGAGGGTAAGGATGGCAGCGAGTGTAGTCCGCAACCAGCGGAGCGGATTGTGCGTCATGCTTTTTAAGAGTTTTGGTAACTACTCAAGTGGGTGAAACGCGATTGCACGTTCACTTTGCAGTTTGATGTTTAGAAACTTTCTGTAATTTGTGCGGTGTGGTGCGAAGCGCATGGAGGTCAAGACTCCAGTCTTGACTGATAAGCGCGAAGATTATAAGGCGCAGCCACGCAGGAGCCTCCGTGAGGCCGTGTAGAGCGTGACGTTTTGAAAACGTCACCTCCATGGAAGGCGCTATCACCCATAACCACCCTTAAGGCTTTGAGGCCGCAAGCGTGTTTTTCCTGCGGCCTCAAGGCAAAGTGTGTGGTTATGTCTGATGTATAGAACGTGGAATGCGGCGTTTTCGTATGTCGCCGTGCCACGAATGTGAGTTCCTTACTGCAGTTTCTTGAGCAGTGAGGTGATGCTCACCTTGTCCTCAAGCAGCGAACGGAGTTCGGCAATGGGCACTCGGGTCTGCTCCATGGTGTCGCGGTCGCGGAGCGTCACGCAGTTGTCGTTGAGCGTGTCGTGGTCCACGGTGACGCAGTAGGGGGTGCCCACAGCGTCCTGACGGCGGTAGCGCTTGCCGATGGAGTCCTTCTCGTCGTACTTGCAGTTGAAGTGGAACTTGAGGTCGTTGATAATCTCGCGTGCCTTTTCGGGCAGACCGTCTTTCTTCACAAGGGGCATGACGGCGAGCTTCACGGGGGCGAGGGGTGCGGGGAGCTTGAGCACTACGCGGCTTTCGCCGTTTTCGAGTTTCTCTTCGCAGTAGGAGTGGCACATTACGCTGAGGAACATGCGGTCCACGCCGATGGAGGTTTCAATGTCGTACGGCGTGTAGCTCGTGTTGGTCTCGGGGTCGAAATATTCGATTTTGCGTCCGGAGAACTTGGCGTGCTGCGAGAGGTCGAAGTCGGTGCGAGAGTGGATACCTTCCACTTCCTTGAAGCCGAAGGGCATCTTGAACTCGATGTCGCAGGCTGCGTTGGCGTAGTGGGCGAGCTTCTCGTGGTCGTGGAAGCGGTAGTTCTCTTCGCCGAAGCCGAGGGCTTCGTGCCATTTGAGGCGGAGTTCCTTCCACTTGTTGAACCATTCGATTTCGGTGCCGGGCTTCACGAAGAACTGCATTTCCATCTGTTCGAACTCGCGCATGCGGAAGATGAACTGGCGTGCTACGATTTCGTTGCGGAAAGCCTTACCAATCTGGGCAATGCCAAAGGGGAGTCTCATGCGGCCGGTCTTCTGCACGTTGAGGTAGTTCACGAAGATACCCTGTGCCGTTTCGGGACGCAGATAGATGGTGGATGCGCCTTCAGCCGTAGAACCTACTTCGGTCTTGAACATGAGGTTGAACTGGCGCACGTCGGTCCAGTTGCGGGTGCCGGAAATGGGGCATACGATTTCCTCGTCGACGATAATCTGCTTGAGTTCGTCGAGGTCCATCTTGTTCATGGCTTCGGAGTAGCGGGCGTGGAGTGCGTCGCGCTTCTTCAGGTTCTCTACTACTTGCGGATTGGTTTCGCGGAACTTGGCTTCGTCGAAATTGTCCTTGAAGCGCTTGCGGCCTTTGGCCACTTCCTTTTCAACCTTCTCCTCGTACTTGGCTATCTGATCCTCGATGAGCACGTCGGCGCGGTAGCGCTTCTTGGAGTCGCGGTTGTCGATGAGGGGATCGTTGAAAGCGTCGACGTGGCCGGAAGCCTTCCATACGGTGGGATGCATGAAGATGGCGGAGTCGATGCCCACGATGTTCTCGTGGAGGAGCACCATGGACTGCCACCAGTACTGCTTGATGTTGTTCTTCAGTTCCACGCCGTTCTGGCCGTAGTCGTATACGGCGCCGAGGCCGTCGTAAATATCACTTGAGGGAAAAACGAAACCGTATTCCTTGCAGTGGGATACGATTTTTTTGAAAACGTCTTCTTGTGCCATGTTTGTCTTGTTGTTGTTTGTTGCCGCAAAGGTAGTGAAACGTGTGGGAAAACGCAAAGAAGTGGTTTAGTAATGTGCAAAAACGGGCTTTTGGCGGACAAGAACACCTAGGGAGCTTGCGCCCCATAGACCTCAGCGGCATGCGCTAACGAACCTTTCGGTTTGTTAATTCCCCGCCCTTCGTTTTTTCATCTGCGAGGTTCAAACTAGAAAGAAGAGCGATGGTTTTTTGCCCTTTTTCTGCACATTTGCGCCACTTCAAGGCTTCTTCTGAAAATTCCAAGGCAGCCCAAAACGTTGGGCCTAAGGGGAATTTTTCCTAGATGCCTTGGAATTTTCACGGAAAAGGCGCCGTTTTTTGCTCCGACGGGACGTTTTATGCAGCGGTATGCAGCGAATTCTGCATATATGCGCATTCTGCAGCAGAAAGATGCATAATTATGCGCGCTGAAAACGGCGTATTTCCGAGCGACTGGGCGCTTGGTGATTTCTACGCGATTCTCAGTGTTAAAATTTCAGCGTTTGAGTCACATTATGCACCGCATGAGGCGAAGCGCATGGGGGTCAAGACTCCAGTCTTGACAGACAAGCGCGAATATTTCAAAGCGAAGCACAAAAAAAACAATCAGCGTCTGTGCAAGGCCGTGTAGAGCGTCAAGACTGGAGTCTTGACCCCCATGCGCTGTCGCCCCCATGTGTCGCTCATGAGGCGATTTTCTCAAACGCCACTCCTTATTATATATAGCCGCGCGCTTCCGCAAAAAACTCTTCCAAACGCTATGAAAAGTCAAAAGGGAAACGGCACGAACGAGGGAATGCCGATTTTGTAGTAACTTTGCCGCGCTTACACGCGCAACCACCCGCGTTTTCACAAAGAACCATTTGTTCCACCAAACAAGCCACAAGCTCTCTCCATTATTATGATAGACATCTTCATCGTAGTGCTCCTCGCATGGGCCGCCTTCAGCGGCTGGCGCGCAGGATTCGTAAAAGAACTCGTTTCCAGCGTAGGCTTCCTCGTAGGTCTGCTCATAGCCGCCACCTGCTACAGCACCTTCAGCGAAAGCCTCGCCATTCACGGCACGGAAACCACGATAGTAACCAACATCATAGCCTTCTTCCTCCTCTGGATCATCGTGCCCATCGTGCTCGGCTTCGTGGCAAACATACTGACCAAAGCCCTCAAAGGCATGCAGCTCGGCATGCCCAACTCCATACTCGGCGCAGCGGTGAGTTTCGCAAAATACTTCATCCTGCTCAGCTGCGTGCTCAACGTGATGGGCGCGCTCCACATTATGAACCAAGAGCGCACCGCCTCGTCGCACCTCTACACGCCCGTGACGAAGTCGCTGCAGACGTTCTTCCCCGAGGCTCCGGCCGACACCGCCGCCGCCGAAGTGAAGGCCGACACCGTGTGGGTAGACGTTTCGGGAAAAACTCCCGCACCCACGCAAGAGAAGAAATAACCGCCCAGCACCCACACACCCGACACACCCATGGCAGACAACGATCTGGTTAAAGAAATAGCAGACAAGACGTACGAATACGGCTTCACCACCGACGTACACACCGAAATAATAGAGCGCGGCCTCAACGAGGACGTGGTGCGACTCATCTCCCAAAAGAAAGGCGAACCCGAATGGCTCCTCGACTTCCGTCTCAAAGCCTACCGCTACTGGCTCACGCTCGAGCAGCCCGATTGGGGACACGTGGCACTGCCCCAGCTCGACTACCAAGCCATCTCCTACTATGCCGACCCCACACAGAAGCAGAAAGAAGAAGGCAAGAAGGAAATCGACCCCGAACTGATGAAGACCTTCGACAAGCTCGGCATTCCCCTCGAGGAGCGCATGCAGCTCGCCGGCGTGGCAGTCGACGCCGTGATGGACTCCGTAAGCGTGAAAACCACCTTCAAGGAAAAGCTCCAGGAGAAAGGCATCATATTCAGTTCCATCAGCGAAGCCGTACGCGAGAACCCCGAACTCGTGCGCAAATACCTCGGCAGCGTAGTGCCCTACCGCGACAACTACTTCGCCGCGCTCAATAGCGCCGTGTTCTCCGACGGCTCGTTCGTCTACATACCCAAAGGCGTGCGCTGCCCCATGGAGCTCAGCACCTATTTCCGCATCAACGCCCGCAACACCGGACAGTTTGAGCGCACGCTCATCGTGTGCGACGACGGCGGCTACGTTTCCTACCTCGAAGGATGCACCGCCCCCATGCGCGACGAGAACCAGCTCCACGCCGCCATCGTGGAAATCGTGGTGAATGAAGACGCCGAAGTGAAATACTCCACCGTGCAGAACTGGTACCCCGGCGACAAGGACGGACGCGGCGGCGTGTACAACCTCGTCACCAAGCGCGGACAGCTCCGCGGCAAAAACTCCAAGCTCTCCTGGACGCAGGTGGAAACGGGTTCTGCCATCACGTGGAAGTACCCCTCATGCGTGCTCATGGGCGACAACTCGCAAGCCGAGTTCTACTCCGTGGCAGTCACCAACAACCACCAGGAAGCCGACACCGGCACCAAGATGATTCACATAGGCCGCAACACGCGAAGCACCATCATATCCAAAGGCATCTCCGCCGGACACAGCCAAAACTCCTACCGCGGACTCGTGAAAGTGGGCAGCAAAGCCGAAGGAGCGCGCAACTACTCTTCCTGCGACTCCCTCCTGCTCGGTTCCACCTGCGGCGCGCACACGTTCCCCTATATAGATGTGGCAAACGACAACGCCACCGTAGAGCACGAAGCCACCACTTCGAAAATATCCGAAGAGCAGTTGCTCTACTGCAACCAGCGCGGCATCCCCACGGAAGACGCCGTGTCGCTCATTGTGGGCGGCTACGCCAAGGACGTCATCAACAAGCTCCCCATGGAGTTTGCCGTGGAAGCGCAGAAGCTCCTCAGCGTTTCGCTTGAAGGCAGCGTAGGATAAAAGCGACGCACTGTGGGGCGAGGTTCTGCAAACCTCGCCCCATAGCGACGAAAACCACATTTTGCGCCGCCACGCACGCCACTTAAGCACAAAATAATTACATTTGCACATAGCAAAAGAGCGAAAGCCCGACGCTACGGAACATCCACTCACCAAACCACACAAGAAAACACATTCCGTACGCCTATCATGAAAATCATTCTCAACCCCAAATACGAAGCCTTGCGACCCTACATGCAGCATCTCGAAGAGCACTTCAACAACGAAGGCCACGAGATTCATGCCGGGCGCAACGTCATACGCACACTGCAGGTAGACGCACTCACCCTCTGCGTAAAGCGCTACGCCCCGCCCTCACTGCGCCGCCGCATACAGCAATTGCTCTACAAAAGCAACAAGGCAAAGCAAGCCTACACCCGTCCGCTCCTGCTGCGCGAAAGAGGATTTGAAAGCCCCGAAAGCATAGCCTTCGTGGTGTACCGCCACGGACTGCTCCGCAACACCACCTACTTCGTATGCCTGCAGTCCACCTACCGCTACAACATGGAGCACGTGGCAAAGCTCATCACCGAAGAGGAATGCGAAGTGGTGCGCGCCTTCGCACGCTACGCCGCCCATCTCCACGAAGACGGATTCCTCCACCGCGACTTCTCGTCGACCAACATCCTCTACGACAAAATAGACGGACGCTACCACTTCTCGCTCATCGACACCAACAGCATGAAGTGCGGACAGCCCGTAAGCATAGAAAAAGGCTGTCAGAACCTTGCCAAGCTCTCGGGCGACGAAGCCTTCTTCAGCCTGCTCGCACAGAGCTACGCCGCAGAGCGCAATGCCGACCCCACACACTGCGCACGGCTCATCAACGAAGCCCGCACACGATACCAAACTTCCGCTAAAGCGTGAAGTAACACCTCTACGCAACGCCCATCCACCACGTTTTTCAAGAAAAACATCAAAAAACAAGCGCCAAGGCTTGCCACTTCAAAATAAATGCGTACTTTTGCACTCGCAATTCGGGGTGTAGCTCAGCCCGGTTAGAGTACGCGTCTGGGGGGCGTGGGGTCGCTGGTTCGAATCCAGTCACCCCGACGAATTGTAAAGCAGCAACGACGAAAGCCGTTGCTGCTTTTTTTGTTGCGCACAGTTTCTGAAGATTCCGGTAGGAGAAAAACTGCGCGAATCATTTTTTCACCGCTAAAAAGGGGAACGCATAAAACGCATTACGATAAATTGAGTAATTTTGTGTGACAGAAAGAAGCGGTTCCCACGCGAACCATTTCTTCTAAAGGCACGACCCGCACTACGTGATGAACAAAACACTCAACCAAGCACCACGCTTTTCTACCCGCCGCAGCCTTTTCTTCATAGAAACAAGAACATACAAACCAGAAGAATGAAAGTAGGTCTCTTCATCCCCTGCTATGTCAACGCAGTCTTTCCCGAAGTGGGAATGGCTTCACTCCACCTGTTACAGAAACTCGGCGTCGACGTGGAATATCCCGAACGCCAAACCTGTTGCGGACAGCCCATGGGCAACGCCGGCTTCGAAAGCGAAGCCCGTCCCCTCGCCAAACATTTCGACGAACTCTTCAGTCCCTACGACTACGTGGTAGGGCCCTCCGCTTCGTGCGTGGCTTTCGTGCGCGACCACTACGGCAGTCTCCTCCCCGAAGGCACACGCTGCACCGCCGAAGGACGCGTCATGGAAATCTGCGAATTCATCCACGACGTGGTGCGCCCCACAAGCCTCAACGTGAGCTTCCACCACAAAGTAAGCCTTCAGAACAGCTGCCACGGCGTGCGTCTGCTCCACCTCTCCTCACCCAGCGAACTCCAGGTGCCCTACGTCAACAAACTGCGCAACCTCCTCGCCCTCGTCGACGGATGCGAAGTGGTAGAACCCGAGCGGTGCGACGAATGCTGCGGATTCGGCGGCATGTTCGCCATTGAAGAACACGCCGTGTCGGGACAGATGGGGCGCGACAAAGTGCACCGCCACATCGCCACAGGAGCCGAATACATCGTGGGAGCCGACTGCTCATGCCTCATGCACCAGCGAGGAATCATCAGCCGCGAACACCTCAACATAGGCACACTCCACATGGCACAAATCCTCGCCGGCGAAGCCGAATAGCTCCGAAAACGAACACCGAGAAAAAAAGAACAGAAATCCTCACCCCACATAGCATAAACCTTTTTTATGTCGCAACACGCCAAGTCAGCCTCATCCTTTCTCAAGAACGGAACCTATGCCCAATGGCACGACGAAACCCTCTGGATGGTCCGTGCCAAACGCGACAGACTCAGCCGCGAAGTGCCCGAATGGGAACAACTCCGCAACATGGCTTCCGCCATTAAAATGTACAGCAACTCCCACCTCGCCCAGCTCCTCGAAGAGTTCGAACGCAACGCTACACGCAACGGCGCCGTTGTCCACTGGGCGAAGGACGCAGAAGAATACCGCCACATCGTGGCAGACCTGCTCCAAAAGCACGGAGTGAAAAGCTTCATCAAAAGCAAAAGCATGCTGGCGGAAGAGTGCGGACTCAACCCCTACCTCGAAAGCCTCGGCATCGACGTGGTGGAAAGCGACCTGGGCGAACGCATTCTGCAACTGCTCCACCGCAAGCCCGTACACATCGTACTACCCGCCATAGCCGTGAAAAAAGAGGAAATCAGCGAACTCTTCGTACGCGAAATGGATGCAGAGCCCGGCAACTGCGACCAGACCTACCTCACCCACGTGGCGCGCCGCAACCTCCGACAAAAGTTCATCCACAGCGAAGCCTCCATGACGGGCGCCAACTTTGCCGTAGCCTCCACGGGCGAATGCGTGGTATGCACCAACGAAGGCAACGCCGACATGGGCACCTCGCTCAACACGTGCAAACTGCAAATCACCGCTTTCGGACTGGAAAAGATTGTGCCCGACCGCCGTTCGCTCGGCGTGTTCACCCGCCTGCTCGCACGTTCCGCCACCGCACAGCCCACCACCACCTACACCTCCCACTACCGCTCGCCGCGCAAAGGAGGCGAACTCCACATCATCATCGTGGACAACGGGCGTAGCGAGATTCTCGGCCAGCGCGACCACCGCCTCACGCTCAACTGCCTGCGCTGCGGCGCCTGCATGAACACGTGTCCCGTTTACCGCCGCTCGGGCGGCTATTCCTACAGCTACTTCATTCCCGGCCCCATCGGCATCAACCTCGGCATGCTGCGCGACGCCCGCCGCTACTCCGGCAACGTGAGCGCCTGCTCGCTCTGCCATTCGTGCCAAAACGTATGCCCCGCAAAGGTGGACCTCGCCGACCAGATTTACCTCTGGCGTCAAAAGCTGCAGGAACTCGGTGTGGCAAGCACCTCCAAACACCTCATATCGAAAGGCTTGGAAGCGACCATGTCGCACCCATCACTCTACCACGGCGCACTACGCTTTGCCCCCCTCGCCAACCATCTCCCGCAAGGTTTGGTTAAAGCCGGCTTCAATCCCTGGGGAGCAGAACGCGACATGCCCCGCTTCGCCTGCCACACCTTTGAGGACTTGCTCCACAAAGAGCAGAAAGAAAAGAAAACTTCCACGTCACACCCCCGCAACTCCTAAGCCGCCATGTCAAGCAAAGAATCCATACTCCAATCGATCCGCAGCCACACACTCGACGTATTTCCCATGCCCGACCTCTCTCCCCTTGAAGCGGAGGCCATACACTATGCCGATCCCGTGGCGCAATTTGAGCTCGTCATGCAGCAAGTGGGCGGAAAAGTGGCTACATTGACCGAAGGCGAAACGCTCGGTGCATTCGTCCGCCGTATCTACCCCGATGCCCGACGCGTGGCATGGACCGTGGACCGCACCGACGGACGCGAACTTTTAGGCGAAACGGCATTCGACCCCGATGCCGTAGAGCAAGCCGCCGAACTCAACGGCACAGACGTGGCCGTAATTCCCGCCCAACTGGGCGTATGCGAAAACGGCTGCTGCTGGATAGAGCAACACGTGCGCCACCGCGCCCTCTACTTCATTTCCGAAACGCTCGTCATCGTGCTCGACCGCAAAAACCTGGTGCCCAACATGCACGAAGCCTACGCCCGCATTGCCGACCGCCCCGAAGTGCCCTTTGCCGGTTTCATCTCCGGCCCGTCAAAAACGGCCGACATTGAGCAGGCTCTCGTATTCGGCGCACACGGCGCAAAAGAGGTAACCGTCGTGCTCGTGTAAATTCCGCAACAAACAGTCAAAAAACAGCTTCAGCCACGAAACGCCATAAGCGTTCGTGGCTGAAGCGTAATATAATGGGGCGAAGCAGAAGTTATTTTAGCATTCTGCCCTAAAATCTATGAAAACATTTGTGGTTTCATACGAAATGAATAATTTTGCCGCGATTACGCTGCGAAATGTAAGCAGATTACCCGCTTGGGAAGACCTAATGGCACAACCGCCGAAACCAAAATAACGACATAGCCCGCAGCTTTCCGCAACACGAAGCACGCGGCAAAAAAGACCAACACACAATGAAAGCCAAGAAACTTTTCCTTGCCATGCTCCTCTTCTGGAGCTTCGTAGGCGCATCGTTCGCCCAGCTTCCTTCCATTAAACTGAAGGACATCAACGGCAAAACCGTCGACACCGCCACACTCTCCAACGACGGCAAACCCTTCATCATCAGTTTCTTCGCCACCTGGTGCAAGCCCTGCAACCGCGAGCTCAAAGCCATCAACGAAGTCTATGCCGACTGGCAAGACGAAACCGGCGTGCGCGTAGTGGCCATCTCCATCGATGAGGCACAAAACGCACAGAAGGTTAAGCCCATGGTCGACGCCAACGGCTGGGAATACCAAGTGCTCCTCGACCCCAATAGCGACTTCCGCCGCGCAATGGGCGTGAACATGATTCCCCACGTGTTCGTCATCGACGGCAACGGCAAAATAGCCGAAAGCCGCAGCGGATACACCGAAGGCGGCGAACAGCATCTTCTCGAAAAGGTAAAGGAACTCCTTGCTGCCGGTAAAGGAGAATAACAAAGCACCCTCCACACCTACTTTACGCACCTAATTTTACGGGTCAACGGTTTGGCTGCGACGAGCATCACCTCTCGCCATCCAAACCGTTAGCCCGTTGTGCGTTTGTTTACACGTATACTCATCACACGCCCGACCAAGCAACGGCCAGGCCCTAACTCCACACCACATACACTCATGAAATACCAAGTCGCACTGGCGGCCCTCAGCCTCGCCTCCGTACTGACAGCCACGGCTCAGGAAGACGACGGAAAGAAATTCTCGCTCCACGGCAGCGTGCAGAGCGACGTGCTCGTTCCCCAAGAAGACAACCGCATAGGCACAGGCACCTACAAGGACGACGTGCTCACCAACACCTATGCCGAGCTCCATCTTCTCAACAAATACTTCCAAGCCGGCGCACGCTTCGAGTATCTCGACCATCCCCTCCCCGGTTTCGAAAACGACTTCAAGGGATGGGGCGTGCCCTACATGTACCTCAAAGGTTCCTACAAATGGGCAGAACTCACCCTCGGCGACTTCTACGACCAGTTCGGAAGCGGACTCATCCTCCGCACCTACGAGGAGCGCTCGCTCGGCATCGACAATTCCCTGCGCGGCGCACGCCTTGCCATCAAACCCTTCAAGGGCGTGAATCTCAAGGTGCTCGGCGGCCAGCAGCGCTACTACTGGCACCACCGCAACCTCGACTCCTGCAACCCCTGGACTTACGGCGGCGACCTTGAGCTCAACGTAGACCAATGGGTTAAACGCATGGACGAGAGCGGCACACGCCTCACCCTCGGTTTCTCGGCAGTGAACAACGGCGCCACCACCGACCCCGAGCTCTACGTGAACCGCGAAACGGGAGAGACCGACGCCGTGACCGGACAGCCCGTCACCGCCTCCTACCGCCTCAACCTGCCCAAGAACGTGCCCGCCTACGACGTGCGCGCCAACATACAGAAGGGTGCCTACTCCTTCCTCGCCGAATATGCATGGAAAAGTCAAGACCCCTCTTCGTCCAACGGCTACATCTACAACCACGGACAGACGCTTCTCCTCTCCGGTTCCTACTCCAAGCGCGGCATGAGCGTATTGCTCCAGGCCAAGCGCAGCGAGGACATGGCCTACCGTTCACACCGCGGCATCGACAAGGCTTCCACGGCGTGCTACATCAACCACCTCCCCGCCTTTGCCATGCAGCACACCTACACCCTTGCCGCCCTCTACCCCTACGCCACGCAGATGACGCCCGGCGAATGGGCGTTCCAAGCCGAAGTGGGTTACAACTTCAAGCGTAAAACGGCACTCGGAGGAAAATACGGCACGAACCTCAAGGTGAACTTCTCCCACATCCGCGGCATTGAGCAGACCACCGACGAGACCCACACCACCGAAGTGGGAGGCAACGGAGCCAAGTCGCGCTTCTTCAAGATGGGATCTGAAACCTACTACCAGGACATCAATGTGCAGATGGAGAAGAAAATAACGAAGCACTTCAAGCTCAACCTCATGTACTCCAACCAACGCTACAACAAGACGGTAATCGAAGGCGAAGGCGGAGTAATCAAGAGCAACATATTCGTGGCTGAAGGAAAATACCAGTTCTCACCGAAAATCACCCTCCGCGGCGAAGCACAGTATCTCCACACCCGTCAGGACCAGAAGGACTGGTGGTACGGACTGCTCGAACTCTCCGTGCTCCCCAACTTCATGTTCACCGTGAGCGACCAGTTCAACGGCCACGTTCCCTACTACCTCGCCAACGGCGCCACCGACACCTCACGCGGAACCCACAAGGAGCACTACCTCATGGGAGCCGTCACCTTCACCCACAAAGCCCACCGCCTGCAACTGAGCTACGGCAAAACGCGCGCCGGCTACAACTGCTCGGGCGGCGTGTGCCGCTACGTGCCCGCCTCAAAGGGCGTGCAGGCTTCCTACACCTTCAACTTCTAACATACAGACATGAAACTTACACATCTCTTTACATACCTCTTCGCCGCTGCTGCCGCACTCACTTCGTGCACCGACATCGACGAAGCACAGCGCTTCATCAAAACCGACACGGGCAACTCGCTCAAGAACGTGCTCGTGGAAGACTTCACCGGACAGAAGTGCTCCAACTGCCCCAAGGCCGCCGATGCCATACAGGACATGCAGAAGACTTTCGGCTCGGAACGCCTCATCGCCGTTTCCATCCACGGCGGTTCGCTCTCACTCCTTGAAGACGGCAAGTCGAACGCCGGTCTTGCCACCGCTTTGGGCAATGCCTACGTAGACCACTGGGGCATCAAGAGTTTCCCAAAAGGACTTGTGGACCGCACCGGCGGAAATATGGACTACGAATACTGGAACGCCGCAGCCCTCAAGCGCTTCAACGTGGCTCCCAAGGCCAGCATTGAAGTGAAGGAACTCGTCTACGACGAAGCCTCGCGCACCATCAACCTCACCACCGCAGTGGAAGGCAAGGAAAACGTGGAAGGCAATCTGCAGGTATGGCTCACCGAGAGCGACATCGTTTCGAGCCAGACGCAACCCAACGGAAAGGACAACGCGCAGTACGTCCACAACCACGTGTTCCGCGCCGCCCTCAACGGCGACTACGGCGAAGCCCTCACCCTTACAAACGGCGAAACGCAGACGAAGAACTACACCTACACGCTTGCCCGCGACTTTTGGAACGCACAGAACATGGCGCTCGTCATCTTCTTCTACAACGACGCCGACGGCGTGATGCAGGTTATCGACGCTCCGCTCTACAAGGGCGGCCGTCCCTCCGGCAAGGAACTCAAGGGCATCACGCTCGACCACGAATCGCTCGAGCTCTACGTGGGCACCACGGAAAGCCTCATGCCCACCTTCAATCCCTCCGACGCTGCCGAC
>CAVJJO010000021.1:0-30640 GCA_963649665.1 Bacteroidaceae bacterium | reverse complement strand
GGCACGCCGTAAAAATTCCAAGGCACGCCGTAAAAATTCCAAGGCACGGTGTAAGAAATGCAAGGCACGGAGTAAAACGAGATAATGGCGCGAAGCGTACGGATGGTAGCGCCTGGGGCAATAGCGCATGAAGGTCAAGACTCCCGTCTTGACAGATCTACACGGCTTCACGGTCTCATGGAGGCTTTTGCGTGGTTTCGTTTTATTATCATTGCGCTTAACTGTCAAGACAGGAGTCTTGACCTGCATGCGCTTCGCCACAATTTATCGGTCGTATGTGTGTTTGTGTTATCGTTTCATGACTACAAAAAAAGTCCCCGTTCATGCAGCCTTGAAACATTTGCTGAAGAACGGGGACTGAAATTTATAAAGGGACTATACCTATGAAGTTTTTATTCTGCATTTTCCTTTTCGTGCTCGGCTATGAGCTTCGTCTGAATATCGCCGGGAACGAGTTCATAGCTGGCGAACTTCATGATGAAGGAAGCACGTCCGCCCGTGAGGGAACTGAGCGTGGTGGAATAGCTTGACATTTCCTTAAGGGGAACTTTGGCCTGGAGTTTTTCGTAACCATTCTCACTGCTCATGCCTACGATCATACCGCGACGGCCTTGGAGGTCGCTCATCACGTCGCCCATCTTGTCGGAAGGAACAAACACTTCGACGTCGTAGATAGGTTCGAGAATCTTCGGGCCTGCATCCTTGAATGCCTGACTAAAGGCGTTGCGACCGGCGAGCATAAAGGAAAGTTCGTTGGAGTCAACGGGGTGCATCTTTCCGTCGTAAACTACCACGCGCACGTCGCGAGCATAACTTCCGGTGAGGGGGCCTTGCTCCATTCGACTCATTACGCCCTTGAGAATAGCAGGCATGAAACGTGCGTCGATAGCGCCGCCCACAACAGAGTTGATGAACACGAGTTTACCGCCCCATTCAAGAGGAATTTCTTCCTTGCCCTTGATGGCTACGCGGATTTCCTGACCGCCAAACTTGTAGACTGTAGGATCGGGCATGCCATCGCTGTAGGGTTCAACGATGAGGTGCACTTCGCCAAACTGTCCGGCGCCGCCGCTCTGCTTCTTGTGGCGATAATCGGCGCGTGCCGACTTCGTGATGGTCTCTCTATAGGGAATTCGCTGCTCGTAGAATTCCACGGGAATCTTGTCGAGATTCTCGAGGCGCCATTTAAGCGTGCGCAAATGGAATTCGCCTTGTCCGTGAACGAGAATCTGGCGCAATTCCTTGCTTTGCTCCACTTCCCACGTGGGGTCTTCCTGGCGCATGCGGTTGAGTGCTGCCATCATCTTCTCGGTGTCGGCCTCGGTGACAGCACGAATGGCCCGCGTATACTTGGGGTTGGGATATTTGATGAAGTTGAAACGGTTTTCGGTACCTTTTCCGTTGAGCGTGTTGCCTGTGCGCACGTCCTTGAGTTTAACGGTGCAACCGATGTCGCCGGCTGAGAGTTGCTCCACCTTGTCGCGCGTTGCGCCAGAGCAAACGAAAATCTGTGCCATACGTTCCTTTGAACCGCGGTCGGCATTGGTGAGGTCGTCGCCTTCATGAACGGTTCCGCTCATCACCTTGAAATACTGCACTTCACCGATGTGGGGTTCTACGCCCGTCTTGAAGAAATATACGGAAGTGGGGGCTTCGGGGTCAAGTTTAACTTCTTCGCCACGGGTGTTGTGGACGGGAGGCATTTCGTCTACGAAAGGCACCACATTTCCAAGGAATTCCATAAGGCGTCCCACACCCATGTTACGGGATGCGCACACGCAGAAGACGGGGAATATGCTTCTCGTGACCATGCCTTTGCGAATGCCTTCGCGCATTTCGTCTTCCGTGAGATGTTCCGTTTCAAAGAACTTCTCCATGAGACCTTCGTCGTTCTCCGCTGCAGCTTCCACAAGGGCTTTGTGCATGGCGTTGGCCTTTTCCATCTCGGAAGCGGGAATTTCCTCAAGCGTAGGTTCTCCACCGTCGGGTCCCCAAGTGAGTTTCTTCATGAGAATGACGTCGATGAGCTCATGGAATCCTTCACCGGTCTGTACGGGATACTGCACGGGCACTACCTTGGGGCCATAGATGCCTTGAAGTTCGTCCACGATGGCATCGTAGTCGCATTTCTCGTCGTCGAGTTGGTTCACGAGGAAGATGACGGGTTTGTGGAGTTTCTCCGTGTAGCGGAAGTGATTCTGCGTGCCCACTTCAGGACCGAACTGTCCGTTGATGAGGAGCACGGCGGTGTCGGTCACGTTGAGCGAAGTCATAGCAGCTCCCACGAAATCGTCGGAACCCGGGCAGTCGATGATGTTGAGCTTCTTGTTGTTCCACTCTACATGGAACACCGTCGAGAAGACAGAGTAGCCATAGTCCTGCTCGACGGGGAAATAGTCGCTCACGGTGTTTTTGGCAGTGATGCGGCCACGGCGTTTGAGCTGACCACTCTCAAAGAGGAGCGCCTCGGTGAGGGTGGTCTTGCCTGAGCCATCGTTGCCCAGGAGAGAAATGTTTTTGATTTCGTGCGAATTGTAAACTTTCATGGATTCAACGGGATTTAAGTTTGCAGTATTACTTGCCTTTCATGGTGACAGGGCGAAGAGGTTGCGCTGCCCTGCCAAGGTTCAGTTCAGCAATGCTTTGCAGCGTTGCAAGAGGGGCAAGAACGGGGTGTTTCTCCGTATGCCGCGCAAATTAGTGATATTTCGCGGATGAGCAAAAGGCGAAAAGTATGTTTTTAAGCAATGGTTGCAAAGTGGAGTGTGCATCCAAGTGCTTTATTCGGGCGCTTGATGCACATTTAGAGGGCGTTGAGACAAGTGGGAAAGCGTTTTGACAAAAGCGGGAAACGGCATGTTTTTCAAGAGAAAAACAGAAAAGCGGCAAGCCCTATGCCTTTTACTATGACAATGGGCCTGCCGCTGACGAAATGTGTGGACCGATGATTTTTAGAGTTCTATGCGGAAGGTTGTGCCGCGCCCGGCTTCGCTGTTCTTCACGTAGATGTGTCCGTGGTGGTATTCCTCCACTATGCGCTTGGCCAATGAGAGGCCAAGCCCCCACCCTCTTTTCTTTGTGGTAAATCCGGGTTTGAAAACGCTCTTGAAATGTTTACGCGAGATACCTTTTCCCGTATCGCTCACTTCTATCGCTATTCCTTTTTCGTATTCCTCTAAACGAATGTCGATGTGGCCTTGGCCCTGCATGGCATCGACCGCATTTTTACAAAGGTTCTCGATGACCCATTCAAAGAGGGGCGCATTGACTTGCGCCACTACGAGATGCGTGGGCGCTTCATAGGTGAAACGTACTTTGCGCGAGGTGCGGCGGTCGTAATATTCCACCACACGACCCACAACGTCGACCAAATCTTCATCCTTGAGTTCGGGCGCTGAACCTATTTTGGAAAAGCGTTCGGCTATGAGCTGAAGCCGTCGAACGTCCTTATCCATTTCGGGAAGCAGGGCATCGTCGGGATAAGTTTCGCGCAGCACCTCACTCCAAGCCATGAGAGAAGAGATGGGCGTGCCAAGCTGATGGGCCGTTTCGCGAGAGAGTCCCACCCACACTCTGTTTTGCTCGGCGCGCTTGGAAGCCAAGAGGGCAAAGAGGCAAACAAGGGCGAAGACGGCCACCACCACAAGCTGCACGTAGGGATAGACGGTAAGGCGGCGCAGCATGATGGACTCCTCATAATATATATAGATGTAGTCGTGGACTTTTGCACCGTTCGGTGTGACGTCCATGCGCATATATAGCCCTTCTGCGCGCATCCGCTCTGCCGCTTCGCGCACCATCTTCACTGAGTCGTTTCCCTCGGGGGCTGGACGCAGATTGCGCGAGGCAAGCACGTCGCCATGGGAGTCGAAGACCACAACGGGTATGGTGTTGTTGCTGTTGATTACTTTCAGCACAAGGTTGAGGTCGGTGGTTTCGTCGGCGGCAGTCAACGAGCGCATTGCCTCGGCCCACACTTCCATTTTCCCAACTTCTTCGTGATAGAGGTCGCGCGTGAGGGTGTGGGAAATGATGAGCGAGACGACGGAGATGGTCACGGCTATGCCGATGAGCACCGTCTTGACTTTTTTGAAGCGGTCTGTCCAGAACAATGCGGTTTTCTTTTTCTATTGAGATTATATGAAAACGAACCACGTAGGCGGGAACGTCAGTTTTGCTCCGCGAGCGAACGGTTGAGTTGGTCGATGTAGTCAAGGAATTCCTCGCGTCCGCGTTTGCTTTCGCTGCTCGTGATGAAATGGGGCGGCAGTTCTTCCCATTCTTCAGAGAGCGTGTCGAGGAAACGCTGCACATTGGTCTTCAGTTCGTTAACCTTGGGTTTGTCGGCCTTTGTGAAGATGATGCCAAAGGGCACACCGTTCTCGCCAAGGAAGCGTATGAACTCGAGGTCGATGCGCTGAGGAGGTATGCGAGAGTCAATGAGCACGAAGAGGCAGGTGAGCTGCTGACGGTCGAGGACATAGTGGGAAATGAGATTCTTGAGTTTTTCCATTTCCTTTTTTCCTCGTTTGGCGTAGCCATAACCTGGAAGATCCACAAGGTACCAATCGCCATTGATTACGAAGTGGTTGATAAGCATGGTCTTTCCGGGAGTGGAAGAGGTCATGGCAAGGGCGCGGCGCCCAGTGAGCATGTTGATGAGACTGCTCTTGCCTACGTTGCTTCGGCCTATGAAGGCGTACTCAGGCAGGCTGCTGTCGGGACACTTGTCGGCGCGGCTATTGCTTATGAGGAATTCTGCTGAATTGATTTTCATTTCGATAATGGGTGATGAATGCGTTAGTGATTGAGCACGAACTTTATGCTTACACCGAAGTCCTGCGTGGTGACGGGGTAGGAACTTGAGGTGAGAAGCGGCCGGTTCATCTGGCGGTCGTAGTAGGCCGTGAGGGTAAGGAGCTTGCTCAAGGCGTAGTCTGCCGAGAAGCTGACTTGCACGGCCTTGTTTCCGCTGGTAGCCTGCGAAAGCTGAGTGAGGATGTCGCGATTGATGGCTGCCTGGTTGCGGAACGTAAAGTCGAGGCGCAGATTGAGGTCGTTGGCAAATCCCGACGAGTTGGTCTGCGTTTTTCCGTCGCTGCTCTTCTTTCCCTTGCTTCGTACGGTGCGTTTCGGTGCAAAGAGCTTGAGGTCTGCTATTTTGTAACCGAGTCCCACGACGAAATCGTTGGAGCGTGTTTCGGTGAGCTGCTGCGAAGTCATGCTGAGGGTAAGCACACGTGTCTTGCGCATCTCTACTTTTGCCGTGAGGTTGTTGAGGAACGTCATGTCCACACCGAAGAGGGGCGAGAAGCTCTCGTTGATGCTCACCGTGCTGATGTCGTACATGCCGCTCGGTATGGGATTGCCCGTCGTGACATCGTTGACGAAGCCAAGGCCGTTCATGTATTCCTGGTAGGAACTGAACGTGCTGTACGAACCTACGGAGTAGACACTCTTGTAAGCATGGTTGAGATTGAAGCTCTTGAACACCTTCTTCATCTTGGGCAGTTTGGCCAAGCCGGCATAGGTGATGCTCCAGTTGGGAAGCAACTTGAAGAGCGAGGGGAAGATGTCGAGTCCGTTTCCGCCGCCCATCGTGTAGGCGTTGAGGAATGCTGGAATCATCACTTCGGAGGAATATTGGCTTACCGTACCGTTCTCGGGATTGAACGTCTGTCCGGCGAGATCGGAACCTGAGGGATAGACGGCTCCGTCGTAGAGGCGTTCCACGCGCTGCTGATAGCCGGCGAGCGAGGACACGAACTTGTTGAACGTCTTGCTCTTGTAGCCTTTGTCGGCCGAGCCTGTCTTTTCGAATGCCGAACCGAAGGAGATGGTGGTCATGGTGAAGTTGCCGGTCTCGGTGGTTGGCATGCCGCTGAACATGTACTGTATGGAGCGGTTACGGGTGGTGTTGCGCGAGGCGTTGAGGTCTATCTTCACGTCACGGAAGGGTTCTAGCGTAGCTCTTATCTGCAGACTCTCGGTGAGGTTGGTGGTGGCAGGGGTTATGATGCTGTCGGCCATGAGCAGCCAACCTTTGTCGGCAGCCCGGCGAATGTAGTTTTCTCCCGTAAGACCGAAAGCAAAGTCTACACCCGGCGCCATGCCGCCAGCCACACCGCTGCGCTGACCAAGCACGTCGCCTACTTGAGGAAGGAAACCGGGCAGCGAAGTGTTGAACTTGTTGCTGTACTGCACGCTGACGTTGCGCACCATCATGAGGAAACGGGTACCCAACTGTAGGGCCTTGAACCAAGCCTGGTCCTCGGTACGGCGGCGCGGTGCCACGGTGACTTTCACCTTTGCGGTGTCGGTGGAGAGGATGAGGAGTTTGTTGGCATCGGTCACCGTATAGCGCAAAGGATAGCGCGTGCCGTCGGCGCGAAGGGCCGTGACGCGCACTTTCTTGGTGCGAAGGTTATGCACAAGCGTCTGGGTGGTATCGGCTTTGAGAGTTACCTCCTTCATCACGTTCTTGGGCTTTTCCTCGCCCTTGGACTTGTCGCGGGGTGCTTGCGAGTATTTGCGGTTGACGTTCTTGAGGAAAGGCACATGGTTGTAGAGCGTTTCCAGATTGGCGCGGCCGTTTCCGCCCACGCTGCGTGAGTTGGTCACAGTATGTCCCATGGAAGTCCCGTCCTCGAGTTCCGTGCCGCGTGTCCAGTTGTAGGTCGCGTTGTAGGTGAAGTCGGCAGTGAGCCAGTCGAAAACGGGAATCTTGTTGATGGGAAGTTTCCACGAGAAGTCGAAATTCTGCTGGTAACTGAGGGGACGGCCAAGTTCTTTGATGGAGTGCCACACCGAATCCTTCCACGCACTGTAGCGGTCGGGATAGAGATCCTTGTTTACGGCGGTATAGGGCTGTTCTATCTCGGCGTTCGTACCGGAAGAGAAGTTCATGTGAATGTTCTTCGTCAAGTCCCAGCGAAGCTGGAAGGAGCGGTTCCAGAGGAAGTCGCTGGACCACGTCAAGGGGAGCGACGAGTTGTCGAGATTCTCCATGTCGCGCTCCTGAAGCTCATAGTAGGAGCGAGTTATGTCGCTGTTGAAAGTGAGACTCTGCGGCGCATAATTGAAACTTTGATCCTTGAGAATGCGGAACCACTTGGATTTATTCTTCGACTTTTTGAACGGCTCGAATGCCTTGAAGTTGGGCGTATAGGCGTAGTTGAAACTCCACTTCCAGCTCTGCGTCTTCTCCCAAGCCGTGGTCTCGCCCGTTGTGTTACGGGAGGAATAGGCATAACCGAAGGTGAAGTTTGCCGGATCGTAAGGCATGGGATGGCGTTTGGTGCTGATGTTGAAGCGAGCGCCGGACACGCTGAAGTTTCGGTTTTCCACCACTTTCTCGGCAATGTTGCGCAGAGAGTCGCGCTCGGCCTCGGTGGAGAGCGCGTCGAGGGCTTCCTTGAACTCCATGTCGGTGTCGAGCGGATTGTAGCGGGGCGAGGTGCGGCTCTTCGAGTAAGAATAGTAAATGGGTGCGTTGAGTTTTACTTTCTCGGGAAGGAACTTTCCTGCCTGCACGTTCGTCGTGACAGAGTATTCGTAGAGATTGTCGTCGCGCCGCTGGCTTACGCCTTCCTCCAAACCACCGAAGCCGTCGGTCTCGATGTGGCCCGTAAGGTTCACGGTGGCAAGGTCTGAGAGCTGGATGTTGAGCTGCGACTGCGCGGCCCATCCGCCCTTGTTGGTAAACTGCTGCAGACGGAGTTCGTTGGCCCACACTTCCACGTTCTGCACGGATCGCGAGTTGTTGCGCACACCAATCATGATGGTGCGCACCTCTCCAAGGGTGGGGTTTCCGACAATCGTTATCTTGTTGGCAGGTTTGTCGGGGTCGTACTCGGCATAAGCCGTGGTGTAGGAAGCCAGGCCGAGTGCTTTCTGCTTGTTTCGGTTGCGCTTGAGGTCGGTGAGGAGCGAAAGATCGATGTCGAGCATGTTATCGGTCGGCCAAACGCTGCGCGCGCCCTCGGTGCCGTTGGAATATTTTCCTTCGGGCGTTACCTTGAGGGGAATCTCGTATTCGTAGTAGTTGCTCTTGTAGTCAGAACCAAGGCGAATGAAGAGTGCGGCCTGACCGTCCTCCACCGCGGTTTCGGCAGGGAGGGAATTGGCGTGGGCAAACATCTGAAGATGCTTGTAGCGGCGCAAGTCGAGCGAAGTGTTCTTGTAAACGGCACGTGCGTCGTTGGACGAAAGGTTGCGAACCGTGAGCGAGAGGGCTTGCTCGTTGTTTTGGAGAATTTGGTCCTGTCCCGGATCAACGACACGGCTTATACCGGGCGGAATGACGTAGTTGACAGGCTGTTTCTCGTTGTTTTCCTCAAAGTTCACGGCACTTACTTCAAGCGTTCCGCTGGTGTCGGGCGATTTACCCTGGTAAAGGGCTTGCTCGTAGGCTCTCCATTCTCCGTGCACAAGGTTGAGCGTGGCGAAGCGCAACACTACGGGGCGCTCGAAGCCAGTCATGAACATTCGCATGAAGCGGATGGAGGAGAAGTCGGAGATTCCGCCTTCGCGCTTCTCAAACTGGTCGACGGGGATGCGGAACTGATACCACGTGAACTCGTGCTGGTTGCCGTCGCGCGTTTTCTGCGAGGAAGTGCGTTTGTCCACGATGTAGTTCTGCCCCACCTCCATGGCGTCGGGAGAAATGTGCACGCGGTACTGGTAGTACTTGTCGTACTCGTTGAGCGTGAAGTCCTGATTGATGTCCTCCACGTCGGGCGTGGTCTTGTAGGCGGTACTGTACTTCTCGGGAGAGGAATCGGCGTCTACGGAGTTGCCGTTGGGATTGTTGATGTATTTATAACGGTCGAGTATGGAGCGCTGCTGCTGGTCGTAGTCGGTGCCACGGAAATAGTGGTACTTGTCGGCAGAAGGCGACATGAGGAGTGAGTCGTAGACTTCGGGGCGCACTTTCGACTGCACGGCCTGAAGAAACGACTGATAGGCGGGGAAGGTTTTTTCCTGTTCGGAAGAGAGTCCGTTGAAGCCCACGTCCTGCTTGGCGCGGGAACCGCTGGAAGTGTTGAAGGCGTAGGTGACGGTGTTTTGCGTGGGCACACGTCCCCATATGGTTTCGGTGTACTGCGACGGGTCGTCGTCAACGGGCAGTCCGCTTTCGTAGAACTTACGTCCGTCCTTGAGTACGTCCTCGCTGATTTCGCCGAGATTGAAGTATAGGTCGCCTTCGGGCATCGGCGTGTTGTTTTCGCGCGCGTTGATGAAGGGGTCCTGCATCCAGAACTCAATGTACTCGATGTTTGCCGTCTCAAAGTCGGACGTGTCGAGTTTTCGCATCATTCCGCCCCATCGCTGGGAGGGATTAAGGAGGTGTCCATCGGAGTCGAGCGAGGTGTCGAGGTTGTACGGACCGCGCTCGTTGGGGTAAAATGCGAGGTTGAGCACGTTCAGTGTGTTGGACTCTCGCATGTTTATGCTCTTGTTGGGGAAGAGTTCCGACTTGTACACTTCTCGCACGTCGGGGTCGGAGAGCTGTTTGAGGTCGCTCTTGATGTGTCCGGGCGTGAGTGCCGAGGAGCGTCGGGTGAAGAGGGGGTCGATGTAGTACCAGGAGAGCAATGCGCGGTTGTAGCCGTAGCGCACGTCGTTGGTGAGTTTCGATTCGCTGAACATGGCGGGCACGCTCGAGAGCATCCATTCCTGCGGGGAGGAGATGTCTATCTCGCCTTTCGTGTTCTCGAAGTCGTCAATGTAGGAAGCGTTGCCCTGTGCGCCTTGGCTCTTTCCCGCAATGAGTTGGGCAAACTCAGCCGTGAAGTTGATGCTCGAAGGCGTGGTGCAATGCACGAAGGGGAGCTTGTCGAGCCAGTCGGTGAGACGTTGGCTTTGCTTCTTCCACGAGAGGTTGAGTCCCCACAACGTGTTGTTGAGGGGTTCGCTTCCCATGCTTACTTTTGTGGTGAGAGGCTTCTCGCCTAAGTGCATGAAGGTACCGCCCACCTGGAAATCCTTGGAGAAGTCGTATTCCCAGTTGAGGCCGAACATGGTTTTGCGCTGCATTCCGTAGTCGGTGTTGCTTTCGAGACTTACGTTGACGGCAGTACCTGCATCGAGTATGCTTTTGTTGAGGATTTTGACGATACCGGAGTTGTAGTCCACGGTATAGTCCGACCCTTCCATTAGGGTTTGTCCGCCGGCCGTTACTACTACGGAACCGCGGGGTATGTTCATTGCGCCGAGTTGGATTTCGTCGTTGCGCGAGGCTTTGTATTCGCCGGTAATGATGTATTTGTTTTTCTCCGCTATCTGGCGCGCTACGGTGCGTGTGGAGTCGTAGAGTTCCTGGAACACATACTTTTCCGCCACGGCATCGTCGCCTATGGCTTTGGCGAGATTCTTTCCGAAAGGTTCTACTACGGGGAAATAGACGCGGCCTTGCTGCGCATCGATGGTGTAGCCTTCCACGTAGTCGAAATAGCCGTTGGGACCAATCTTATTGTTGTTGTCCAAACGGTCAAGTCCCATGAGCGAAAGTATCTTCTTGTTTTTCACTCCGGGTTCGGGAATGTAGGAGAGATAAACGCCCGAGGTGTCGCTGAGAAGCTTGATGTCGAGTTTGAACTTGTCCTTCTGCACGGAAGTCGCCCCAAGGGAATAAACGTTCTTCATCATGAGGTCCCAGTTTCCCATCTGCGGTGTGCAGGCAGTGTTTTTGAGGGACTTCACAAAGAGTACTTCCTTATTGTCCTTGCGGTCGGTGGAGAACTCTCCCACCTGGTAGACCTTTCCCTTGTAGGTGTACTCGAAAGCCACGGCCAGAACCTGGTCGGTCTGCAGCGTGGACTTGAGGGAAACGTAACCGAGGGAAGAGTTGAGGGTATATTCCGAAGAGGAAAGTTTGCGCGCCGACTCCAGTTTCTCGTAGTCGATACCGCCCACGAGCCCTGCGCCCTCAAGCGTGGAGGAGGCTTGAGAGATGTCGCGCGCGGCAGCATAACTTCCCGTGATGATGCCGTATTCGGTGTTGGACGCATTGGAGGGATTGGTGTCTGCTCCTGCGGTCCATTGTGCGTTGGAAATGCGGTCGTGCTCGCCGAGGTCGGTAAGGCCCACAATGTTGCGGGTGTCGGTGGTGGTTCCGGTTTTGTTGGTCACCCATATTTCCACGCGGTTCACCGTCACGCCGGAGGTGATGGTGGGCAACTGCTTCATGTTGTCGTCGTAGCGGTCGCGGAAGAAATGGGAGAGGAAGAAGTGGCGGTTTTCGTCGTAGGCGTCGGCAGAGAATTCGTAGCTGGTGACCTGCACGCCGCCCTTGGAACTTACGCTTTGCGAACTCGACTTCTTTTGAGAGATGACGGTGCTGAGTTTGAGTTTGCCGAACTGCAGGTCGGCACGCACGCCGAAGAGCGACGAGGCGCCGCGTATGAGGTTGGAGTTGGTCGGCATGCTCACGTTGCCGGCCTCAATGAGTTTTATTATTTCGTCTTCCTTGCCCTCGTAGCGGAGTTTGAGGTTTTGCGTGTCAAAGTCGAAGGTGGCTTCGGAGTTGTAGTTGAAGTCCATGTTCACCTTGTCGCCGACCTTTCCGTTGAGGCTGAGGTTGATTTTCTCATCGAAGTCGAAACCGAACACCTTGCGGTTGCGTTCGGAAAGGGAGGGGTTGTCGGTGTTTCGGGTGTTGGCGCCGATTTTCAGTTCGGCCGAACCTTGCGTCTTGATGCGCACACCGCCGGGCCCGAATATTTTGTTCATGGGTCCGAGGTCGAAGTGCATGTCGGTGAAGTCGAACTTGTCCTTTCCCTTGGTTTTGAATTCTTCAGCGTTTTTCTGTCTGTAGTAAGCGTTGAGCGAACGCTGAAGACTCCAGCGCATGTATTCATCTGGCTCGAGATGGAAGGGGGCTTCGAGGAAGTAGTTGCCAAGGCGTGTGCCGTACATGTAGAGTCCGGTCTTCTCGTCGTAGACGGCCTCGGTCTTGAGGTTTTCGGGGTCCTTGAGGTCAATGGTCTCCTTGTCCTTGGCATCCATCGTAGGCTGCGTGGTCATCTTCACGGGGAAACGCGGAGTGACAGTGTCGGCCATTGCTTCGGGCAGTTCGCTCTGCAGGGGGGCTTCGCTGCCTGAAGGAATGGATGTGTGGGTGTCGGAAGACGTTTGCTCCGCAGGGTCGCTTTCTGCCTTGCCGTTAGCATCTTCACGCGCGGCGGAGTCGGTTCTCGACGTTGTCGCACTGCGTTGCAAGTACATGGCATAGCCTCCCACCCCGATGCCGCCACCGAGGAGGAGTGAAAGAAACGTTATGTTTGAAGCAAATGATTTCAAGACTTACGGATATGTGGGAATGAAGTAGGGAAGAAAACGCGTGACAGCTGCGGTGGGCTTGCCGTCAAAGCATTTTCAAAGCTTTCTTGATGATGCCTTCCACTGCAATGGTGGGCTCGTCTTTTACAATCTGCATGACGACCTTTTGCGTGGGAGCGGGCGAAAAACCGAGCACGGCGAGAGCCTGTACAGCCTCATCGACGAGTTCGCGCGAGATGCCGGCGGTGGAGGTTGCCGCGCCGTCGGCTCCGGAAGCGTTGCCGGAGAGGCTGAATGCCGCCACCTTGTCCTTGAGGTCTACGATGATGCGTTGGGCTGCCTTCGGACCGATACCTTTTACGGACTTGAGCGAACGTACGTCTTCAGCCTGCACAATCTGCGTGAGGTCGGCAGGCGTGAATGCCGAAAGCACCATGCGTGCCGTCTGCCCGCCAATGCCTGAAACGCTTGTGAGCAACGCAAAAAGCTCGCGTTCGGCGCGAGTGGCAAAGCCGTAGAGCGTATAGGCATCTTCGCGGATCGACTCAAAGACGTAGAGTCGAGCTTCGGTCTTTCCCTGAACGGCTGAATAGGTGTTGAGCGAAATGAGGAGGGCATACCCCACCCCGTTCGCGTCGATTACGGCAAGTGTCGGGGTGAGTTCGTCTACCTTTCCGCGGATATATTCAATCATGATTCAACTGATACTAACGTGGATTATCGGAAATTATTGCAAGATAGTTGGCATAAAAACGCTCCGCATCGGATTTCCAGCTGTAAAGCACTTTGCCGTCGGGGGCATAGTAGTGTTCGGGGGCATGGATGGGCAGATTGCGGCTGAGGTCGCGCTTGTACTCGTTGTCGAGCGTAAAGGGTTCGTATTCAAGGTGACCTACGATGAATATGAGCCGCGAGTCGTCGGTGCATACGACGCCCACACCGCTTTCTGTGCTCTCTGCCACGACGTGTGCGCCTTTCGGGCCTGCCTTTTCGGCTATCTCGCTCTCCCACACCTCGGTGTGCCGGCTGTTGGGCATGACAAACTCGGGCTCCATGCCTTTAAGGATGGGGTGCCCGGTTTGGGTGACGCGCTGGGAGAATATGCCAAAGCGCTTTTCGGGAAGGCCGTGCTTTTCCACTCCGTAGAAATGGTAGAGTCCGGCTTGCGCGCCCCAACATATATATAATGTGCTCTTTACCGAAGCGTACGCCCAGTCCATGATGCGGCAGAGCTGCGGCCAATAGCGCACTTCTTCAAAGGGGATTTGCTCCACGGGGGCGCCGGTCACTACAAGGCCGTCCCACGAGGCGTGCTCCACGTCGTCGAAATCTACATAGAAGGCGTTCATATGCTCCGCAGAGGTATTCTTATAGGTCTGGCCTTTGATTTTAAGGAACACGACCTGCACGTCAGCACCGGACTTTCCCATCATCCGCGCCAAATCGAGTTCGGTCACGGCTTTCTGCGGCATGAGATTGAGCACGAGCACACGGCACTGCACGCCGGCTACCTTTTCTCCCAACGGATATTCGCTGACGGCTATGTCTTCGCTTTGGAGTGCTTTGGCGGCGGGAATGCCTTGGGGTAAATACAACATATATCTATTACTGATGTTTCGGATTTAGTGACATGTACAAAAAAATCGCTTGCGCATTTATTCAAGTGGCACTTGCGGTGGGAACACAAACGGAGCTCGTCCGTTTGAATTCCGTTTAAGTTCCGCGGATAATATTTATCATCGGAATGCAGACGGAACTCAGACCGAAATTATCCATGTAAGTTCCGCGGAGAATCTCCGTAAGGCCGCCCTCTTCAGTCAAGACGGAAGTCTTGACCTCCATACGCTTCGCCCCAAGGCGCAGCCACGCAAAAGTATCCGTGAAGCCTTCGCACCATCTCCCTAAACCAGAAACTTGAATCTATTATTATTTAAAGGGTGCTCCTGGATCAGTCCATGCGGTCGCGGTAGTCCTCATAGGTGTAGTTGCGCAGCACCTCAAGGCGCCCGTCGGTGTGGCGGAGAGCGAGGGAGGGATGATGGATGCCGTTGAACATGTTTGTCTTCACGGTGGTGTAGTGTATCATGTCCTCGAAGATGATGTCGTCGCCTATTTCCAGTGGACGTTCAAAGCGCCAGTAGCCCATATAGTCGCCGCTCAGGCAACTGTTGCCGCCGAGGCGGTACACGCAGGGAGCTGTGTCGAGCCCCTCTTCCTTTGCATTTTCGAGCGTTTCGGCTCCGCGCACCGCGGGATGGTAGGGCATTTCAAGACAGTCGGGCATATGACAGGTGAAGCTGACGTTGAGTATGGCGGTCTTTATGCCGTGGTTCTCCACGATGTCCACCACTTTGGCTTCGAGCGTACCGGTCTGCCAGGCAAATGCCGATCCGGGTTCGAGTATGAGTTGAAGATTGGGATATTTGGCTTTGAAGGCTTTGAGTATGCCGATGAGGTGCTCCACGTCGTAGTCCTTGCGGGTCACGAGATGTCCGCCGCCGAGATTGAGCCATTTGAGTTGCGGAAGCCAGGCGCCAAATTTTTCCTCGATGTGTGCGAGGGTGTGCTCCAGGGCGTAGGACGAACTTTCGCAGTGGCAGTGGCAGTGGAAGCCTACGATGCCTTCGGGCAGTCCTTCTTCCTGAAGTTGGCTTTGAAGCACACCGAAGCGCGAACCCGGTGCACAGGGGTTGTAGAGTTCGGTCTCTATTTCGCTGGCTTCGGGATTGATGCGCAGCCCTGCTTCGGGGCGTTCCCCGAGAGCTACTTGCTGAAGACGGGGTGCGAAACGCCGGTACTGACTGAGGGAGTTGAAGGTGATGTGGCTGGAGCAGCGCACTATTTCGTCGAACGTAGCGTCCTCGTAAGCTGGCGAATAGGTGTGGGCCTTGGAGCCGAACTCTTCAAAGGCAAGGCGGGCTTCGTAGAGCGAGGAGGCTGTGGTGTGGGAAATGTACTGGCGGAATATGCCAAACGTCTTCCACAGGGCAAAAGCCTTGAAAGCCAATATAAACTCTACGTCGGCGCGCTCGGCAATGCTGCTGATGAGCTGGAGATTGCGGCGAAGCAGCGTTTCCTCCATCACATAGCAAGGCGAGGGCTGTGCGTTTTTATCTTCAGTGGGTTGCATATTATATATAATGGGTGGTTCGGTGATTAGCTTGCGGGGTTCGGTACTTTTTGTACGAAACAAGGAATCAGGAAGTCATCGTCAACACGATTTCCTGATTCCTTGTGCCACATACACGGTTTCGTGTATGCCGTTGGAGAGGAGTATTTTACATCACACCGTCTTCACGGAGCTTCTTCTGCCAGTTCCATGCGCTGGAGAGTGCTTCTTCAAGGGTGTGAACGGCTTTCCAGCCAAGCACCTGGTTGGCTTTGTCAACGTTGCCCCATACCTTCTCGATGTCGCCTGCACGGCGGGGTGCAATCTCGTAGTTGAGCTTTACGCCGGTGCACTTCTCGAACGTGTTGATAAGTTCGAGCACGCTCACGCCGTTGCCGGTACCGATGTTGAACACTTCTACGGGGTCGGCATTCTTGCCGTCTACGATGCGGGCCATAGCTGCCACGTGAGCCTTTGCGAGGTCAACCACATAGATGTAGTCGCGGATGCATGAGCCGTCGGGAGTGTTGTAGTCGTCGCCGAACACCTTGAGACAGGGACGGATGCCCATAGCCGTCTGGGTGAGGTAGGGAATGAGGTTGGCGGGCACGCCGTTGGGCATTTCGCCGATGATGCCTGAGGGATGAGAACCGATGGGGTTGAAATAGCGGAGGATGATGGCGCTGATGGGGGCGCCGCTCTTCACGTAGTCCTGAATGATTTCCTCGTTGATCTGCTTGGTGTTGCCATAGGGGCTTTCGGCCTTCTTGATGGGGGCCTTTTCAGTAACGGGGAGGTTTTCGGGATCGGGCTGACCGTAAACGGTGCAGGAAGAAGAGAAGATGATGCCCTTCACGTCGTACTTGGGCATGAGCTTGAGCAGGTTGATGAGGCTCAGCAAGTTGTTTTCGTAATACTTGAGGGGCTTTTCAACGCTCTCGCCCACTGCCTTGGAAGCAGCGAAGTGGATGATGCCGCAGATGCCGGGATGCTTGGCGAAAACGCCTTCAAGGGCTGCATAGTCGCAGCAGTCTACCTGTTCAAAGGCGGGACGTACACCAGTAATCTTTTCTATACCGTCAACCACGTCGGCCTTGGAGTTCGAAAGGTTGTCGATGATGACTACATCATAGCCTGCATTCTGCAGCTCTACGGTGGTGTGGGAGCCGATGAAGCCCGTGCCACCTGTTACAAGGATAGTCTTTTTCATGAGACTTAGAAGTTTTGATTTGTAGTTTGGTGTGGCAAAATTATGCTTTTTTTTTCTTTCCTACTAACTTGTGCGCATCTATTTTCGTGCTTTGCGCCACACTACGAAGCCTTCTTTTTGCCATTCGCAGTGTGCGCTTTCGGAGAAAAACGGGATTCGGGGACGTTTCAGTAAGGCTAAAGTTATGTTTTTGAGCACATTACGGAAGAAAGTCGGTGAAAAAAGTTTGCTGTCCGGCATCAAACTCCTACATTTGGGCGCGAACTTGAACATCTACCACCATGCGTCAACTCAAGATACTTCAGTGCATCACCAACCGCGAGAGTTCGTCACTCGAACTCTATCTGCAGGAAATCTCCAAGGAGGACATGCTCAGCCCGGAAGAAGAGGTTGAGCTTGCTGCCCGTATCCACAAGGGCGACCAGGCCGCCTTGGAGCGGCTCATACGTTCTAACCTGCGTTTTGTAGTGTCGGTGGCGAAGCAGTACCAAGGACAGGGACTCGGACTCATCGACCTCATCAACGAGGGCAACGTGGGACTCATCACTGCCGCGCAGAAGTTCGACGAAACGCGCGGCTTCAAGTTCATTTCCTATGCGGTGTGGTGGATTAGGCAGAGCATTCTGCAGGCGTTGGCGGACAACAGCCGCCTTGTGCGTCTTCCGCTCAACCAGATAGGCAACGTAAGCAAGGTAAACCGCTTTCTCAACCGGTTCATACAGCAAAACGAGCGCCGTCCGTCACTCGACGAAATTTCTGAAGCGCTCGACATTCCGTACGAGAAGCTTAATAATGCCATACTCTCGGCAGGCCGCCACGTTTCGATGGACGCTCCGCTCTCCGACGACGAGAACGGCACGCTCGTGGACCTGCTCACCAACCAGGACATGCCCGAACCGGATGCAAAACTCGCCGAAGAGTCGTTGCAGAAAGACGTGGACAAAGTGCTGAGCACGCTCCCCGAACGCGAGAACAAGGTGCTGCGCATGTTCTACGGCATACGCACCAAGCAACTCGGACTGGAAGAAATAGGCGCACGCATGAATCTGAGCCGCGAGCGCGTTAGGCAGATTAAGGAACGTGCGCTCGCCATCCTCCGCACCTCCGCCATGAAGCGAGCGCTGCAAGTGTATCTTTAAAGCAGGACGGATGGCGGAAAACATCCTTGCATTGCAATTGCACCCGCTGGCTTCGGGTTTCTCCACAGAAGGAAAATTTCACCAACCCGCATTTCAGTTCTCCCCCCACTCCTTCTTCATCTTTCATCCCCGATTTTTCACACGCGAAATCCGCGTAAAATCGTTTGCGTCTGCACGCGCACGAAAATATGCCAGCCACGGAGTGCATAATTATGCAGTTCTATCTTCTTTTGCAACGTATATATTCGTTTTCTGCATAAACGAACGTATAAACACCCTTAACATACGAGAAACAGGCACGCTCGCAGCCAAAATTCCAAGGCATCTAGAAAAAATTCCAAGGCATCCCAAAATTTTGGGCTGCCTTGGAATTTTTACGGGATGCCTTGGAAGAAGAAAATCGCGCCGGAAAATCCAAAAAGCAACGCTTTCCGTTTCTATTTCGCGCTTGGCATTTGTCAAGATATTTTACCCGGGTTGGCGTTTAAAAGGAGGAATGATTGCGGTAAGGTGGTAAGGAAAAATACGAGATATTGGACAACAAGTTACATATAAGCCACAAAGGCACGGCTCATGGAGGCGAGGTTTCCAAAACCTCGCGCTCTAGACGACACTCACGAAAACCTCCACATGACTTGCGCAATGAATAACCGTGTAGAGCGTGACGTTTTGAAAACGTCACCTCCATGAGCCGCTGGAGTCTTCCTGTCGCCTATATCTACAGTTTTCTCCTCCTCCCCTACTCCACCTCCATCAGCGGAATGAACTTCATCTGCTGCTCAATCTGCGCCTGACGCTTACGCATATAGCGCGACGGACGGAGCGAGCTGTAGCGAAGCGGGGCAGGCAACGTGGCGGCGATGAGTGCGCAGTCCGACCGCCGAAGCTGCGAGGCAGAACAGCCGAAATGCTTTTGCGCCACGGCTTCCGTGCCGTAAATGGCGGGCCCCATCTCTATGCTGTTGAGATAGACCTCCATTATGCGTTCCTTCGACCAGCAAAGTTCTATGAGCACGGTGAAGTAGGCTTCGAAGCCCTTTCTCACCCACGTCGACGAAGGCCAGAGAAACACGTTCTTGGCCGTCTGCTGACTGATGGTGCTTGCTCCGCGCGAACGTTTGCCTGCCATCTTTTCGCGTGCCGCATCCTCAATGGCGCCGAAGTCGAAGCCGTGGTGGTACATGAAGTTCTGATCCTCGGAAGCCTGTACGGCAACGGGCATGTATTTCGACATTTCCGAGAGCGGCACCCACTCGTGGGCATAGGCCGGCGACTCGCCGCGCGTAAGACTCTGCCAACTGCGGATCACCATAAGCGGAGTGACCTTCACCGGCACCCAGCGGTATAGGAGCACGGCAGCCACACTGCTCACCAAGAAGAAAGCCACGCTCCATTTGACAACGCGACACGCAAGGCGCAATATTTTCATCGTGAATCGTAACGTTTTTGATTGTTCGTACTTTTTCTCTTGCATACGAGAAGAGTTCCTCACCGGCCGAAGCGGGTCAGGAACTCTTTAAGGGAATGTCCGTCTATGAAGACGCATAAATCTGTCGCTTAGAAGGGAAGGTCGTCTGCTGCGCCCTGAGCGGGAGCTGCGGGAGCGGCAGGAGCGACAGCCGTGGGGCTGGGGATAGCAGTGGCAGCGGGAGTCTGGGCGGCGGAAGCAACTGCGGGAGTTGCGCCGGGCACAGCGGGAGTCACGCGCCAAGCGCGGATGTCGTTGAACCAACGGCCGTTCCATTCGTGTGCATCGATGTCGAACGACACGGTCACTTCGTCGCCAACCTTTATATTGAATTCACGCAAGCGGTCCTCGCCAAATACGGTGAACACGCACTTCTTCGGGTACTGTTCGTGAGTTTCTACAACGAAATCCTGAGACTTCCATGTGTTGCCCGTACGCTGCGACTGTCCGCCACGGGGTTCTCCTGCGTGGATGATTTTACCTGTAATATCCATATTGTATTTCTTCTTTTTGAAGTGATTAGTAGACTACTTTAAGGCTATGAACGCTCAGTTTTCCCGCTTGCGCCAACACTTCCGATGCCTTGCGAAGTGCGCCGGAAGCAACGGGCATGCCATGCGGCAGTGCTCCGCGCCGAGGGAAAAGCCAAGAACTTTTGCGCGGCGAAATTACGATTTTCTTTTTTACCATAACCCTTTTTTGAAGCGCAAAACCTTAGCGACTTTGTTTTTTTGAGTAATTTTGCCCACAGTTACCGCACCGACTCCAGCCCTTTCCGCGGGCCTTTTCAACCCCTCGGTGCAAGGTCGTCACGTACGCACGGCCACACATTTCCATTGCAACCACGAAACCAAGGCACTTCTTCCCCGCCCAGCATGCGGAGACGTCGCTCCCAAGCCACACACGCGGCACCGTGAGCAACGCACAAGAAGCCATCAAGCAACAAGCCACATGAAATTCGTAATCTCAAGCACAAAACTCTCTTCCCACCTGCTCACGCTCGGCAGAATCATTGCCCAGAAAAACAGCATGCCCATCCTCAACTGCTTCTGCTTCGACATCAAAGGCGGAACACTTGAAGTGACGGCATCCGACAACGATTCCACCCTCACCACCACCCTCGAGCTCATAGAGAGCGAAGAAGACATCCGCTTTGCCGTCAATGCCAAGACGCTTCAGGACGCCATCAAGGAAATTCCCGAACAGCCGCTCGACATCTTCGTCAATACGGACAACTTTGAGATTACCATCGCCTACCAGAACGGCCAGTACAAACTCACCGGACAAAGCGCCGAGGACTACCCCGTGCCCGTGTTCGAGAAGGAAGGCCGCATAGAAGTGGAACTTAGCACCGCCACGCTACTCCGCGGCATCTCACGCGCCATTGTTGCAGCAGCCACCGACAACAGCCGTCCGCAGCTCAATGCCGTATGTTTCGACGTGCGAGGCAACAGTCTCGCCATGGTGGCAAGCAACGGCAACCAGCTGGCGCTCACCGGCATCAGCAACATAAACTCGTCAGAAGGAGAAGGCACGTTTCTTCTCGCCGTACGCCCCGCCACCGTGCTCAAAGGCATCCTCGCCAAAGAAAGCGGCACGGTGTACATGTATTTCGGGGAACGCGGAGCCACGTTCGAGACCGCAGAGTACACTTTCTCCTCCCGTCTCGTGGACGGACGCTACCCCAACTACCGCAGCGTAATCCCCACGGCCAACCCCATCTTCTTCAGCGTGAACCGCTCGTCCATCGTCAGCGTGCTGCGCCGCGTGCTCATCTTCACCAACCCGCAGGCCGTAATCGTGAAGATGCGCATTGAGCCCAACTCCATCAACATCTCCACACAGGACATGGACTTCGGCATGTCGGCCGAGGAAAACCTCCTTTGCGACTACACCGGACAGCCCATGCGCATTGCATTCCGCGGCGACTCGCTCATGAACATGATTCAAAACTTCGAAACGGACGACATCACCTTCAAAGTGTCCGACCCCAGCCGTGCCGCACTCATCGTGCCCACTGAGGCCGACGAGAAGGAAGAAGTGGTCATGCTGCTCATGCCTTCCGTTTTCAACGACTAAAGACCGCCGCTGCCGCTGCAAGGCCAAACGGTCCATTCACCAAGGGTGGTTGCAAGCCTCCATGCTGCAACCACCCTTCGACATTAATTCCTACAAACACTCCCGCGCACAACACGGTTTCTGCCTTCCCGGTTTTCATGCCACCCATTATTATATATAAGGAAAGGCCGTTGCGCGCGCTCCACATTTCCCATTCCACAAGAATGAAACTCCACCTCGAACGCCCCATCATATTCTTCGACATAGAAGCAACCGGACTCAACATAGCCACCGACCGCATAGTGGAACTCTGCTACATCAAATGCATGCCCGACGGCACCGAACACGCCACTACACAGCGCTTCAATCCCGGAATGCACATTTCCGAAGAAGCCACAAAGGTCAACGGCATCAGCGACGCCGACGTGGCAGACTGCCCCTCCTTCAAAGACGAGGCACCGCGCATTGCTGCCGACTTTGAGAACTGCGATTTCGCCGGTTACAACTCCAACCACTTCGACATTCCCCTTCTCGTGGAAGAATTCATGCGCGCCGGCGTCAACTTCGACATCACCGCCGCACGCATGGTAGACGTTCAGACCATTTTCCACAAGATGGAAAAGCGCGACCTCACCGCCGCCTACAAATTCTACTGCCAAAAGGACCTCACCGAAGCACACACGGCAGAGGCCGACACACGCGCCACCATAGAAGTGCTGGAAGCACAACTCGACCGCTATGCCGACACGCTGCAGAACAGCATAGCCTTCCTCGCCGAATACACCCGACGCAACCGCAACGTGGACCTCGCCGGACGAATCGTGTTCAACGAACAAGGCGTAGAGACCATCAACTTCGGGAAATACCGCGGACGCTCCGTGGCAGAAGTGCTCCGCCGCGACCCCGCCTACTATAGGTGGATTATGCAAGGCGACTTCACGCAAAACACCAAGCAAGCGTTCACACGCATCAAGCTCCGCGAAAACTTATAGGATATGAGCAAGGCCGTTTGCCATAAGGCTTGAAGCGCAAACGGTGTTCATTCCACCTCCATACACCCACACACCACCAACCTATGGAACTCCCCTTTCTGAAAGGCAAACATATCGTGCTCGGCATAACTGGAAGCATAGCAGCCTACAAGGCATGCACGCTCATTCGCCTCATGGTGAAAGCCGGCGCCGAAGTGCAAGTGGTCATCACCCCCGCAGGAAAAGAATTCATCACGCCCGTCACGCTTTCCGCGCTGACGAGCAAACCCGTCATATCGGAATTTTTCGCACAGCGCGACGGCTCATGGCATAGCCACGTCGACCTCGGACTCTGGGCCGACGCCATGATTGTGGCACCCGCCACCGCATCGACCATCGGCAAGATGGCGCACGGCATTGCCGACAACATGCTCATCACCACCTACCTCTCCATGAAGGCACCCGTATTCGTGGCACCGGCCATGGACCTCGACATGTTTCGCCACCCCGCCACACAGCAGAACATCGACACGCTGCGCGCTTACGGCAACCACATCATTGAACCCGCTGAGGGAGAACTGGCGAGCCACCTCGTGGGTAAAGGACGCATGGAAGAACCGGAAAACATCGCAGGCATCATCAACGCCTTCTTCCAGGCTGCCCACACGCAAAGCGAAGAAAGCGCCACGGCGAACGACCTCACGGGAAAAGAAATACTCATCACTGCCGGCCCCACCTACGAAAACATCGACGCCGTACGCTTCATTGGCAATTACTCCTCAGGAAAAATGGGTTATGCCCTTGCCGAAACGTGCGCAAAGCGTGGCGCAAGGGTGAAGCTCGTGTCGGGACCCGTAAGCCTCACCACCAGTCATCCCGCCATTGAGGTGATTCACGTAAAGTCGGCAGCCGAAATGTACGAAGCCGCCACAAGCCGCTTCCCCCAGGCAGACGCCGCCATCCTTTGTGCGGCAGTGGCCGACTTCACGCCCGAAACGGTGAGCACCACCAAGATTAAGCGCGAGACCACAGGCGAATGGACCATCCGCCTCAAGCCCACCCACGACATTGCCGCAGAGCTCGGCCGCCACAAGGCTGAAACACAACGCCTCGTGGGGTTTGCGCTCGAAACGGACCACGAAGCCGAGCACGCCGCCGACAAGCTGCGCCGCAAGAACCTCGACTTCATCGTGCTCAACTCCCTGCGCGACAAAGGAGCCGGTTTCGCCTGCGACACCAACAAGATAACCATTCTCTCGGCCGACGGCACGTCGCAAGCCTTTCCGCTCAAGACGAAGGCCGAAGTGGCAAACGACATCATAGACCGCCTATGTTCCATTCTCTAAGCCATGCTCCGCGGACCGTACGGCACATGCTCGCCACTGCGACGCTTCTCTTCCTCGCGCAACTTCCCCTCAGCGCACAGGAACTGAATGCCCGCGTGAGCATCAACCACCAGCAAGTGCAGGGCACAAGCACCAGCATATTCGAAACGCTCGAAACGTCGCTCACGCAGCTCATCAACGAGCGGCAGTGGACCACCATGCAGTTCAAACCCAGCGAACGCATCAATTGCACGTTCAACATCACGGTGAAGAAGTACACCGCCGACACCAACGCCTTTGAATGCACGCTGATGGTGCAGGCCACACGCCCCGTCTACGGGTCGAACTACACCACGACGACGTTTGCCTTCAACGACACGGAATTCAACTTCAACTACCAAGAGTACGACCAGCTTGAATTCCGCGCCGACGTGATCGACAACAACCTCACCGCCGTCATCGGCTACTACGTCTACCTCCTTCTCGGTTTCGACATGGACAGCATGGCGCAG
This sequence comes from Bacteroidaceae bacterium, assembly GCA_963649665.1. GTDB lineage: Bacteria > Bacteroidota > Bacteroidia > Bacteroidales > Bacteroidaceae > Alloprevotella. The sequence goes on along the minus strand of CAVJJO010000021.1, from coordinate 6,566 downwards.
CTCGGAGGCACGGAGATGCTCACAACCGCTCAGACCATCGTCACCAACGCACAAGGTCTGCAGGCTAAAGGATGGAAAGCCTTCGACAGCAGCAAAAACCGCTACGCCATCATCACAGACCTGCTCGACAACAGCATGGAACCCTTCCGAAAAATGCAGTACGCCTACTATCGCCAGGGACTCGACGTGATGAGCGAAAATGTAGAGCGCGGACGTGCCGGCATCACGGAGGCCATGACCCTGCTCAAGCAGGCACGCGAGAACAAGTCGATGAGCATGCTGCCCCAAATATTCACCGAATACAAGCGCGACGAGCTCGTGAGCATCTACAAAGGCCACGGCGCCGCAAAAGAGAAGCAGGAAATCACCGAAACGCTCAGCCGCATCAATGCGTCGCAAAATTCCTACTGGAGACAGATTAGCCAGTAACGCACCCGCCGCAAAGCCTTCACACCAAGCCACGCTCCACGCACAACAACCCTATCATATGCCACAGAAAGCCACATCGCCAGTCCCCTCACACGGACTCACCCACCTCCACATCTCACACTACGCGCTGATTGAGGAACTCGACATCGACTTCGCGTCGGGATTTTCCGTCATCACGGGCGAAACAGGTGCGGGAAAGAGCATCATGCTCGGAGCTTTAGGACTTCTGCTCGGCAACCGCGCCGACGCAAAAGCCATACAGCCCGGCGAAAAGAAATGCTGCGTGGAAGGCACGTTCAACATAGAGGGCATAGGACTCGAACCCTTCTTCGCCGCCAACGACATCGACTACGATGCCACGGAATGCATCATCCGACGCGAAGTGACGCAGAACGGGAAAAGCCGCTCGTTCATCAACGACACGCCCGTGCCTGCCGCCAAACTCAAAGAGATAGGCGCACAGCTCATCGACATTCATTCGCAGCACCAGAACCTGCTCATCCGGCGCGAGAACTTCCTCATCGACACGCTCGACGTGATGGCGCAGCAGCCCAACCTTCCCAGTGCCTACAAATGCCTCTACGGGCAGTGCCGCAACGCACAGCACGTGCTCGCCGAACTGCAGCAGCGCAAGGCGCAAGGCGAAACGGACCGCGAGTACATGGAGTTTCAGCTCAAGCAGCTCGACGAAGCCGCCCTCGCCCCCGATGAGCAGAACGAGCTCGAACAGGAGCAGCAGCTCCTTGCCCATGCCGAAGACATCAAGGCGGCCTTCTTTGCCGCACACCAATGTTTTGAAAACGAAGAGGCAGACCTCTGCCGCAGTCTGCGGAAAGCCGCCGAGAGTCTGCGTGCCATAGAAGAGAGTTACGCCGAAGCCGGCAACCTTGCCGCACGCATTGAAAGCGCCTGCATAGAACTTGAAGACGTCGACAGCGAACTCGACCGCGAGGGACAGAACGTGGACTACGACCCCCAACGCCTCGAGCAAGTGGAAAGCCGGCTCAACACCATCTATGAGCTGGAACAAAAGCACCGCCTCGACTCCGTGGCAGGACTTTTGGAACTGGCAGAAAATCTGCGGCAGAAAATTGCCGCCATAGAGAACGTCGACGAAGACATACGCCGGCAACAGGAAGAAGTGGACCACCTCGTGACACTTCGCACCAAGGCCGCCGCCGAACTCACAGCCTCACGCCAGACTGCCGCAAAGGTCATGTGCAAGGAACTTACCGAAGCACTGCAACTCTTGGGCATGCCCCACGTGGTCATCGACATCTGCATCACGCCGCGCACCGAACCCGACGCTTCGGGGGCAGACGCCGTGACGTTCCTCTTTTCCGCCAACAAAAACATGCCGCCGCAGGACGTCAGCCAGATTGCTTCCGGCGGCGAAATAGCCCGCCTTATGCTTTCGCTCAAGGCGCTCATCGCCAAACGCACGAATCTGCCCACCATCGTCTTTGACGAAATAGACACCGGCGTTTCCGGCACGATGGCAGACCGCATGGCTCACGTCATGACGCAGATAGCGAACCACTGCCAGGTGATTTGCATCACTCACCTGCCTCAGATTGCTGCGCTCGGCGCGTATCACTACCGCGTTTATAAGGAAGATACCCCGCAGGGCACACGCAGCCACATCGTGCAGATATCTCCCGATGAGCGCATCACCGAAATTGCCCACATGCTCTCAGGCGCCGAAATCACCGATGCCGCCATCACCAACGCCAAGGCGCTCCTTGCACAGCACAACTCTTTGTAACACATCACGGCCGTTTCCCGTGCCGACTTTACACCATAGAATGAACACACGATTCGCACAATACGTTCTCGCCGCTGCACTCCTCGCTGCAGCACCGGCACCCTTCTTCACCACTCCCGCAATGGCTTCCGCCATCACCAAGCAGACGGACAGCTACAAAGCCATGCTCAACGTTTTCGTCTACGATGCCGAAGGCAAGTTGCTCGGTTCGGGCAACGGATTCTTCATCTCTGCCGAAGGAACTGCCGTCAGTCAATACGCGCTCTTCCGCAATGCCGCACGCGCTGAAGTGATTGACTGCAAAGGACAGCGCTACGAAGTGAGCCGCATACTCGGAGCCAGCGACAGCTACGACCTCGTGAAGTTCAGCGTGACGGGCGTGAAGAAATGCGACTTCTTCAACGTCACCACCGACTCCGTAGCCCAAGGCGCACAGCTCGGCCTTGCACAATACGCCACGAGCAAGAAAACACCGGTTACGCCCGCAAGCGTAACGAGCATTGAAAACTACGGCAGCTACAAGTACTACGGCATCAGTTCCGCCAACGAGAAGGACAACTGGGCTCGTCCTCTGATTGACAAGCGCGGCAACGTGGTGGCCGTCAGTCAGCGCAACGTGGGCAAGGAAGCCCAAACGGCCTATGCCATTGATGCGCGTTTCATCAACGAACTTGTCATCAAGCCCTACTCTGCCCTTAGCCGCGACCTCAGCAACATAAAGATTGCGAAGGCGCTTCCCGCCAATCCCAAAGAGGCCATCAACTACATCTACATGCTTCCCACGTCCGACTCGGCAGCCGTTCACACGGCCTATGCCGACTTTATCGGCACTTACCCCGACTTGGCGGACGGCTATATAGGCCGTGCCTCCGTGCATTGCGACGAGGGCAACTATGCCGCAGCAGAAGCCGACGTGCAGACGGCTCTTTCCAAGGTGCAGGCAGCCACGCCCAACGACTCGCTCACCACCGTCGACGGCGTGCATTTCCAGTACAGCAACCTGATGTACCGCACGCTTGCCCAAGACCCCGAATCGAAGGCCAAAAGCGTGGGATGGAGTTTTGAGAAGGCTTGCACCGAAGCCGAAGCGGCCTATAAAGAGAAGCCCTACATGCTCTACATAGACCAACAGGGCAAATGCCTCTTTGCCCAAAAGAAATATGCCGAAGCCTACGAGAAGTTCAAACAGACCACGGAAGACAAGCAGTACGCTTCAAGCGAAAGTTTCTACTGCGCCGCGCGTTCGCTCGAACTTGCCGGCGGCGACTCCACCGCGGTGTTGGCATTGCTCGACAGTGCCGTGGCCTGCATTCCCCAACCGGTCAATGCACGCTATGCCCAGTACTACATAGAGCGTTCACAGCGCCTCATCCGCATGAACCGCTTCCGCGACGCTATAAAGGACTACAACGAATACCAGAAAGCCGTTGGAGCGAAGAATCTCACGGACCAGTTCTATTTTCTCCGCTACCAGGCCGAAATGGAAGCGCGCATGTACCAGCAGGCCATCGACGACATCCACGCTGCCATTGCCCACTCGTCCACTCCCCTCGTCTACCGGCTTGAGGAAGCCTATGCGCTGCTTCGCGTGAGCGAGTTTGAGCGTGCCATCGAGTCGGCAAAAAGCGTTTTGAGGGAACTTCCCGAAAATCCCGACTGCTACAAGATTATCGGCATATCCTATGGCGAACTCGGAAAGAAGGCGCTCGCGCAGCAGAACCTCCAGAAGGCCAAGGAACTCGGCGACGACACTGTCGACACATTTATCAAGAAGTACAAATAAGCCGCTTTCGGCAATCAAGGGCAAAGCTACCAATGCCGCCCTTACCGCTGCCGAAGCCACAGTCTATGCACACGAAATTCTTCCCCCTGCTTTTCGCACTTGCCCTTTTCCCGCTCCATATCTCTGCCCAGCGCATCAACCAAATGTCCTCTTTGCTCGATGCCGAAAACAAGAAAGGAGGCTTCTCCGCTGACAGCGTAGAAAAGACCGACGTGCCTGAAGGTATCTATGCCTGGCACGTGAACCGCCGCTTTGGCGACATCGTGCCGGCACGCTACGACACCGTGCCCCATATGTTCCAAAACGAGGTGTTCACCTCCGGACCGACGGGACACTACAACTACACAGGAAATACCGGCGCACCACGCATCAGCCGACACTTTGCCGAACAAAGTCCGAGCATGATGCAGAACCCCTTCATCTTTCTCCTTCCCTACGACTACTTTGTGAAAACGGAGGAAGACCTTCTCTTCACCAACACCAAGTCGCCCTTCACCAACATCACCTACCACGAATGCGGCAACAAGCAGAATGGTGAAGACCGCCTGCGTGCCCTTTTCTCCGTGAACTCGGGAAAGAAACTGGGGTTCGGTTTCAAGGCCGACTACCTCTACGGCCGCGGTTACTACACGGGACAGTCTACCGCCCACTTCGACGGTACGCTCTTCTCCTCCTATATTTCCGACAACTACCAGCTCCACGCGTTCTACTCCGTAAAGCAACTGAAGAACCGCGAGAACGGCGGTGTGGAGAACGACGATTACGTGACGCGCCCCGAGAGTTTCCCCACGAAATACGGTACGGCCGACATGCCCATAAACCTTTCCAAGGCATGGAACAAGATGAAGAACCACACCTTCTTCCTCACCCACCGCTACAACGTGGGCTTCCATCGTTTCCGCGACAAGAACGGCAACACCTACACGCGTGAACAAGTGGACCGCCTCTTTCCCATCGACACCGTAAAGCAGCAAACGCCCACGGCTAAACCGCTTGCTGCCGACTCCGCCCAAACTCTTGCCGCCAACGACACCACTTCTGCCACACCGCGAATGCCGCGCATGCCCAAGCAAACCGAAACCGGCCATGCCGACACCCGACAAGCAAGAATGGACTCCTTGGGCATACGCGAGGAATTCGTGCCCGTTACGAGCTTCATACACACCATGAAGATTTCGGGCAATTCGCGCACCTTCACCTCCAACACGATTAACAACGAAAGCAACCCGGGATTCTTCACCGACTTCTATCTCCCCGGCGACTCCGCCCGCGACAACACCGAAGCGCTCAGCGTGGAAAACACCCTCGCCCTGGAGATGCACGAAGGCTTGAACAAATGGATGAAAATGGGTTTCCGTCTCTTTGCAAAGCACGAGTTCGACCGTTTCCGCCTTCCCGACGAAAACCGCCGCGTGAAGAACTACGTGGAGAACTACGTCACGCTCGGTGCACAGATTCTCAGCGAGCAGAGCCGCATCGTCCGCTACAACGTGCTCGGCGAATTTCGCACGAGCGGCAAGGAATGGGGCGAATTCAATGTGGAGGGAAACGCTTCGCTCAACATTCCGCTGCGCAAGGACACGCTGCGCTTTGCCTTCCACGGATTTGTGCGCAACGAGAAGCCGTCCTTCTACTACCGCCACTACCATGCACGCAACGCCTGGTGGGACAATTCGGACCTCAACAATGTGTTCCGCGCCCGCGTGGGAGCAAAACTGAGCTACGGAACGACGAACCTCAGCGCCACGCTTGAAAACGTGCAGAACCAGATATACTTTGCCGAAACGCTCACGCCCACGGAAAGCACCGACGGCTACGCCCACTACACCCACGGAGTGAATGTGGGTCAGGCTTCGAAGAATGCGCAACTCATTGCACTCACACTTGCCGAGAACCTTCATTGGGGCATTTTCCATTGGGACACGGAACTCACCTACCAGACGTCCACCAACAAGGACGTACTCCCCGTGCCGGCCTTTACTGGCTACACGAACGTTTACCTGCAGTTCCGCCTGGCCAAAGTGCTCCTCACGGAGTTGGGTGCCGACTGCCGCTACTTCACCAACTACTATGCACCGGCCTACTCCCCCCTCATCGGCCAGTATGCCCTGCAGGACAAGACCTACGCCACGAAAGTGGGCAACTACCCCATTGTGAATGCCTACATCAACTTCCACCTCAAGCGCACCCGCTTCTACGTGATGGCTTCACACGTCAACTACTCTTCGGGCTCGGGCAACCCCTTCCTCGTGCCGCACTACCCCATGAACCGCATGGTGCTCCGCCTTGGACTTTCGTGGAACTTCATCAACTGACGCCCCATGCGCTGGCTACAGGGGTGGATATAAGCATTGGTGCGAAGCGCATGGAGGCGAAGCGCATGGAGGCGAAGCACATGGAGGCGAAGCGCATGGAGGCGAAGCGCATGGAGGTCAAGACTCCAGTCTTGACAGCTCTACACGGCTGCCCCTAATTACATTTTTCTCCCACAGAATTCACGGAATTCACAGAACTTCCGTGTCTTCCGTGTTCAAAAAAATTCGTGATAATTCGCGGTTAATTCATGATAATTCGTGTTCACTCCCCGTC
>CAVJJO010000020.1:0-30653 GCA_963649665.1 Bacteroidaceae bacterium | reverse complement strand
AAGGGCAAAAGCGTTATTATACACCACTCAGATTCGACAGGAAACCATATGATATAAACGCTTTTGCCCTTTCAGGGCGCGTTGATACTCACGATGTTACCCAGGGCGTTGCCCTGGGCTAGGCGCAGGTTGGGCTTTCAGCCCGCCGTGGCACATTTATCTAATCAAGAACTGCTCAAGTTGGTTTTTTACATATTACCAAGGAACAAACATCAATACATAAATTCACAATGAAGAAATTACTTCTTTTCGTTTCGGCTCTCTTTCTGAGCCTTACGGGAGCACGCGCCGACGAGGGCATGTGGCTGCTCAAGCTTATGGAGCAGCAGCACCTCGAGGACTCGCTCCGCAAAGCCGGACTCCAGCTGCCGGCATCGGCACTCTACAGCGAAACGTCGTCGTCGCTGCGCGACTGCATCGGCATTTTCGGCGGCGGCTGCACGGGCGAAGTGGTAAGCGCCAACGGACTCGTGCTCACCAACCACCACTGCGGCTTCAGCTTCGTGCATGAAATGAGCGCCATCGGCCACGACTACATGAAGGACGGCTACTTCGCCCACAGCATGGAAGAGGAACTTCCCATGCCGAACCTCGAATTCACCTTCGTGCTGCGCATCACCGACGTCACTTCTGAAGTAAACGCAGCCGCCAAGAAGGCCAAAGCCGACGAGTATGTGCGCCAGAGCGCCTCGTTCCTCGAACCCCTGGCAGAGAAAATGCTCAAGAAGAGCGACCTGGCAAAGAAGAAGGGCATCACGGCACGCATCGTCCCCTACTTCGGCGGAAACCAGTTCTACATCTTCTATGAGCAGGTCTACAGCGACCTCCGTCTCGTGGCCAACCCGCCCTACTGCATCGGACAGTTCGGCGGCAACACCGACAACTGGATGTGGCCGCGCCACAACGCCGACTTCTGCATGGTGCGCATCTACGCCGACAAGGACGGACAGCCCGCTGCCTACAGCAAGAGCAACGTGCCCCTCAAGGCCAAGAAGTATCTGCCCATCTCGCTTAAAGGCATGAACCTCGGCGACTACACCATGATTATGGGTTTCCCCGGTTCCACCTCGCGCTATCTCACCGCTTCGGAAGTGGCTCTGCGCTGCAGCAGCACCAACGAACCGTTCATCACCGCCGGCAACCCGCTCCTTAAGTACTACAAGGAACTCATGGATCAGAGCGACGAGAACCGTCTGCTCCTCGAAGACGAGTATGCACAGTGGGGCAACGTGGTGAAGAACTTCGGCGGCATGAACGAAGCCGTAGAGAAGGAGCACCTCATCGACGACAAGAAGGCCGAAGAAGCCAACTTCAGAGCTTTCGCCAAGCAGAGCGGAAAGGCTGAGTATGCCGACATCATTGACCGCATCGACCAGCTCTGCGCCACCTATGCCGACAGCGTGCACGACATGGCACTCTACCGCATCACCATCAACAACCAGACGATGCTCATGCGTCCGAGCCTCGTGGATAACTACGCCAAAACGCTCAAGGGCGGCAAGCAGAAGGACATCGATGCAGCGAAGAAGGCCATCGTAGACTTCCAGAAGCGCGCTACAGCCGGCATCAACTGGGACATTGAGAAAGGCAAGGTGGAACTCCTCACCCCCTACTTCATCAAGGGTCGCAAACTCTCCCTCGTGCCCGCCTGCTTCGCCGACGGCAAGGACTGGAAGGCCGACATGGAACGCATCTACTCCTCTTCCGTATTCGTAGACAGCGCGAAACTCGCACAGGCACTTGAGAAGAACGACATTGCCGCCCTGGAGAACGACCCGTTCCTGGTGCAGCGCAAGGCGCTCAACGAATATGTCGACAAAATCAGCGCTTCCATTTTCAACTACAACGAGCAGCGCAAGGAACTCGACAAGATTTACGTGGGCGGACTTTGCGAAATGTACAACTGGGCAAAGGCTCCCGACGCCAACTTCACGCTCCGCATGACTTACGGCCATGTGCAGGACCTCTACCCGCGCGACGGCGTATACTACAACTGGCGCACGGTGCTCGACGGCATGTTTGAGAAAGAGAGCAAAACGGAGAGCGACTACTTCGTTCACGAAGGTCTCCGCAAACTCTACGAGACCAAGGACTTCGGCCGCTACGCCCGCGAGGACGGCAAACTCCCCGCTTGCTTCCTCTCCAACAACGACATCACGGGCGGCAACTCCGGCTCGGGTGTGCTCAACGCCAAGGGCGAACTCATCGGTCTTGCCTTCGACGGCAACATAGAGAGTCTCTCCGGCGACCTCAAGTTCAACCCCTCGCTCCAGCGCTGCATCAACGTGGACATCCGCTACGTGCTCTTCATCATTGACAAACTCGGCGGCTCCAAGTACGCCATTGACGAGCTCGACATTCGATAAAAGAACGTCTACGCTTGATGGTGATCCCCATGAGATTCACCTTACCAGTCAATGAAATTACTACACCAAACAAAACGCCACGACTTCTTAGCGGAAGCCGTGGCGTTTTGTTGTAATATCTGTGTTCGCTTAGCGGATGATGGTCGCTTCGCGGTCGGGTCCTACGGAAACAATCGTGATGGGCGTACCCGTAGCCTTCTCTATGTAGGCAATGTAGTCGGCAAAAGCCTTCGGGAAGTCGGCCTCGGCGCGGAGTTCCGTAAGCGGAGTGTTCCATCCGGGGAGTTCTTCGTAGACAGGCTGCCAGCCCTCGGTGTCGTAAGGCATGTCGGTGATGGTTTCGCCGTCCTTCGTGTAGGCGGTGCACACCTTGATGGTGGAGAAGCCGTCGAGCACGTCGCCCTTCATCATCACGAGGTCCGTCACGCCATTAATCATGATGGCATACTTGAGCGCCACGAGGTCGAGCCAGCCGCAGCGACGATTACGTCCCGTCACGGCACCGTATTCATTGCCGATGTGGCGGATGGTATCGCCCGTCTCGTCGAAGAGTTCCACGGGGAAAGGACCGCCGCCCACACGCGTGCTGTAGGCCTTAAAGATGCCGAACACATGGCCAATGGTGTTCGGGGCGATACCCAAGCCAGTGCATACGCCGCCGCTTGTGGTGGAAGAAGACGACACGTAGGGATAAGTGCCGTGGTCGATGTCGAGGAGCGAACCCTGGGCGCCTTCGGCGAGCACGTTCTTGCCCTCGGCGAGCGCACGGTTGAGTTCAATCTCGGTGTCGGTGAGGTGGAACTTGCGCATGTAGTCCACACCTTCGAGCCATTTCTTTTCCTCTTCAGTGATGTCGTAGTCGGTGAAGTGGAGGTCGCGGAGTATCTGCTCGTGACGGGCTTTCAGCGCCTTGTACTTCTCTTCGAAACCATTGAGGATGTCGCCTACGCGAAGACCCACGCGGGCAGCCTTGTCGCTATAAGTCGGACCGATGCCCTTACCCGTGGTGCCCACTTTGTTCTTGCCCTTGGCAGCTTCGTAAGCGCGGTCGAGCACGCGGTGGGTAGGAAGGATGAGGTGAGCGCGCTTGCTGATGTGAAGACGCTCGGTGAGCTGGTAGCCAGCGGCTTCGAGCTCATGAGCCTCAGCCATGAAGAGGTCGGGAGCAATGACGCAACCATTACCTATGATGTTCACCTTACCCTCGTCGAATATGCCCGAGGGAATGGAACGCAACACGAATTTCTTACCGTCGAAGATAATGGTGTGGCCGGCGTTGGGGCCACCGGCGAAACGTGCCACCACGTCGTAACGGGGGGTGAAATAGTCCACCACCTTGCCCTTGCCTTCATCGCCGAAAACGATGCCGAGCAGGGCATCTACTTTTCCTTTAGCCATGATAGAATATGGAAATATCTGGTTTGTATTGTGATTATCATAACCGCAAGGCGCAGAATGCGTACCTTGAACAAGCGACAAAGTTACTCGTTTTTTCCAAACTCGCCCTTGCAGTGACGTCAAAATTGCCATCTTTGCAGTATGAACGTTTTACGCACAGGTATACAATATATAAGCGCACACCGCAAATGGTTCTTCGCGGCACTCTGCGCAGCAGTGCTCGCGGGGCTCTACGTGGTGAACCCCGTAGGCACGCAATGGGCACCGAAATGCGTGTTCCGTGTGCTCACGGGATGGAGTTGCCCGGGCTGTGGACTGCAGCGTGCGACACATGCCTTTCTCCACGGCCACTTTGCCGAAGCGTGGGCGTACAACCGCTTCCTCATCTATAGCTTGCCCTACCTTCTTTGCTTGATGCTTACCGAATGGGGCGCAAGGGGAAGGCTCCAGCACAGGCTGCGCCTCATCTTCGAAAGCAGCTACGCAGTGTGGCTCTACATTGTGCTCTTCTTTGCATGGGGCATCACCCGAAACGTGCTCGGCATCTAAGAACGCATTTTGCTCTTCCACAAGACATTTCCGCACGCAAAAAGCAAAAAACTGCGGAAGAAGACTCCGCACTTTATTAATTTGTTTACTTTTGTGTTTCAAAGTGTTTCGCATAGTCACATCATAAACACTACTCCATGAATTCCTATTTCTACCTCGACGCCCAGAATAACCAACACGGCCCCATCCCGCCGGAAAAGTTTGCCGACTACGGCATAACGCCCTCCACCCTCGTGTGGTGCAAGGACATGCCCGACTGGATGCCCGCCGACTCGCAACCCGAACTGCACAAATGGTTCGAAACTCACACCACGCAGCAGGCCTTCCAACAGCAACCGCCACAACAGCCTCAACCGAACTACGGGCCGCAGCAGCCTTACGGCGAAACGCAGCAGCAGCCATACGGCGGAGCGCAGCAACCGTTCGGCAACACGCAGAACAATTTTTCCTACGTTCCTTGTCCGTCAAGCCACATGGCACTGGCCGTATTCACCACGATATGTTGCTGTCTGCCCTTCGGAATAGTGGCCATCATCAAAGCGAACGACGTAGGCAAATACTATGCAATGGGGAATTACGACGCAGCACTGATGGCGTCGGCCGATGCACAGAAATGGGGCATAATTGCGCTCATCTGCGGCATTCTCTCCTGGTCTTTCTACAGTCTTTTTGCCTTGGTTTAAACTGCACACAAGGCGTTGCGCCAATCACAACGAACAAACATCTTTCAATCACCTAAATCCTGTAATATTATGGACGAACAAAAGAATCCCTACGGACCCGAATCAACGCAGACACCTCCTACCGCTCCGCAGCCGCCCCAGCCCAACAGCCAGCAGGCGCCTAACTACAACCAGCAGGCGCCCTACACCAACGCATCTATGCCGCGCCCCGAAAGCAACCTCGTGTGGGCAATACTTTGCACCGTGCTCTGCTGCCTTCCCTTGGGTGTCGTTTCCATCGTGTACGCTTCCAAAGTGGACGGATGCTACGCATCGGGACGCTACGCCGAGGCTGTGCGAAACTCGAAAGAAGCACTCAAATGGGCAAAGATAGGCGCTTTGCTTTCAGTTGCCTTCTGGATACTCTACGTCATAATCTATGTTGTAATTTTCGGAGCAATGCTTGCTTCCTTATAATAAACCGACCTACCTCGGGGCGACGTTTCCTACTTAGCTTTTGTCAATCAGCTGCGTAAGGAACGTCGCTCTTTTCTTGCATTCTGCACAAAACACCAACAGACCCAACTATTTCTCATGAACGCTCTCTGCATGCTGGCGACGCTCGTTGCCTACTTCTTCGTTCTCATGTTCATTTCGTACCGCACCTCGCGCCACGGCGCAAAAGGCAACGAAGCTTTCTTCCGAGCCGGAAGGCAATCGCCCTGGTGGATGGTGGCCTTCGGCATGATTGGCGCCAGCATTTCCGGCGTGACGTTTATCTCCGTGCCGGGATGGGCGCAAGCCACTGGCATGACCTACCTGCAAATGTGCCTCGGCTTTGTGGTGGGATACTTTGCGGTGGCGTTCGTGCTTCTGCCGCTCTACTACAAACTGCGGCTGACAAGCATCTACACTTACCTCGGCACGCGCTTCGGCAGCAAGGCGCACGGAACGGGAGCGCTCTTCTTCGTGCTGAGTAAGCTCACGGGAGCTTCTGCCCGACTCTATCTCGTGTGCCTCGTGCTGCAACGCTTCGTGGTGGCTCCCTATTGGGGAGACGGAATGGGCGCTTTTGTGGCAACATCCATCGTGGTGCTGCTGCTTATCTGGCTTTACACACGCCGCAGCGGCATACAGACTGTGGTTCGCACGGATGCCGTGCAGACGGCATGCTTGCTCATCGCCGCTGCCGGCATTCTCTGCATCACGGCAAGCGAAATGGGACTCAGCTTCGGCGGTACGCTGCGCACCATTGCCGAAAGCCCCATGTGCCGCATTTGGGAATGGGACGCCACGAGTCCGCAAGCTTTTTGGCGGCAGTTTCTTAGCGGTGTGTTCATCGTGGTGGTCATGACGGGACTTGACCAGGACATGATGCAGAAGAACCTGACGTGTCGCTCGCTCCGCGAAGCGCAAAAGAACATGTGTACCTATGGATTCGCCTTCCTCCCCGCAAACGTGCTGTTTCTCGCGCTCGGCATTCTGCTCTATACCTTCTGCGCCCAAAAGGGACTTACGCCTCCCGCAGCCGGCGACGACCTGCTGCCGTGGATGGTAAGCTCGGGCAACTTGGGCACATGGGTGGTGATACCTTTTACCATAGGCATCGTAGCGGCAGCTTTCTCCAGCGCAGACTCGGCACTTACGGCACTTACCACTACGGTGTGCATCGACATTCTGCGAATGGAAGAGCGCCATTTGCCGGAGGCTCAAGCGTTGCGCATCCGCCGCCGCGTGCATGTGGCGATGGCAGCGCTATTCCTGCTTTGCATTGTGATGTTCAAGGCAGCAGGTAGCGGCAGCATCATCAATGCGGTCTACGTGATGGCAAGCTACACTTACGGTCCCTTGCTCGGGCTCTACGCCTTCGGACTTTTTACCAAACGCAGCACGAACGATCGTTACGTTCCCGCCATTTGCATTTGCGCCCCGCTTCTCTGCGCCGCGCTTGACCACTATGCTCCACTCTGGTGGGGCTACACTTTCGGCTACGAACTGCTCATGCTCAACGGCGCGCTCACCTTTGCCGGCCTTTGGCTCTGCCGTAGCCGCGCCGCGCATTAGACACGGCACTAGCCTTGGGCAAATCCAAAAACAAACAGCACGAATCTGCGCCGTAGGTAACCTACGCACAGATTCGTGCTGTTTGTTTCGTGTCGTCCGACTTGCTTATTTCACGATGGTCTTTCTGCCGTCGACGACATACACGCCCTTTTCGGCGCGAGCCACGCGAATGCCGCCTAAAGTGTAAATGCCTTTCGCGGCCTCGTCAATCGTTTCGGTGGCGGCAATGCCTGCAGTGCTTTTCTTGCCAAGACGCACATTGTCTATGTAAAGCAGCGTGTTGTTGGCAGCTCCTTGAGAGGCTGAAGCGGAATAGCCTAAAGAAAAGGTTACGTTCCCAGCCTCGGCAAGCGTAAAGTCGTAAACCAGCTGCTGCCATTCATTGGGCTGCGAGGGGTAACGGTAGTCGGTAGACGAAGGGAGTTTCACACCGGTCAGCGACGTGTTGACGTTGCCGCCCGTCGTGCGAACTGTTGTGCCTTCGTTGGCGGACTGGTTGGGACATTCATATTTCATGTCCAGGAGCAAACGGTACTCGCCTGCCGGAAGCGACGCGGTCTGCGTCACCGCATTGCTGCCCACAGCCCAGGAGTTGAGCACCGTGAGGCAACGCGTTCCGCAATCGGCATCGAGAGCGGGGGCGGCGCACTGCGCGGCATAGTTGCCCTGCGAGGAAGGACTGACGCAGTACATCGTGGCGCTATAGGGCATGGAATACATGCGGCAATAGTTCGACGAGCCGTTAAGCGCTGCGGCAGGAGTCCAACCTTGTACGGGAAGCACATTGATGAAATTCTTGTCGGCAGCAGCCACGGTGTTCACATAGCAAGGATTGTAGGTCACATTGCCGAGCGTCACGTGCCCTGTGGCGTCGCCATAGGTCTTGTCGGCTTCGAAACTGGGATTGCCAAGATAGCGTTCAGTAACGTCGGTGTAGCCTTCCATTGCATCGGCAGCCTCAGCGGGAAAACTTTCGGCATCTTCTACCACGAAATTGCCGGCGGCACGGCTGATGCGCACAATCTGGTCTTTCTGAAGCGAAATATCCTTGGACAAATTGCTGCCGGCGCCGTTGAAGTGGACGGTGACAGCATTGGTCTTGCCGGAAAGGTTCTGCACATAGACGGCAGCTGAGTCGGCAGCGTCTTGCTGCGCCTTCACGCCTGTGCCTTCCAAGCAATAGCAGAGAGTCTCGCCGAGCGAATGGTTGGGATCGACGGCAAAGGTGGCAGACGAAGCATTGTCGGCAATCGTCGTGGGCACGGAGAATACGGGAGCCTTACCGTTCCACTTCACATTGCGGAGCGAGGTGTGCGTATCGCCGCAGAAGTTGGCAAGAAGCATATAAAGTCCCGTAACTTTTCCGTCCTCCAAATCGGGAGCTATGACGCCATTCCAACCTGTGGACAAACTGTCGCGCAGATTGACGGTGAGTTCTGAAGCGCGGCGGGTGTCGGAAGCTGCATGAGCGGGGGCATAGTAGTAGACCATGTTGCGACGGTCCACCACATCGCCGGCCTTATAGGCATCGCTGCCGACGGAATAAGAAGCATTGAGTTTCGACGTCATCACGGAATTGTTTTCCGCACGATCGCCGAAAGCCATCAGGCTATCGCCTACATTGACCACACCCAACACGTTGTCGACATTAATCCACGGCGTCTGCACCTTAAGCAGCTGCGAGCCGTCGGTCTGACTGTGGGTGTCGCCATAGTAGAGGGTGCGCTTGAGTTTGGTGAGTTCGTCGGTGCTTATGGCCATCAGTCCGCCCTGACGGGAGGTGACGGTGGCGGCAGCGTTTGCTCGGACGTAGTCGGTGTAGATTACCGCCGTTCCGGGCGTGGAGTAGATGGCGAAGCGGTTGTTAAGCGCAGCGTCGTTGGTGTTGAGTTCGCCGTTCATGGTGTAGGAATTGCCACGAAGGGAATAGATGCCGCTGACCACGGGCGTAGCGTTGGTGGACTTTCCGCTCACGTTGTACCATCCGAGGAAATTGCCGGTGTTGTTGGCACGGAAGGGAACGACCACCTTGTTCTTGTCGGGAGAATTGGAAGCGATGTAACCCGTGTAGCTCTGTTTGCCTGAGCTCCACGAGAAGGTGGTGAAACGCTGCGGAGTGCAGGCGCGCACCACATTCTGGCAGGGGAAGATTTTTGCCGAAGCATATTGGTCGGCAAAGTCATCCCAAGCTGTCGGGGTAAGACTTTCGGTAGACAGCGCTTCGTGCATGAGCCACGTCATCATCACGCGGTGAGCTTCAACGCCCATGCGGCGTGCACCCACGTCGGAGCGCAAGAGCCACGAACCATCTGCCGTGGTGGTTTGGCGAGCCTTGATATTCTTGTAAGCCAAGTTTTCCAACATCAGCGCATCGGGGTCGGAGAGAAAACAAGCTGCGGTGGAATACGACGTAATCTGGTCGTAGAGGAACAAGCTCCAGTCGTTGCCGTTGGGCATGGCGAGTTCGCCGTCGGCAAGTGCGAGCCAATTGAGCACTTGCTTCATCACGCGGTCGTTGTTGTGCATGAGGGCGTTGGTGTGCCACTTCTCTTCGCCCTTCGTTCCGAGCTGGAACAGCTTGAGGGCAAGGGCGGCTTCGCCAAGTTCCTGCATCACCACGTTCTGATAGCTGGTGTGGAAGAAGTTGTGGTTCTGAAGGGTATAGTCGTCGAAAAGGTTCTGGCCTTTATAGAGGTCTGCCACGGTCTGCTTGTCGTAGTGAGGGTCGAGCACCGTGTGGTTGTCGGCATCGGAAGGATGGGAATAACTGTTCACGGCAAAGAGGCGCAGGCGGTCGAACCACTTTGTGGCGAGAGCGTCATCGGGGAAGAGGCCGAGCGTAGCGGCAAGCACGTCGGCTTCCCAACCGTTTTCTTCCGCCTTGGTGTCGCCGTTGTAACCGGTGGGAATGCTGCGCGAGAGTTCGTAGTTGCACTCTGCCTTGAGGAGTTTCTCTATGTAGGCCTTCTGCGCATCAGAAAGTTTGTCCCACTGGAAGAAAGCGGAGTAGGCCACGGACATTGCCCAAAGGGAACTTTCCCACACGTAGTCGGAGGTGGCTGTGGAGCCCCAGTATTTTCCGCCGGCACAGGTCTTGAGCTTGTTGGCCTTGTGGGTGGAATAGGCATAGACGAGACTCTTCATAGCCATCTGCTCCACGTCGGCCCAGCTCACGCCGGAAGGAAGGATGGACTTGCCGGTGCGTTCCTCGGTGGCTTTGCCGTATTTGGCAAGAAAGGCGCATATCATGGAAAGGTCGGCATTGGGACGCACACCGTCCTCACCCTCAGTCATGGTGCTGTTGCTCTTAAAAGCACCGCACGTCTCGCCGATGGAATTGGGGGCTTGGCAGTCCTGGTAGTCGTTCTTCATATATTGTGCAAACTTGCCGAGCATGGCCATAAGGTCGTCCTTCATGGCTTGTTCGCCCACGAAGTCGGCGCTTACCTTGCCCTCGGTGGGACTGTCGACATCGTTTTCCGTAGGTTCTTCGGGCTTTACATAGCTGTCGGGCAAACGGTAGAGCTGCACATTGTCAATGGCAATGCAACTGCCGCCGGAAAGCCAGTCTACGGAGATACCGATGTTGACGTCGGTTTCGGCATCGAGTTCAAAGGTCAGTTGCTGCGTGGTCCACTCCATGGTGGCAAAGCAGTTGGTTGAACCTTGGCTGAACGAGCCCGAAGTCTTATCCATAGGGTTTGCAGCACCTGCTTTTGTGGCAAAGAGCGAGAAGGATGATGCGGCAGAATTGGCGTAGGCCGTACGCACGTCTGCCGTCAGCTTATATTTTCCTGCGGGGAGGGCGGAAAGGGTTTGCTGCAAGGTGGTAGTGCCAGTGGACCATCCCTGACGGAGATAGAAAGCCTGCGCGCCGTCGGGGATGGCGGTCATGAAACCGAAGTTGTTGTCGGCATAGCACGCCTTGGTCACGAGAAGGTTGGTGACGGACGTTCCGCCGAGTGTCCAGCCGGTAAGCGGATTGGGCTTGTAGCCGCGAAGTCCGTCGCTCGCATTGTTCACGGCTTCGAGCGTGCTGACGTCGTCGGCCTCAAAGGAAGCGTTCTTGACGTACTGCGCCGTAACGTTTTCTTCGCTGCTGGTGGCTTGAGCCTTAGTCTGAGAAGACGTAGAGGATTTGGCAACTGACAAGTCGCGGCCTGCTACGGCTGCGGCATTTTCTGTGGAATGGAAGAAGGGCTGCGCAAGCCAAGCGCCCGAAGTGGCAGCCAAGGCGGCACCGACCGAAAGGAGTGCCGAAGTGAAAAGTACATGTTTCTTCATAGCATGGACAAAAGATGTATCGAAAAGTGCAAATGTCCCCACCCCATCATATATATAATAATGGGGAGGGGACATTCTATGTATTGGAAAAGCCTGTCAAGCGCGTAGTTATTTTTTGCTGTACATACGTTCGTAATAGAGCTGATAGTCGCTTCCGCTCACGGCTTCTACCCAGTCGTGGTGTTCAAGGTTCCAGCGGATGGTCTTCACGATGCCCACTTCGAAGGTGGTTTCGGGGTACCATCCGAGGTCGGCCTTTATTTTGGAAGGATCGATGCCGTAGCGCTGGTCGTGGCCGAGACGGTCTTTCACGAAGGTGATGAGGTCTTCGTTGATCCACGAAATGTCTATCTGGCCGTCGGCATCCTTCTGCTGCTTCTTGAGAAGCGTGCGGAACTGCGGTTCCTGCTCCATAAGGTCGTGGATGGTGCGGATGATGATGCGCACGATTTGAATGTTCTGGCGTTCGTTGTGACCGCCCACATTGTAGATGCTGCCGTCCTTGCCCTGGTTGATTACCATGTCGATGGCCTTGCAGTGGTCTTCCACGAAGAGCCAGTCGCGGATGTTCTCGCCCTTGCCGTAAACGGGAAGCTTCTTGCCTTCGAGAATGTTGTTGATGACGAGGGGAATGAGCTTTTCGGGGAACTGGTAAGGACCGTAGTTGTTGGAGCAGCGGGTGATGCTCACGGGCATATGGTAGGTGTCGCGGTAAGCGCAGACGAAATGGTCGGCAGAGGTCTTGGAAGCGCTGTAAGGGCTGTGGGGGCAAAGGGGAGTTTCTTCGGTGAAGTAGCCCTCAGCGCCGAGCGAACCGTAAACTTCGTCGGTGGAAACCTGGTGGAAGCGGACGCCCTTGCGCCACGTGGGATAGCCCTGTTCGTCGCGTCCCATCACCCAAGCGGCACGTGAAGCGTCGAGCAGGTTCTGCGTGCCGAGAATGTTGGTGTTGAGGAAGAGCTGCGGATTTTCAATGCTGCGGTCCACATGGCTCTCGGCGGCGAAGTTCACCACCACGTCGAAGCGGTATTCGGCAAAGAGATGGTCGAGAAGCGCACGGTCGCAGATGTCGCCCTTCACGAAGAAGCAACGTTCGTTGTCGATGTCGTCGGCTATAGTTCCGAGATAGCCGGCATAGGTAAGCAGGTCGAGCACCACAACGCGCACGTCGTCGTACTTCTTGAGTATATACTTCAAGTAATTTGCACCAATAAATCCGGCTGCACCGGTCACTAAATATGTCTTCATTTCTGAGATGAATGATTAGTTTGTTTGTTGTTCTACTATATAAGGTTCTTTTCTTAGAGGGTCAACTTGTCGCCGTAGAGCGCCGCCACACGGTTTGTCAAGTCCACGAACTCTGCCACGGAGAGCTGCTCGGGGCGGCGCGTCAGCATGGGGTCGGCGAGAAATGCCGCATGGTCGGGAGCATTGCCGCCGCACCGCTGGTCGAGTTCGCCGAGAAGCGGTTTGATGGAACCGCGCATCATCTTGCGCCGCTGGTTGAAGGTGGTCTTCACCACACGGCGGAGGAGCGTTTCGTCGCAGCCGGGATGCTCCACGCCGTTGCGCGTCATGCGTATGACGGCGCTGCGCACTTTGGGCGGCGGATTGAAAACGCCCGGCTCTACGGTAAAGAGGTAGTCCACGTCGTAGTAAAGCTGCACGAGCACGCTGAGTATGCCGTAGGCCTTGCAGCAGGGTTTTGCAGCCAGGCGCTCCGCCACTTCCTTCTGTATCATTCCCGTGCAGCAGGGTATAAGGTGGCGATAGTCGAGCATCTTGAAGAAAATCTGGCTGCTGATGTTGTAGGGATAGTTGCCGGTGAGCACAAACGGGCGCCCGCCAAACGTATGTTCAAGGTGCATCTTGAGGAAGTCGTCCTCAATGATGTTCTCCTCCAGCTGCGGGAAATGCTCGCGCAAATAGCCTACGCTCTCGAAGTCGATTTCCACCACTTTAAACTCGCGGCCTTTCGGCAAAAGATATTGCGTCATGACCCCCATGCCCGGACCTACTTCAAGCACGGGTATGTCGGGACAGGCGTCCACGGTGTCGGCAATGGCCTGCGCCGTAGGCAAATCCGTAAGGAAATGCTGGCCGAGAAATTTTTTGGGGCGTACGGACTTCATCTAAACTATTTTGTTTACTTTTGCTTTTGCTCAAGTGGAACGCTTATACTATCAAGCCACTATGCTTGATTATAAACGCAAGCAACCATTTGATTATTATTCGTAGGGAACTACATTTTTACGCCCCGCAAGGAATTAAACCGAAGCGGGGTGCATTGCAAACGAAGCTTTGCTACACTAATTGCTGCAAGTAGCAGCATTACCATTTTACGGGCATCTCGCTTAATTTGCTTTGCAAAGATAAAGAAAAAGAATGAAACACCTCCTAAAAGTCACATTGCAAATCCTTCTTCCCTTTGTGCTCGGCCTGGGCATATTGTGGTGGATGTATCGCGGCACGAACTGGGACGACTTTTTCGGCTGTGTGAAGAACGACATGAAGTGGGGGTGGATGGTCTTGTCGCTCGCCTTTGGCATTCTTCCGCAAATGGCACGCGCCTGGCGATGGCGCATGGCATTGCAGCCGCTCGGTGAACGTCCACGGCGCACCACGTGCGTCGACGCCATCTTCATATCCTATGCCGCCAGCCTTGTGATTCCCCGCGTGGGCGAAGTGACGCGTTGCGGCACGCTGAAGAAATACGACGGCGTTTCGTTCACCAAATCGCTCGGCACGGTGGTCACGGAGCGAGTAGTAGACTCCGTGATGATGCTGCTCTTCACCGCCGTAGCCTTCTTCACGCAGCTCCCCATGCTCGTCACCTTTATGGAAAAGACGGGCACCGACCTTACCGACATTCTCCACCGCTTCACCGCTACGGGCTACGCCGTCACCCTGCTTTGCCTCGTGGCAGCAGGAGCAGCCGCTATGGTGCTCGTGCGCCGCTTTGCCGTTTTCCGCAAAGGGCGCGACATGCTCCACGACCTTTGGGAGGGCATCGTTTCCTTACGCAAGGTGCACAACTTGCCGCTCTACCTTTTCTACAGCCTACTTATCTGGGGCGGCTATTTTCTCCATTTCTACATCGCTTTCTTCTGCTTCGACTTCACGAGCGGCTTCTCCGTGGAAGCCGCGTTCCTGATATTCTGCATCGGCACGTTCGCCGTGCTCGTACCCACGCCCAACGGCGCAGGCCCCTGGCACTTTGCCGTGAAAACGATGCTCGTGCTTTGGGGCGTGGCAGAGAACAGCGCCATTCTCTTTGCCCTTGCCGTACACACCATACAGACTGCGCTCGTGGTTGCCCTCGGCATATTCGGCTGGGTGCGCGTAAACGTTCGCCCGCGCCTCAAAAGCGCAGACCGCGATGCGCTTGAAAACGAAACAACAACTTTATAAACATCAGTGTTATGAGTGAAATTGCAAACCTGCAGCCGCAGGCCATCTGGAAGAACTTCGACTTGCTCACACAAGTGCCGCGTCCTTCGGGCCATTTGGAAAAAGTACAGAAATTCCTGCTCGACTGGGCAGCCGAGCACCACGTAGAGGCTTTCCAGGACGAAGCCGGAAACATCATCATGCGCAAGCCTGCCAGCCCGGGCATGGAAGACCGCAAATACGTGACGCTCCAGGGTCACATGGACATGGTGCCACAGAAAGAGAAGGACTCTACTCATGTGTTTGAGACCGACCCCATCGAAACGTACATCGACGGCGACTGGGTAAAAGCCAAAGGCACCACGCTCGGCTCCGACGACGGCATGGCCGTGGCCACCATCATGGCCATCATGGAGGACAACACACTGAAGCACGGCCCCGTGGAAGGCTTCATCACTGCCGACGAAGAGACCACCATGTACGGTGTGAACCACATGAAGGCCGAAACGCTCGAAGGCGACATTCTCCTCAACCTCGACAACGAGACTGAGGGCGAAATGATTGTAGGCTCTGCCGGCGGCGTGAACATGACCGCCACTTTGGAATACAAACCCGAAGAGACCGACAAGGAAGACGCTGCCGTGAAGGTGACGCTCCACGACCTCCTCGGCGGACACTCCGGACTTGAAATCAACGAAGGCCGCTGCAACGCCAACAAGGCCATGGCACGCCTCGTGCAGGACGCCGTGGCCAACTTCGAAGCCTGCCTTTCTGAATGGAAGGGCGGAAACATGCGTAATGCCATTCCCCGCGACGCCGAAGTGGTGCTCACACTCCCGAAAGAGAACGTGGCAGCACTGAAGGAAGCGGTAGACGAGTGGCGCCAAACGTTCACCGACGAGTTCGGGGCTGTGGAGAAGAGCCTCAAGCTTGAGGTTGAAGACGTGGCGGTTCCCTCACACATCGTTCCTGCTGAAATTCAGGACAACCTCGTCAATGCGCTTTGCGCTGCCCACAACGGCGTGTTGCGTTTCATTCCCGAAGTGCCTTCCATCGTGGAAACTTCCTCCAACCTCGCCATCGTAAATATTGGCGAAGGCAAGGCAGAGTTCCTCATCCTCATCCGTTCCTCCCGCGACTCCATGCGCGAGTGCTGCGCCGAAACGCTTGAAAGCGCTTTTGCCATGGCTGGCATGAAGGTGGAACTGAGCGGCGACTATCCCGCTTGGCAACCGAACCCGAAGAGCGAAATCGTAGCGCTCATGAAGGACGTCTACCGCGACCTCTTCGGCGAAGAGAACCGCGTGCAGGTAATCCACGCCGGTCTCGAATGCGGCGTAATCGGTGCAATCCGTCCTCACATGGACCTCGTGAGCTTCGGCCCCACGCTCCGCTCTCCGCACACGCCGAACGAACGCTGCTACATCCCCAGCGTAGAGAAGTACTGGCAGTTCGTGAAGACCACACTCGAGCGCATTCCCAAGAAATAACGAGCGCCGGCTTTTAGCCCAAAGCGAACAACAAACGGCCGCAAGGTCACCTCTCCAGGTGGCTTTGCGGCCGTTTTTTCAGTCGCTCATGGGGGTGACGTTTTCAAAACGTCACGCTCTACACGTACGTTGTTGCCCCTCATAAGATCAGTAGGCAAAAACCTACACCCCATGCGCCATGCTCAAACGCCGATTTTTAACACTGAGAATCGCGTAGAAATCATCAAACGCACATACGCTCGAAAATACGCGATTCTCAAGGCATGGAGAAATTCAGTATTACAAAAGAACGTTTACTTTATTGTGATTTATTGCACGCTTCTCGCCTTTCGGAGACCAAAGAGGGCGAAAACGAGGCCGTTTTTGGCAAAAATTCCAAGGCATCTAGGCAAAATTCCCCCTAGGCCCAAATAAATTTGCTGCCTTGGAATTTTCACAAGATGCCTAAAAGTTTTCGGAAACGCATTTTTGCGCTTGAAAAGACGGTTGGGCAGTTCTAGTTTGAACAAGCCGATTGTCAAGAAAAAGTCACAGATTTAACAATGGTGAATGAAACTTTGGCGCAGCGCCCGGATGCGCAGCGCATGGTGGCGAAGCGCATGGAGGTCAAGACTCCAGTCTTGACAGTTGAGCGCGAACCTGTCATAAAGCGCAGCCACGCAAACAGTCTGTGACTGCGTGTAGAGCAGTCAAGACTGGAGTCTTGACCCCCATGCGCTTCGCACCACAATTGCGCAAGTACTTTTTGAACTTTTCTTGTTACAAAAACGCAGCGCACATAGAAGGCTTTCGCCTTTTATGTGCGCTGCAATTCAGTAGATGCCTTGAAGAGGACGTCCCCAGGCAAGGAGATTAATAGTTCTCAGCACGGAGTTCGAAGTAGCTCTGCGGATGTGCGCAGACGGGGCATACTTCGGGAGCTTTCTTGCCGATGACGATGTGGCCGCAATTGGAGCACTGCCATACGCTGTCGCCTTCGCGGGAGAACACCACGGCATCCTCAATGTTCTTGAGCAAACGGCGGTAGCGTTCTTCGTGAGCCTTTTCGATGGCGCCTACCATTTCGAACTTTGCAGCGATTTCGGGGAAGCCCTCTTCGCGTGCTTCCTTGGCGAAAGTGGCATACATGTCGGTCCACTCGTAGTTTTCACCGGAAGCGGCATCGGCAAGGTTGTCGGTAGTGGAAGGAATGGCGCCGCCGTGGAGGAGTTTGAACCAGATTTTGGCGTGCTCCTTC
The DNA here is from genome assembly GCA_963649665.1 of Bacteroidaceae bacterium. GTDB lineage: Bacteria > Bacteroidota > Bacteroidia > Bacteroidales > Bacteroidaceae > Alloprevotella. The sequence goes on along the minus strand of CAVJJO010000020.1, from coordinate 13,213 downwards.
TCGTTGCGTGCGGTTTCTTCGAAAATGTTGGCCATCTGAACGTAGCCGTCCTTCTTGGCCTTCGAAGCGAAATACTGGTATTTGGTATGTGCCTGCGACTCGCCGGCAAATGCAGCGGCAAGGTTCTGCTCGGTCTTGGTGCCTTTAAGAGAATTCATGGGTGTGATGTTCTTGTGGATAAGTAGGGGAAACGTGATTGGGAGTGAAGTTGCGGGAACTTCGGAGGTTACTTTTTGAAATAGCGGTTGTAGAGACCTTCGAAGCCGCGTCCGTGGCGGGCTTCGTCGCGTGCCATTTCGTGAACGGTGTCGTGGATGGCGTCGAGGTTGAGTTCCTTAGCGCGTTTGGCAATGCGTGCCTTGTCCTCACAAGCACCGCTTTCGGCTTGCATGCGCTTTTCGAGATTGGTCTTGGTGTCCCAAACGACATCGCCGAGAAGTTCGGCAAACTTGGCAGCGTGTTCGGCCTCTTCCCAAGCGTAGCGCTTGAAAGCCTCAGCCACTTCGGGGTAGCCTTCGCGGTCGGCCTGGCGGCTCATGGCGAGGTACATGCCCACTTCGGTGCATTCGCCGTTGAAATGGGAGTTGAGATCCTTTATCATCTCTTCGTCGCAGCCTTTGGCCACACCGAGTTCGTGTTCAGCCACAAACTGCATGGCACTGCTTTCGTCGAGTTCCTTGAACTTGGATGCGGGCACACCGCACATGGGGCATTTCTCGGGAGCGTGTTCGCCTTCGTATACGTAACCGCATACGGTGCAGATGAATTTCTTTTTCATGTGGAGTTAAGTTTGGAGGGGTTGTTATGTAATTGTTCTTGCTGCAGTGAGCGACGCGGATGGAGAGTTTAAGCAGTGCGCCGTCACCGCTTTTGCGTTCAAAGAGAACATTTTTGGCAGATGCCGTGGAAATAGAGGTCGGCTTGTTCGCACTGGAAACCTTCCGGCATTTGTGCATCCGTTTCAAGACGCGTATTTATAAGGGGTACGTCGTAGACCTTGCCGCACTCGGAGCAAAGGAAATGGGCGTGAGGCGACGTGTCGGCATCGTAGCAGGTTTTCCGCTCGTCGATGGTGAGCTGCAAAGCGGCACCATGCTCCACAAGAAGCCTCAACGTGTTGTAAACAGTAGTTTTCGACAACGTGGGAATGGCTGGATGCAATCCATTATATATCTCGTCCACTGTGGGATGCGTGCGGTGGTCCATCAGGTACTGCAACACGGCCAATCGCTGGGGAGAAGCTTTTATGCCGTGGTTCATCAACGCCTTGAGAACGGTCTGAGTTTGGGTTTTCATTGGTTTGTAATTATTACAACTCTGAATTTTCTGCAAATATAAAGACTTCTTTTTTCCCTTGCAAGGATTGGGGAATTATTTCGCGGGATTTTCTTCCGTCAATTGCAGTTTTGTACAACTTTCAAAGAGTTTCCGGTAGAATTTATGGCGGCAGATTGTGAGCGACGAGCCGAGAATGATGAGTTTGAAACGCGCCCGGGTGATGGCCACGTTCATTCGGCGAAGGTCGCTGAGGAAGCCTATTTGTCCGTCGTCGTTCGCGCGTACGAGACTTACGAGAATCACGTCGCGCTCCTGCCCCTGAAAAGCGTCGACCGTGTTGACGGTGATTTGCCGGCGTAAAGGTCGGAGCGTTTCACTGCGTTTGATGAGCGAACGCAGATACTGCACTTGCGCGCGGTAGGGTGAGATGATGCCAAAGTCTACGCGTTCCTCCAAAAGGCGATGGCGCCCAAAGCGGGTTACATAGTCGCAAAGGGCGCGAAGCGTAAGTTGTGCTTCCTCCTTATTTACGCGTCCGCAGTGGCTGCCTACGGTTTCTTCCTGCACCGCCACGTCCGACGAGTCTATCCACACAAGCGGCTCGTCGACTTCGTCAAGCAACGAGCGGTGCTTCACTTCGGGTGCGGCTTGGAGTTGTCCGTGGTAGAACCATTCGGACGAAAAGTTCATCAACGCTTCGTTCATGCGGTACTGCATGCGGAGCAAGCGCACGGCTTCGGGTTTTGTTTCCGCCAAATGCTGCATGAGCGTTCTGCCCAGTCCGCCGCGCTGCGCCTCCAGGCACTTTACGGTGGGCGGCAACTGCTGGTGGTCGCCGGCGAGGATTACGCGGTCGGCGCGTTGGAGGGCAACCCAGCAGGCGGCTTCAAGCGCCTGTGCGGCTTCGTCTATAAATAAGGTGTGAAAATGGTGTCCGGTGAGCAGTTGGTTTGCCGCTCCGGTGAGGGTGGAAGCCACCACGCGCGTTTGGTCGAAGAGGTTGTGACGGATGCGGCTCTCAAGTTCGGCGGCACGTTCGCGCAAGCGCGCTATTTTCTGATGAAAGTTCTCGCCTCTGCTTTTGCGGGGCTGTGCGTAGAGCTGGCGTATGGTGCGACGTATCTGCCAGAGCGAAGGATAGTCGGGGTGCGATTCAAACTGCCGCTCGTAAGTGTGCGCGAGCATTTCTTCGGTCACTCGGCTGGGATTGCCAATGCGCAGAACGTGAATGCCGCGGGCGGCGAGTTGGGAACAAATCCAGTCTACGGCCGTGTTGCTCTGAGCGCAGACCATCACTTGGGGCTCGCGGCGAAGCACTTGGTCAACGGCTTCCACAAGCGTAGTAGTCTTGCCCGTGCCCGGCGGGCCGTGCACGATGAGCACATCCTTTGCGCGCAACACGTCGCGCACGGCTTGCTGCTGCGATTCGTTGAGCCAAGGAAGGGAAAGGGGAATGGCAGGCGGCGCGCTCCACGATACGGGGGCAGAAGTGTGGAATATGTCGCGCAAGGCGGCAAGACGATTGTTCTTTGCGGCCATGGTTGTGCGCAGAGCTTCGAACATCACACGGTAGGAATAGTCGTCGAAGTGGAGCTGTACACCCGGATGCGTCAGAGACTGAAGCTGGGAGAGTGCAGCCTCGCCGGGAAGTTCCACCACCATGCGGTCGGCATCGGCGTAGCTCACCGTGGCCTGAAAAGAAAGGTAGGTAAGTTTTCCCCACATGTCGCGGGAGAAGAAACACACTTGCCTGCCGTACTCGAAGTTGTGGTCGTCATCGTCGGCGACGGACGTGCGTGTAATTTCAACAACAAAACGGTCGAGCGAGTTGTAGTAGGCTCGTCCGACCGTAATGGGATACCAGCAGTCACCGCGTGATATTTTCCGTTCTATGCCGCCTATTTCGGTTTCGCGCTGGAAGGCTTCTTTTTCGGCGTCGTATTCCTTGCGTAAGAGTTGGAGTTGGCGTTCAAGAGTAAGAGAAGGTGCATTCATCGGGATTTGTACGAAGATTCTTTTGTCAATAGCTTACGCGTTCTACGCTTACGCCTATCATAGCGTTGTTTCCAATTTTAAATTCTGCTGCGGCGCCTATGCGGTCGCGGGCTTGTTCAAGAAATGCGGGGAACGGGTCGCGACGATAGCGGAAGGCGTCGGTTTTCGGCAGGAACGACTTGCTTCCGTAGGCGTAGAGGTTGATGCGGTCGTTGACTTCATAAGCCACGATGCCGGCAAAACCTACGTCGGTGCGTCGCCAAGAACCCCAGTCGTAGTTGGTGGCAAAGAGCCCTGCCGCAAGCGAGAGTTTCGACGTGACTGGGTGCACGTAGGCAAAGGCCGCGCTTTGTCCGAAGCCCACGCCTCGGAGAGAATGTTTGCCGAGTCCTGCGCTGACGCTCATGCCGAACTGCGCATTAAAGCCCTGGTGAAGTCGCCACGACGTGCCGTCGAAAGCAGTGCTCCAAGGCGACAGTCCGCCAAGGCCATAGCTGCCGAGCGTAACTTCGGGGGCGAAGGCGTGCGTGTCAATGGCATATTGGGCGGCCCGTCCGGCTAGGGGAAGCGTTTCCAAGGAATCGGCAACAAGTTCCGCCGTTGTCGTGTCTGCGCGCAAGAGAGGCATTTCGCTTTGCGCCGAAGCGGAAAGCGAAGAGAGCATACCCATTATTATAATAAGGAGCGAAAGAGCGCGATGTTTCATAAAAACGTGATGCTTTGAAGATTATATCTGCGAAGTTAGAACATTGCTTTTAGGCACACAAGCGAGTAAGTAATGTTTAACGGGAATATGCAGTACCGCAGCCGGGCTTTTTCACTCTTGATTAACACTACAATGGTTGCTGTAACCCTATTAAACTTGTGCACATTGCCTATGTGGACACTGAGCGTAGCTAGCAACTTCAAACACCTCTTTGGTTCTTTCTGAGATAGACTTCTACAAAAAGTCTTATTGTATTCAACACTGATAAGCAAAAACAGCCCGCTGTACGACCATTGTAGGTTGAACAGCGGGCTGTTTTAATGAATTCGCTTTTATAGCGATATGAGAGGCATTAGAAGCTTACGGTGCCGAGGTTGCGGTCAACGAGCATTCCGTCTTTGGCCTTGAGGTTGAACTTGCCGGCCTTCTTTGCCTTAAACTTAATCACGAAGAGGTCGTGGTCGCCTTCTTCAAGGAGGAAGTTGTTGCCTCGGTTGACGAAGGTGGGGAAGAGTTCCTTCTGGCCGTTGGTGTGCAGACGGTCGTAGGTAAGGTTCACCATCTCCTTCATGTCGATGAGTTCGGTTCCGGCATATTCGAGTTCCTGCGTGTCGTAGGGCAGAGCGAAACTGAGTCCGTTGACGTAGTGGAGCGCCTTTCCGCTCACCTTCACCTCTATCATGTCGCCTGCGGCGAATGTCTTCTTGTTGGGGGTAAGCACGAGGGAACCGCTCACCTTGTCGTTGGAGTTGCGCACGCCGCCGTCGAGTTCGATGGTCACGCAGGAAATGTCGTAGGCGTCGATAAGTCCGTTCTTGTTGATATCGCCGGCACTTACGTAGTCGAAGTCGCTATCGCCCTTACGCAAACCGGTGTAGTTCATATAAGAGGTAAGGTCGTTCTCGTCGATGCGCTTGTCGTGGTTGATGTCGCCCTGGAGATAACTTTCGCTTCCTGCCACCTTGAACACATACATCTCGCGGCCGGAACCGAAGTTGCCAACGGCCTTGTCGAGATGGAGGCGTACGTAGCGTGCTTCGGGATTGCCTTCGAAGACGAAAGTCTTGGTAGTGCCGTCCTTTTCCCAAGAGAAGCTGACGGGCGCGCTCCAGTTCTGACGGTCGGTACTGAGAGAGAACGTACCGGCGAGGATGGTGCCGTTGCCTGCATCTTCGCGGGGGAGATATTCGAGGCGGTCGAGTTTGTTGACGGAACGCAGGTCGATGGTCATGTCGGAAGGAACTGCCTCGCCCTTGCCCCACTTGGTGTGCCACTGCGTCTTCTCGTCGAAGTCGAAGAGTTTGTTCACGCCCGAGCCGCCCTGGTTTTCGCAGGTGGTCTGTGCCTTGATGTCGTGGATGGCAAACTCAAGCGGATTGGCCTTGGTGGTGGCGCTGACGGTAATCCAGTCGGAGTGGCCGTCGCGGTTCACGGCGCGCACTTTAAGGCTGTACTTCGTTTCGGGCTGCATGCCATCGAAGGTGAACGACGTTCCAAGGATGGTGGAGTAGAGCATGCCGTTGTATTCCACTTCGTAGTAGTCGGCATTGTCTACCTTCTCCCAAGAGGGAGTGAGGTCGAAGCAACCTGTGCCTTCTTCGGTGATGACGGCCTTAGGTGCAGACAAAGCGCCGCTGTGGGTGCGGAACTTGTCGGCGGGCGAGAATTGGAAACCGCTTACTTCCACGGTGACGGCCTCAGCGGTAACGTCGGCCTTGGAGAGTTTTACGAGGATTTGCGGATTCTTCGTGATTGCCGTCTTTGCTGCGTCGCTGCCAGGCGTAGAGAAGCGGTTGAGATTGGGAGCGGCGTTATAGAAGTAAACGTCGGTGCCGTTCTCGAAGTCGGCGAGGGTTGAAACCTGAGTAAGCTTCACGCTCTTCTTTCCTACGCGGGCGGCTACTTTCTTCGGTGCTTCGCTGACATTGATGCGGAGCTCGGTTTCCTTTTCAGCGGAAAAGCCTTCGAACGAACCCGATGTGGGCTGCACGGTGACGGTGAGCTTGCCCTTTCCGTTGGCCTCGGTGAGAATTTCGGTGCGAGTGCACTTGCCGTTGAGATAGGCTTGCGTCTGACCGTCGTCGTCGTATTCCGTGAAGCGGTTCTCGCCCTGCGCAGAAGAATAGATTTCGTAGGCGCGATAGTCCTTGCGTATTTGCGAAGGATTGTTGTTGGGGTTCGTCATGGGGATGATGGCATCGGCCTTGACGAATACGGGGAGTTTCCAAAGGGGCGCGTCGAAATCGTTGATGATGCGTCCGCCTTCGTATACGTCGCCGGTGTAGTAGTCTACCCATTTGCCTTCGGGGAGATAGATGCCGTGGCGCACGTCGTTGCCGTCCTTGTCCATCCGCGTGTCTTTGTAGACGGGAGCCACGAGGAACGACGGACCAAACATGAACTGGTACTGCGTGTCGTTGCCAAGCGTGTAGGCATTGGGGTAGTCGAGGAACATGGCGCGGATGATAGGCTTTCCGTCCACTGCCTCGCGTGCCACGCTGTAGGTGTAGGGCATGAGTTCGCTCTTGAGCTTGAGGTAAGAGCGGTTGATGCTTGTGGCGGGTTCGCCGAGCGCTTCGGGATATTTGGGATTGGATCCCCATCCGTCCATGTTGAGTTCCATGGGAGTGAACGTTTTCCACTGGAATTCGCGCACGTTGACGGGCACGTTCTTTCCGCCGAAAATGCCGTCGACGTCGGAAGTGATGTTGGGCTGACCTGAAAGACCTGAACCGATAAAGGTGGGAATGTGGAAACGGATGTATTCCCAGTCGCCGCCGGTCTGGTCGCCGCTCCAAATGCCGGCGTAGCGCTGCGTGCCGGCCCATCCGTCGAGGGAGATGATGAAGGGACGTGCGTCGTTGCCGTAGTAGGGCATTATCTCGCCCACGTCGGTCACGCCGTTGAGACCGAAGCTATAGCCCCAGCCCACCCAAGCCACGTCGGTCTTGAGCACACGCACGCCGGCGTCGCGCACTTCTTTTACGATGTCGCGCTGGAGAAGCGGTTCTATGCCTTCTTTGGGATGAAGGTCGCTTTGCGTCCAAAGACCTATTTCCACGCCTTTGGAGCGAGCGTAGTCGCCGAATTCCTTGAGGTTCTGAATGTTTCCGTCGAGCGAAGTGGTCTGTCCGTATCCTGCGCCGTATCCGTCGTTGGGGAGGAACCAGCCGAGTGGCATGTCGTTCTTGGCGTAACGGTCAATGGCTGCGCGGGCGGAGAACTGATAGTTGTTCTTCTCGCCGTTGAGGCTTTCCTTGATGCCGCCGTTGTCTTTCTGACTCTCGTTGTATCGCTTGCCGTCTTCGTAGAGCATGAAGCCGTCCTTGGCTTCGGTCCAGTAGTCGCGGTTGTAGGCATTGAGGTGTCCTTCGTAGAAGCCGAACTTGGGAAGGAGCACGGGATTGCCGGTGAGTTGGTAGAAGTCGTTGAGGAGGTCAACGGGCTGCTGGTCTACCATGACGAACGCGTCGAGATAGTTTTCCTGATGGGTAAGGATTACCTTGCCGCTCTCGGTGGCTCCGAAGTCGTAGCGACCGGGCTTGAAGGTGTTCCACATGAGGCCGTAGCCCTTTGTGCTCCAGTAGAAAGGCGTGGGCGAAGCCACACCGCCGTCCACCCAGTTGTTGGTGTTTTCTATGGCAATGCTCTTTCCCTTATGGCTGAAGCGTCCGTTCTGCACGCCGCCGCCGTAGAAATACTCTCCGTCGTTAGCGGCGAAGGTGAGCGTGGTGCTGGTTTTGTCGAACTGTACGGGCTGAAGGCTTTTTATTACGTTTTCTCCGCTCTGGCGGTTTACCACGGTGAGGAGTCCGCTCTTGCGGTCGAAGGTAAGGAGCACTTTTTCGGTGCTTATCTCCACGGAGGCTGTGCCTACGTTGAGCTTAAGGCCGGCGAGCGAACGGCGGGGATTTCCTACGAGTATCTTGGCCTCGGGAGAGGCTTCGGGGTCGCGGACAATGCCGCCGTTGTCGTCGCGGAAGAGGCGGAATATGTTTTCGCCGTAGAAGTCGACGGTGAGCATTTTGCCGTCGGAGTAGATGAGTTCTACGGTGGTGGAGTTGAGCTTGGAGGCTTTTACGATTTCGGGGTTCTGTGTTTGGGAAACTCCTGTAAGCAGGGGAAGTGCCGCTGCTTGCGGTGCGGCGATTGTCATTCCCGCCACGGCAATGGGGAATGCCATGACGAGTGTGGCATATCTGCCTTTGTTGCGCAGATGCTTGCGTTTGTTCATAAGGTTGGTTTTGTTGTTAAAGTTTGGTACAAATTTAGCGCAAGCGTGGGGAATATGCAATGTTTTGGTGTGCAATTCAAATATATAAGGTGCAAAAACGATTTCCATTGAATCGCAAGGCGGGAAGATGTGGCGAAAGTTCTTTTTTACTCCTTATATATATAGGAGCCTTAATGGGCGACGGACAAAAAAGTCCGCGCCCCACAACGCGCAACTCTTTCGTTGCACATTGCGGGGCGCGGGGTATATGCCTACTGTCAATTAATAGTCGGTGTTCTGGGGATCGAAGTTGGTCCATCCGCTAAGCCAGTTGTCGGTAGCGGAGAAGGCGCCGATGAAGCTTACCTTGTCGAACCATGAGCTGCTGATGCCGTCGAAGGAAGCGGCGTTGAGCAAGGGGCTGCCCACGGCGGGCATGAAGTCGGCGTTGATTCCGGTGAACACGTTCTTGCCCGTGAGAAGCATGTCGGCCACGGTGGTCACCTTGTTGCCGGTCTGTGAGAGGAAGAAGGTGGTGGAGTACGACTGCTGCGTTTCGTCGGCCACGGCCTGCTTGTTGACGTAGTTGACGAGCACGTCGCGGTATTCCTTGTTGGCGTCGGAACCGGTCACGTCCATGTTGGCGAACCAGATGTTCTGCAAACGGATGTTGCCGTTCTTTGCCTGGTCGCGGGTGTCGCCCTTCTCGGAGTCGATGATGAGACCGATGGGCCAGCCGAGGGCGATGGAGTTGACGCAGTTGAGGCGTGAGCCGCGGCGAATCTGCATGGCTGCCTGGAACTTGCCGAGACCCGAACCGTTGTTGGGATTCATGGAACCGCCGGTGATGTAGTCGGCGTTGTTGGCGAAGGAGGCGTCAACCTGCTTGGGGCCGATAAACGTCACGTTGCTGAACACGGCGCTGGTGGTGGGAGAAGCGGTGGAGCCGCTGGCATCGTTGTCGCTCTCGAAGCCGTTGCTCTGGCTCTTGTCGGCAATGTGCGGGTCGCGGATGGAGAGGCAGTACTGCACGTGGCCGGAGAAGCCGTTGTCGGTGTCGAACTCGTCGTCCCATCCGTTGAAAGCCACGAGGTTCTTGCAGTTGACCGTTCCGCCGAACCATTCGAAGGAGTCGTCGTTGGAGTAGCTTACCTGCACGTGGTCAATCTGCGTGGCATCGCCCACGGAACCGAGGGTCACACCGTTGATTTCCTGGTCGGTGGCATAGGGATAACCGGCAAATTCCACACGCACGTAGCTCAGCACGCCGGAGTTGTCGTGGGCGTCGTTGCCGCCGTGTTTCGTGCGCGGACCGCCTTCAATCTGTGCTTCGCCTGCATTGTGGGGAGCTTTGCCGCAGAGGATGAGGCCGCCCCAGTCGCCGGGCTTGCGGTTGCCCTTTGCCTGTGCGGAGGTAAACACGATGGGGGCGTCCTTGGTGCCCTGTGCGATGAGCTTGCCACCGCGTTCCACGATGAGGCTCGCCATGGTCTGCTTGTCGCCCTTGATTACGGTTCCGGGTTCGATGGTGAGCACTGCGCCGTTGGCCACGTAAACGAAGCCCTTAAGCGTGTAAGTGCCTTTCTTCAAGGTCTGCTTGCCGGTGAAGACGAATTCCTTGTCGCCGTTGCCAATCTGGTTGCCGTCGAAGAGGAGGTTGTCGGCAGCCTTAAGTCCGCCGTCGGTGGTCCAGTTGCGGGTGTCGGTAGCGGTGGTCGTGTTGTCGTCGCTGCAAGAGGAAAGGAGAGCGGCGCTCGTCATGCCCATCATAGCTGCAAGGGCAATGACCTTGAATGTGTTCTTTCTCATAAACGAGGAGTAAAGTTTTGGAGTTGACGGTGTCCTTGCGGAGCGCCGTCGGTTGAACTGTTATGTTGTTCGTAGTTTATTATTTACGCTTGCAAAGTTCGGACGTTGCGGTTACGAGGCTGTTGCAGCGTTGTGAAGATTTTGTGTAACCCTCCGTGGCTTTAGAACGCATAGGAGAGCGAGAGGTTGAAGTCGCGTCCGGGGCGGTAGGCGCGCGTCACTTCTTCCACGGTCTTTGAGGTGCCGTCGGCGAGCGTCACGTCGTTGAACTGCTTGAAGAGCACCTTCTCGGCGAGCACGTCGCGCACGCCGGCTTTGAGTTCGAACTTGCCGAGGCGCACGGAGGCGGAGAGGTCGAGCGAGTTGCGCGGCATTTCGTAGGAGTCGGGTATGTTCACGAGCTGGCTGCCGGTGGATCCCAAGTTGCGGCCCACGCCCACGAGGCGCTTGCCTATGCGGTTGTACTGCAGCGAAGCGTTCCAGGCGCCGTGGCTATAGAAGAGACCGAGGTTCACAAGGTAGGGCGACTGGCCTTGCATGGGACGGTTCTTCTGGCGCGAACCTTCTTCGAAGTTCACGCGGCTCTTGATGAGCGAACCGTTGAACACGAGGGTGAAGTCGGGCATGCCGATGAAGCCGAGGTTCTTGCGCACGTCGAGTTCGAGGCCGAAGCTTTGGGCGCGCTTGGCATTGACGTAGTAGTAAACCACATCGGTGCCGCCCGTCACGGTGTAGTTCCACTCAATGGGCGAATCGAAATGCTTGTAGAAAGCGGCGAGGGAGATTTGGTCGCCCTGCGAGGGATACCATTCGTAGCGGAGGTCCACGTTGTCGATGAGGCACGAACGGAGTTCGGTGTTGCCCTGCACGTTGCTGGCGAGGTCGAAGTCGTAGAAGACGGACGTACTGATTTCGCGAAACTCGGGACGGTTTATGCTCCGTCCGTACGAGAAGCGCATCTGCTGCGTGGAACCTATCTTATAGGTGGCATTGAGGGAGGGGAATATGTCGTTGCCGTCGTAGTGGCGCGAGGAAGTGCGGCGCTCGTAGTCGCTGGTGTTGCTCACGAGTGTCTGGCGCACGTGCTCGAAGCGGGCGCCGGCATACACGTTGAAAGCGCCGAGGGGAAGGTTCACGGCGGCGTAGGCCGAGGCGGTGAGCTGGTGGCCGTCGTAGTCGTTGGTCATCTTCGTGTCGTCGATGAGGTAGAGGCCCTGGTCGCCGTAGTACTGCGGTTGAAGGAGTTGCGTGGGCAGGTCGAGGTAGCGGAAACCTTTGGGTAGCGTGTTGTCGGCGGGGTCCCAGGCATAGATGAAACTGCGCGTGCGGTAGGAGCGCGTGCGGTATTCGCCGTAGGCGCCGGCGAAGAGTTGCGGAGCTATGCGGCTCGCCTCGAAGTCCTTGCGGTAGTTGGCGGCGGCAGAGGCGATGTGTTCGTTGAGGCGGGTAAATTCGCGCGAGAGTTCGTTGCCCGTGGTCAGACCCACCTCGCCTTTCTCGAGTTGGTCGTCGAGGCTGTAGCGGCGGCGGTCGGGCAGGTTGCGGTTGGCATAGGCATAACCGGCGTTCCAGTCAAAGCGGCTGGAGTCCCACACGTATTTTCCGGTGAGTTGCGTGTTGTAGGTGGTTCGGCTGGAGTAGTAATACTCGGCGTCGCGCACCGTGTTGCTCTGCGCGTCGTGTCCGGTGCGGTCGGTGTAGCGGTCGGTGGCGAGCTGGTTGAATATGTTTTTCCACTCGTAGCGTCCGCTGCCCGAAGCGGGCACGAAGGTGAGGTTGAACATGGCGCCGAGGCGCGTCTTGCTGCTGTACTGGCGGTCTTCGTAGCGGTGGAGATACACGCTCTCGTCGTGGGTGAGGTCGTAAGCGCCGAAGAGGGAGTTTTCCATCGGGGCGTAGGTGCGCGTGGAGTTGCTGTAGTTGACGGAGGCGAGGAGGGCGAGCACAGCGCCGTTGTCGAAGTCCTTGGAGCGGTTCACGTCGGCCGCCAGGCTCAAGTCGGCCCAGGGGGTGCGGCGGTGCACGCTCCAGTCGTTGTTGAGGCCGTTGGCGAGGAGGTCAATACCCTTGCCGCCGGCGGTGGTGGCGAGACGGGCGTCGAGTCCGCCGGAGAGCGAACGCAGGCCGTTGTCGAATCCGAGGAAGTCGGTGCCGCTTCCCTTACCCGAGAGGAAGGAGCGGAAATGGGTGCGGTCGTTGACGGACGTGCCGAGGGTGATGCGGGCACCGTTCTTTGAGGGCACATCCTTGGTGTCGATGAGTATGAAACCGCCGGAGAAGTCGGCGGGATACTGCGGTGCGGGCGACTTGATAATCTGCATGTTGTCGACCTGCGAGGAGGGGATGATGTCGAACGAGAAGGCGCGGGAGTCGGCTTCGCTCGAGGGCACGGCGGCGCCGTTGATCCACACGTTGTTGTAGCGCTGCGAGAGTCCGCGCACCATGACGAACTTGTCGTCGATAATGCTGATGCCGGGCACGCGGCGGATCACTTCGGAGGCGTCCTTGTCCTGCGTCTTGCTTATCTGCTGCGACGACACGCCGTTCTGCACCACAAGGCTCTGGCGCTGCACGGTGACTATGGCGCTCTCGGTGTTGCGGCGCGCCTTTGCCGTCACGGTGGCCATGCCGAGGCTTTCCTCGAGTTCGTCCATGCGCACCACGAGCACGCTGTCGGTGCGTGAGGGATTGACCGTGAGGCTCACTTTGTGGTAGCCGAGGTAGGTGGCGGTGAGGGTGTAGTTGCGCTGGCCGAGGCCTTGGATGGTGAAGCCGCCCTCGGAGTCGGTCACTGCGGTGCGTCCTGCCTGGAGGAGCTGCACGGTGACGCCCATGAGGCCTTCACCGCTGCGGCCGTCCACTACGCGGCCACGGAGCGTGGCGGTGACGGCGGCCATGAGCGTGGCGCTGCTGAGCACAACGAAAAGGAGTAAAGCGGAAATGCGTCTGAATGTTGACATTGTGTATATAAAACTATTTTTGTGTTCGTGGAAAAACGGAGGACGGGCGTTTAAACCCGTGCGGTAGACGTGGCAAAATTGCCTCACTTGCGTTACATGATGGTTTACGCTTGGTTAAGATATGGTTACAGTGCAGAGCGATGGTTTTTAGTAATATGTAAAAAATAACTTGAGCAGTTTTTGATTAGATAAATGTGCCAACGACGGGCTGAAAGCCCAACCTGCGCATAGCCCAGGGCAACGCCCTGGGTA
>CAVJJO010000019.1:0-31075 GCA_963649665.1 Bacteroidaceae bacterium | reverse complement strand
AAGGCACGCCGTAAAAATTCCAAGGCACGCCGTAAAAATTCCAAGGCACGGTGTTATCGTGCAGTAACAGAAAGGGCATGCCGACCTCATCCGCAGTAAATTTACTCATATAAATTTTGCAAAACGCTATGCGTAGCGTAACTTTGCAAGACATAATGCGCCGAGCAAGGCGACATCCCCCAACTTTCTGAATAAACAAAACTCCACATCATAACATGGAATTAGCTAAAACTTACAATCCGGAAGAAGTTGAAGGCAAGTGGTACCAATATTGGAACGACAACAACCTTTTCTCTTCCAAGCCCGATGGCCGCGAGCCCTACACAGTTGTAATCCCTCCCCCCAATGTGACAGGCGTGCTGCACATGGGACACATGCTTAACGAAACCATACAAGACATCCTCGTGCGCCGTGCACGCATGGAAGGCAAGAACGCCTGCTGGGTGCCTGGCACGGACCATGCTTCCATTGCCACCGAAGCCAAGGTGGTAAACCGCTTGGCAGAACAAGGCATAAAGAAGTCCGACCTCACACGCGAAGAATTTCTCAAACATGCATGGGCATGGACAGAAGAGCACGGAGGCATCATCCTCAAGCAACTCCGCCGCGTAGGCGCCTCCTGCGACTGGAGCCGCACGGCATTCACCATGGACGAAGAGCGTTCGAAGAGCGTCAACCATGTGTTCGTAGACCTTTACCGCAAAGGACTCATCTACCGTGGAGTTCGCATGGTCAACTGGGACCCCAAAGCGAAGACCGCCCTTAGCGACGAAGAAGTAATATATAAGGAAGAGCACACGAAGCTCTACTACATGAAATACTACGTCAGCGAAGACGACGGCACGGGAGCAACCGGCGAAGAAGGCGAAGTAATCCACGCCGACGCCAAAGGCCGCTATGCCGTAGTGGCCACCACACGTCCCGAAACCATCATGGGCGACGTGGCAATGTGCATCAACCCCAACGACCCGAAGAACCACTGGCTGAAAGGAAAGAAAGTGATTGTTCCCCTCGTGGGTCGCGTGATTCCCGTCATCGAAGACGAATACGTCGACATTGAGTTCGGTACGGGTTGCCTTAAGGTTACCCCCGCACACGACGTCAACGACTACATGCTCGGAGAGAAGTACGGTCTTGAAACGATTGACATCTTCAACGACGACGCCACCATTTCGGAAGCTGCCGGAATGTATGTCGGTCAGGAACGCTTCGCCGTACGCAAGCAGATTGCCATAGACCTTCAGGAAGCAGGCCTTATGGAAAAGATTGAGGACTACGACAACAAGATTGGATGCTCCGAACGTACGGGTGTACCCATCGAACCGAAGCTTTCCATGCAGTGGTTCCTCAAGATGCAGCATTTTGCCGACCTCGCCCTGCCGCCCGTAATGAACGACGACATCAAGTTCTACCCCGCCAAGTACAAGAACACGTACCGCCATTGGCTGGAAAACATCAAGGACTGGTGCATCTCACGTCAGCTCTGGTGGGGACACCGCATCCCCGCATACTATCTGCCCACAGGTGGTTTCGTCGTAGCCGAAACCATTGAAGAAGCTGTTTCCCTCGCCAGAGAAAAGAGCGGCAATGCCGATCTCCAGGCCGCCGACCTCCGCCAGGACGAGGACGCGCTCGACACGTGGTTCTCATCATGGCTCTGGCCCATCTCGCTCTTCAACGGCGTGCTCGACCCCGACAACGAAGAGTTCAAATACTACTACCCCACCGCCGACCTCGTGACGGGTCCGGACATCATCTTCTTCTGGGTGGCCCGCATGATTATGGCCGGCTACGAATACACGGGCAAGATGCCGTTCCGCAACGTTTACTTCACAGGTATCGTGCGCGACAAGATAGGCCGCAAGATGTCGAAGTCGCTCGGCAACTCCCCCGACCCCTTGGCATTGATTGACAAGTTTGGCGCCGACGGCGTACGCATGGGCATGATGCTTGCCGCTCCTGCCGGCAACGACATTCTCTTCGACGAGGCGCTCTGCGAACAGGGCCGCAACTTCTGCAACAAGATATGGAATGCCTTCCGTCTCGTTCAAGGATGGGAAGTGAGCGAAGAGGCCGCACAACCCGAAACGTCGAAACTCGCCATTGAGTGGTTCGAGGCCAAACTCCGCGAAAGCGCCGCCACCGTGGCTGACCTCTTCAAGAAATACCGCTTGAGCGAAGCGTTGATGGAAGTGTACAAACTCTTCTGGGAAGAATTCTCCAGCTGGTACCTCGAAATGGTCAAGCCCGCCTACGGTTCTCCTATCGATGCCGCTACCTACAAGGCCGTGCTTGCCGCCTTCGACAGCCTGCTCCACTTGCTCCACCCCTTCATGCCGTTCATCACGGAAGAACTTTGGCAGCACATTGCCGACCGCAAAGAAGGCGAAAGTATCATGGTAAGCGAACAGCACATCGACGCTCCCCACGACACCGACAAGGCGTTGCTTGAGAGTTTCGAAAGCGTGAAGAGCGTAGTGGTAGGCGTGCGTGCCGTACGCAACCAGAAGAACATCTCTCCGCGCGAAGTACTCGACCTCGAAGTGATCGGTGCCAATCCGTTCTCCGCATACGACAGCGTAGTGGTGAAGATGGCAGGCGTGAGCGAAGTGAAGGTCGTAGAAACGAAGAGCGAAGGCGCAACGTCCTTCATGGTCGGCACAGCAGAATATGCCGTTCCCCTCGGCGACCTCATCGACGTGGAAGCCGAACTGAAGAAAGCTGAAGCCGAACTCAAGCACCTCGAAGGTTTCCTCATCGGCGTAAAGAAGAAGCTCAGCAACGAACGTTTCGTGAGCAACGCCCCCGCCGCCGTGGTAGAACTCGAGCGCAAGAAGCAGGCCGATGCCGAAAGCAAGATTCAGACGCTCAAGGAAACCATTGCCCAACTGAGCAAATAAACCTCCGGACAGCACACCGAGCTGTCGCAACATCTTAAGGTCTTACGTTCTTAAGATATTCTTTTCACATGTAGACAAGCAACTGGCCACAAGGCCTTTGCTTGTCCGCATTTTCTTTGAGAACCTTCCGAACTGCAAGAATCTGCCGTTCGGTTTATGCATGATAAAACAAACACTTTAACATCCTATTCTATGAAAAAGAAGAAACTGAGCGTTGCCCTGCTTGCACTGCTCACAGCTACTCCACTCATGGCGCAGAATGGCTACACTGTCTACCCCATTCCCCAAGAGCAAGTGGCCGGAACAGAGAAAGTCAGCTTCTCCGCCAACGTCACCATCGTTGCCGAGAGCGGTATAGACTCCTACACCATAGACCGCGCCAAGAGCGTGCTTGAGGACCACGGACTCACCGCCACCGTAAGCGCCGAACCTTCCACCACCGAATCCAACGTCTACCTCGGCATCAACGGTTCAACCGGAAAAGCCGACGCCATGGCAGAGCAGGCCGGACTCCTCCGCACCGTGTTCTCCAAAGAGAATAAATACGACCGCCACGCACTCGCCCTCTTCAACGACGGCGGACATGCCGCTGTGGTCATCGTGGGCGAAAACACCGACGCCACCTTCTACGGACTTGCCACGCTGGAGCAAATCCTCGACAACGGAACTTCAGGCCTCAACAGCGTGAAGGTCTACGACTACGCCGACCAGAAGAGCCGCGGTCTCGTGGAAGGCTACTACGGCTACCCCTATTCGGTAGACGTGAAGAAGGACCTCATGCGCTTCATGATGCGCTACAAGATGAACACCTATCTTTACGGTGCCAAGAGCGATCCCTACCACTCAAACTACTGGAAGAACCCCTACCCCACGTCCATTACCGCAGAGCAGAAGAAAAACGGATGGCTCTCGCAGGACATGATTAAGGACATCACCGCCACATCGCACCAGACAAAGGTCAACTTCATCTGGGCCATTCACCCGGGCACCGACTTCATCAACAGCAGCACCGTGGTCAACGACATCATGACGAAGTACAACAACATGTACAAACTCGGTGTGCGCCAGTTTGCCGTGTTCGTTGACGACGTGGGTGTGCCCACTTCCGATGCCGACCTCAAGACCAACGCCGACCACCTCACGCAACTGCAGCAGGCTCTTGAAGAGAAGTACAACAAGAACTACACCGAAGTGAGCGACACCGTTCGTCCGCTCCATTTCGTGCCCCAGGTCTACTGCTCCAACTTCGCTTCTGCCGACGTCCGCAAGAGATTCTTCGGCGCCCTCAGCACCACTCCTTCCTACGTGACCATCTACACCACTGGCAACGGTGTGTGGAGCGTGCCCAACAGCAACGACCTTCTCACCGTAAAGAACGACCTTGGACGCAACGTGCAGTGGTGGTGGAACTATCCGTGCAACGACAATGCCGACGGACAGATCTACACGATGGACATGTACTCCAACTTCTACGATCTTCCCTCGGTCAATTCCAATGCCACACTGCCCTCGCAGCTCAACAACGGCCTCGGCATCGTGAGCAACCCCATGCAAGAAGGCGAAGTGTCGAAAACGGCGCTCTTCAGCGTAGCAGACTACGCGTGGAACAATGCCAAGTTCAACAACCAAACCTCGTGGGAAGCATCCTACAAGGCCGTTCTTCCCGGCAACGTTGCCGCACAGGAAGCCTACCGCTATCTTGCCCTCTATCTGCGCTACAACGACCCCGATGCGCTCAACACGCTCATCAACCAGTTCAAGCAAAACGGCAGCAGCAGCGAACTCGTAAGCCTAATGAAAGAGATTAGTGCTAAATGTGATGTGCTCATCGCACTGAAAGACTCACAGGTCGACGGCGAGCGCTTGCTCTACACCGACCTCGCACCTTGGCTCCTTAAGCTCAAGGCTATGGCTGAAATCACCGAAGGACTCCTGGGCACCGCAGCCAATCACCCGACCGGCAACACCGAAGTATGGGAAAAATACGTCAGCGAAATCCAGCGCGTAGCCTCACTTTCCACCGCAGAAGAATTCAAAGCTTATGCCCTTGAAGGCATGGGCAACAGCATCAGCACGAGTGTACGTCCCTCACAACCTTGCCAGCGTTATCTGCTTGGTTTCATCGACTACCTCAAGAGCAACAGCATGGACGGTTTCTTCCCCGAGAAGGTTTCCATGAAGGCTCCCGCAAGTTTCAGCAACGTGGAAGGTCTCAAGGCCAACGTGAGCAACACGACCAACGTCACCATCACGCAAACGACTCCCTTCGTGCTTAACAAAGGAGAATACATCGGCACGAAGCTGGTGCAACCGCAGTTGGTAAAATCCATCACCGTAGCCGACACGTTGCTTGCCAACCACAGTGTGGTAATGAGCGCCGACGGCAAGACATGGACGCGCATCACGGAGCACATCACCTATCCGACCAGCTACGTACGCTACGTAGGTGTGGTCAACGACAAGGAAACGCCCGTTACGCTCAAGCTCGTTGTTTCGTCTATCAAGATTACCATGCCCGACAAGACCGTCATCCGTGAAACGACTATTCCGAGCGGCGACATCTACAACAACATGACGAAGGACAAGATGACGGACAAGGACTACACCACGTTCGTTTGTCTTAAGCGCAACCAGCAAAGCGGCGACGCCTACACGCTTAAACTCAGCAAAGCGCAGCCCATAAAGAATGTGCGCATCGGTATGGGAACGACGAACCAGGACTACATGAAGGTGGGTAAGGTTCAGATTTCTTCCGACGGTGAGAAGTGGACGAACCTCAACGTGAAAGGAACCACGACGAGCGACTTCACAATGGATCTCAAGCAGGTGGTACGCATCTCCGACGAAGTGTGCGTTTGCGATTTCGACGGCAAAGACCAGGAAGCTCTTTACGTACGTCTCTACCTCAGCACGCCCAACACCTCGAAGTGGCTCCGTCTCTACGAAATAGAAGTAAACGGCACTTCTGCATACGTTGAGCCTCGCTGCACCGACGAAAACGGAACACAACTCACGCAAACCGATGACGCCGACGCTTCTACCTCTACCGCCGAGATGGGCGGCCAGCAGATGACCTACCGTTTCCAGGAACTTTCGCTGCTCAAGAGCGTAACGCTCTACAACGACCCCGAAACGACGAAGGCCGCAAGCATCGAAATCACCAAGGACGGAAGCACATGGACATCAGCAGGCACGTTCTCCTCATCCATACAGAACGTTGACCTCAGCGACATGAACGATGCCATTGCGCTCCGCGTGAAATGGACAGGAACCACGGTGCCCGCCATCTACGAAATAGTAGAAAACGCCGACGAAGCAAAGAGCCCCGTTGTTACCGAAATCCAGTCTGTAGACAATGGCGGCTCAAGCGCCACGGGCAAAGCAAGCCTTACGTTTACCGACGGCCACCTTACGGCAAACTCCGCTCAAGGCATCAACCACATTGACATGTTCGACACTGCCGGACGTCTCGTGTTCTCGATGAACAGCCAAAAAGTGCAGAATGTGAACGTGCCGGTATCGCACATGAACGGCGCTACGTACATCATCCGTCTGACACTTGCCGACGGCTCTACGCAAAGCTTCAAAGTAAGGTAAACCACAAAAGCCTCAACAAATGAAAGCGGCGAAATCCAAATCACTGGATTTCGCCGCTTTTGTCATTCAGCACATTATGCGCTTGTCTTTATATTATTCTTTATCAATCAGAAATCAGGCGGAGTGTCTAAAGGCGCAAGGTCCTGAAGTCCTATGGGAGGCATGCTGTCGGCATTCATGCGCGACTCAAGCATGGTGTTGTCGTAAACCATAGGTTGCTCGGCATTCTTCGGCTTTTCGGTAGGCTGCTCCACTTTGTTGTCGGCATCTTCCGGATTCTGGAAACGGGCGAACTCTCCGCGGAAACGGAGGCGCACATCGCCGACGGCACCATTACGGTGCTTGGCTATGATGATTTCCGCCATACCGCGAAGGTCGCGGCCATTGCCGTCGGTGTAAATCTTGTAGTATTCCGGACGGTGAATGAAGAGCACCATATCGGCGTCCTGCTCGATGGCTCCCGATTCACGGAGGTCGGAAAGCTGCGGACGCTTGTCGTCGCCCTCGCGGTTCTCCACACCACGGTTCAGCTGGGAAAGGGCGAGGATGGGAATGTTCAGTTCCTTCGCCAAACCTTTCAGTGAACGCGAGATGGTTGACACCTCTTCCTGACGGCTGCCAAAACTCATGCCCGAAGCGTTCATAAGCTGCAAGTAGTCAATCATGAGGATGCGCACTCCGTGTTCACGCACAAGGCGGCGTGCTTTCGTTCGCAGTTCAAACACGGAGAGCGAAGGTGTGTCGTCCACGTAGAGCGGTGCGCCATGAAGTTTCGTAATCTCCGAATCGAGTCGTTTCCAATCAACTTGATCGAGACGTCCGCTTTTGAGCTTCTCGCCCGTCACTTCGCAGACGTTCACAATGATACGGTTCACGAGCTGCACGTTCGACATTTCAAGGGAGAACATCGCCACGGGAATTTTCTGGTCGATAGCCATGTTCTTCGCCATGCTCAAGGCAAAGGCCGTCTTACCCATAGCCGGACGTGCCGCAAGAATCACGAGGTCGGAGTTTTGCCAGCCAGAAGTCATCTTGTCCAATGCATGGAAACCGGAGGGAATACCGCTCATACCGTCGGTACGTGCCGCGGCTTTCTGCAGCATGTCGTAGGCCTCCTTGATGACGGGGTCAATCTGGGTATACTCTTTCTTTACGTTCGACTGCGATAGATTGAACAGTTTGCCTTCCGCCTCCTGCATGAGTTCATCGATGTCCTGCGAAGGGTCGAAGGCTTTCGTTTCTATGCCTGAAGTATAGGTTATAAGTTCGCGCGCCAAGGCTTTTTGGGCAATGATACGCGCGTGGTATTCAATATGGGACGACGAAGTGACCAGACCCGACAATTCGGCAATGTAGTAATCGCCGCCAATGTCGTCAAGTTCTTTGGAGGCACGAAGCGCTTCCGTAACGGTGAGAATGTCTACGGGCTTTTCTTCCAGGTTAAGCCGGCGGATGGTTGCATAAATCGTCTGATGGCGTTTCTCGTAGAAACTTTCGGGTTTTAGTATCTCGCTCACCTGGTAGTAAGCGTCCTTTTCTATAAGCAAGGCACCGAGAACGGCCTTTTCCAGTTCTACGGCTTGGGGCTGCAAATGGCCGAAATTGTCCGATTGCGGCACTTGCGGTTTGCTGTTGTATCTTCTATTATAGTTTCTTTGGGGAGCAGCTTCGGGCATATTATAGTATTGTTATGTGGTGCGTGATTGAGAGAAGCATTGTTTCTTAGTTCGTCACATGTTGGTAGCAACCGATGTCGGGAATTATGCCATTTCCCGTACGAGGCCGTCCCAGGAGGTCGTAAGGATAGGTCATTACAGATATTGTAGAGTCGGCATTGGCTATAGCCTGCGACTTGCCACTAAGTTGGAAGGAGAAGGTGAGTGCATCGGTGTTGAAGTCGGGAGTAAAGTTCTTCTCACGTTTCACCGACTCGGAGCCGTCAGCATCGTCCCAAAGGCAGTTCACAAGGCGCTTGTCTTCCGATTCGGGGTGCGTGGTGTTGAACAGGCAGTTGAAGAACGCATATTCGTATGCATCGTTCTTGTACTTCGTGTTTTGCGAACCCATGACTTCGTCGGACTGATAGCCCGTAATCAAGCAATTGGCGAACTGAATGGACTTGAGCGGCAAACGCACGGAACCGTCGTAGTTGGCAAAGTCGAGCGCCACGCCGCTTCCGCCCGTGAATACATAGAAACGGGCTATGGTGCAATGCACGAACGTAGCGCTTCCGCCACGAACCTTCACGCAGTTGCCACCGCTATTTGTTATTTGGCAGTTGCCCACATAGATGTTTGCCATACGCGAACTGAGTCCGTCGCCCTTGGTGTTGTGGAGAATGGAGTTGTCCATGTACAGTTTCTCCGTTTCCACATCCGACGAGTCAACCTGTATGCCGAAGTTCCCGCTGTGGATGTCGGCATAGGTGATGTAGTTGCCGTAACTTTCCTTGGCAAGCACCACCCCGCCCCATTGTCCGGGAATGCGGTCGTAGGGTTGACCGGCGAACATGTTACCCAGGCGGTCGCCACGCATCTCTACGGGATGCTGAAGGGAACCAAGCACGCGGAGCGTTCCATGCACTATGAGCTTTGCGCCGGCATGGAAATAGAAGCGCGTGCCTTCGGCAAGAGTGAGTGTAGCACCCTCATGGACCACCAGGCTGTCCATCACGCGATAGGGACGTTGGGCAGAGAGCGTTGTGTCGGCCTTTATTTCTTTTGCATTGAGCGATATGACGCTCTGTCCGGAAGCGGTGAGCACTACCTTGTGGGTATTGCCGCTCTCGGTTTGAAACACGAGCGAACCTTCTTCGTGTACGGGTTCGTCGGTGTCGGCGTCGGGAACTTTGGCAAAGAGGAATACCATCAAGCTGTCTTTTGCTCCGATTTCGAAATCGGTTCCTGCACCGTCTGCCAACGGCATGCCGTCGACGTTCACTTGGAAATGCGAGGCATTGGTGCCCTCGAGATACACGCGCGGAATACGGATAGCCTTGTCGTTATGGTTGTAAACGGTAAAGGTATAGGTGTTTGTGGGTATACCGCTTATGATGGTATCGAAGGCAACCGTGTCGGTGCTAAACGTCAAATGGTCCGTGGCCGACGTGGAGTAGTCGTCGTCCTTCAAGCAGGCGGTCAGGCTCAGTAAGGCGATGAACAGCAACAAAAGTTTTCGCATGATGGAGTGATATAAACTTAGAGCGATAATAAACATTCTGGGCAAGTTCCTACAGAGGGGTATTTATAATCTCCCCACAAAACTCACGGAACACACAAAAGGGCTTACGCCTGATTAACTGCGAGGAAACTTCTGTGAGTTCAGTGAATTCTGTGGGAAAATCTTCTGCGGAGCTACCCTAAGCACCTAATCAAGCCTCGGGAATGTGCTTGAGGATGTCGAGCAAATGGTCCCAAACCATCTTCACCGTGGGGAGGTGCAGACGTTCGTCGGGCGAATGCACGCCGCGGAGAGTCGGCCCGAAGCTTACCATGTCGAGGTGCGGATATTTCTCGCTGAAGAGTCCGCATTCAAGACCGGCATGAATGGCAAGAATCTTGGGCTCTTTGTTAAAGAGGCGAACATAACTCTCACGAGCTATTTTAAGGATCTCGCTGTTGGGATTGAGTTTCCATCCGGGATAACCCTCGTTGGTTTCAAACTTTGCACCGCCGAGTTCAAAAGCCGCGCGGACTATGCTGCTCATGTTCTCGCGTGCACTTGCCACACTGCTTCGCTGACTTGTGGCAACGACCACTTCAGAGCCTTGCTTGCGCACGCTTGCCAAGTTGGACGACGTTTCTACGAGCCAGTCGATGTCCTGGCTCATGGCATACACGCCGTTGTGAACCATATGAAGCGAGAGAAGCATACGGCGGGCAGCAGCAGGCTGCATACCTACGGACGCTGCGTCGGTAGCGCTTTCCAGTTCCATCGTGATGGTCTTCTCCGTCACAGAATATTCTTCTTCCACTTCCGAGGCGAACACGTTGAAGTCCACACGAAGTTGTTCCTTAAAGGAAGCGGGCACGGCACATACGGCATGACCTTCACGGGGAATGGCATTGTGCAGGCCACCGCTTTGGATGTCTATCAAGCGGAGGTCAGTCTTCTCCAGTTCATTGACGAGGAAACGGATGAGGAGTTTGTTGGCGTTCGCACGCTTTTTGTTGATGTCGTCGCCGGAATGGCCGCCCATAAGTCCCTTTATGCTTACGGAAAACTTGAAATAGCCTTCGGGAATGGCTTCTTCAGGGAAGTCAAAGGTGGCGTTGGTGCGTGCACCTCCCGCACAGCTGACGAAGATTTGTCCTTCGTCTTCGGAGTCGAGATTGATGAGGATGTCGCCGTGCATAAAGTCGCTCTTCATGCCTTCTGCGCCGGTAAGTCCGGTTTCTTCGTCGCGGGTGAAAACGCATTCTATGGGACCGTGTTCCAAATCGTCCGACTTCAGCACGGCCATTTCCATGGCCACACCGATGCCGTCGTCGGCACCGAGTGTAGTGCCTTTGGCGCGCATCCATTCACCGTCGATATAAGTCTGGATGGCATCGGTTTCAAAGTTGAAGTCCACGTCCTTATTCTTTTCGCAAACCATGTCCATGTGGCTTTGGAGCACAACGGTCTTGCGATTTTCGTAACCCGGAGTAGCGGGCTTTGCAATGATTACGTTGCCCGTCTCGTCTACATGCGTAGGGAGTCCGAGACCTTCACCAAAAGCTTTGAGGAACTCTATCATCTTCTCTTCCTTTTTGGAAGGGCGAGGCACTTTGTTGACTTCTGCGAAGCAATCGAACACAACGCCCGGCTGCAGCAATTCTTTCTCTGTCATAACGATATTGGAATGAAATAGTTAAGTTGTTAATGCACGGTAGAGCATGGAAGCGGACGCTATACGAGCAAATAATCAATGCCCACGCTTTGTCCGACAAAAGCCATACACTAACTTTGCACGCACAAAGTTAGTGCAAGGCGAGCGGCGAAACAAAGGAAAAATCCTTTTTTCATTTGTTTTGTCCGAGCCGCAGCCTAACTTGGCGAAGCAAAGTAGTGCAAGGCGAGCGGTTCAACAAATGAAAAATCCTTTTTTCATTTGATGGACCCGAGCCGCAGCCTAACTTGGCGAAGCAAAGTAGTGCAAGGCGAGCGGCGAAACAAAGGAAAAATCCTTTTTTCATTTGATGGACCCGAGCCGCAGCCTAACTTCGCCCTCCCAACATTCACGACCGACCCATGCAACTCTTTTTCATCACCCTCTTTATCATAGCCATCTGCCTGGCATTGCTGAGCATCCGGCTCTTCTTCGGAAAAACTTTTGTGAAGACCCACGTCGACCAAAGCAAGGCCATGAGACAAAGAGGCATACACTGCGTTCAGGCACAGGACGCTGAAATGCGACATACCAGCCGAACGAAAATACAGGAAAGAAGCAACCACAACTCCGACAAATAAGAAATCGGCATCCTTACACGGGATGCCCCAACAACAGTTATACGACAATGAAGAAAACTATTTTGGCAAGTTCCATGTGGATCATGGTAGCAGCCCTTGCGTTTACGGCATGCAGCAAGAAGGAGCCTGCCGACAAGGTAAAGTCCAACGGACTCCCCCACGCCGCAGCCTCTGCCCCCAACGGTGAAATAGCATTCGTAGACGTGGACTCTCTTGCCACACAATACGAATTCTGCAAAGACGGCCAGAAAGAACTCGAATCGAAGCAAAACGCTTACAGTTCGCAGCTTAACAGCAAGGCACAAGCCCTGCAGAATGCCATGGCCGACTTCCAGAACAAATTGCAGAACGGCGGTTTCACTTCCCAACAGCAGGCTCAGGCCGCACAAACCAAGCTTCAGAAGCAGCAGGAACAGATTCAGCAGTTCCAGACGAAGATCAACAACGACATGAATGCTGCCACCTTGAAGTACCAGCAAGTGCTCCGCGACAGCCTCAACAACTTCCTGAACGAATACAACAAGGACGGACGCTACAAGATGATTCTCAGCAAGAGCGGCGACAACATCCTTTATGCCGACAAAGCGCTCGACATCACCAACGACGTGTTGGCCGGACTCAACAAGCGCTACAAGAAGTCCAAATAAGCATTCCGTTTCTCTGCCTCAAGTAGAAACTCCTCCACTAAGCCACGATGCAATCAATCGCCACGATTGTTTGCACCGTGGCTTTTCTTTTTTTGTGCGGACGAAGAGGGCAACAATTTGCGGCGAAGTGCCGCTTGTTCGTGCCCCCTATTGGAGTCTTTACACCGTGCCTTGGAATTTTTACGGCGTGCCTTGGAATTTTTACACCGTGCCTTGGAATTTCAACAGCAAAGGAGCACAACGAAAAGCAACACTTCAAAGGTATGCCAAACCCATATATCCCTAAAGTTTTCAAGTTTCCCACCCATACATTAGGCATTGGGGGAATATTATTATATTTTTGCAGTAATAAAGAGATTGCATCGCATACCCTTACACTAAGATAGCAGAATGAGACACTTGCAATCCATACGTAGAAAGCCCACCCTCGCAGTTCTACAAAACATCCAAACGACTATTCCTAACTACAAGTAGCCCAGCTACTTTAAAATCTATATGTTATGGACCTACGCCATGCCCCACTCATAGGTGCATTGTTATTGTCACTCTATACCCCCGCCCGTTCGTTAGCCGCAATTCCCCATTTCCACGAAGTGCTGCAGGACAAGCACTCCGTGAAAGGACACGTGGTAAGCACGAGCGGCGAACCCATTGCCGGAGCTACAATTCTCGTTGTCGGGACAAATAAAACAACCCTTACCGACAACAGCGGAAACTTCGAACTTCAAGTTCCCGCCAACACCCCACTGCGCATATTCTTCCTCGGCTACAAGACCATCGACGCCAAAGCAAGCGACGGCATGGAAATAACCATGACCGAAAACAATGCGTTGCTCGATGAAGTGGTGGTAGTGGGATACGGCAAACAAAAGAAAGTGAACCTTACAGGGGCAGTAAGCACCGTAGACCTCGACAAGACGCTCTCTTCGCGTCCCGAGCAGGACCTCTCAAAGGCACTGCAAGGCGCCGTACCGGGACTTTCCGTCGTCAATAGCAGCGGCGACATCAATTCGCAGCCGTCCATCCGCATACGCGGCCTTGGCACCTTGTCGAACGGACAGACGTCCAATCCGCTCATCGTGGTCGACGGCGTTCCGGTCGACGACATGTCCATGATCAACATGAGCGACGTGGCGTCCATCTCCGTACTCAAGGATGCCGCCTCGACCTCCATCTACGGCAGCCGCGCCGCCTTCGGCGTGATTCTCATCACCACGAAGCAAGCTAAAAAGGGCGACAAGTTTTCCGTAAAATACAACACCCGCTCCGCCTGGGACCAAGCCACCATCCTACCCGACTTCCCCGACGTGCCCACGCAGCTCTCTGCCGCCATCCGCGCAAAAGCACGCCAAGGCAACGGAGCGGTAGAACTCTTCGGCATGTATTTCGACAAGTTGCTCCCCTATGCCGAGAAATGGAAGGAGCAAAACTCCGGAAAGAGAGGCTACGGACAGATGAACGCCTATGTGGACGACAGCAACGTGGGCGACTACCGTTTCATAGACGGACAGCCGTTCTACTATGCCGACTACGACATTCAGGACATCTGGTACGACAAAGCTGCGCCGTCGTCGAGCCACGACGTGTCGCTCAGCGGCTCAAGCGGTAAGACTACCTACTATGCATCCTTTGGCTACAACAGCAAACAGGACGTGCTGAAATACAACCCCGCCAAGCGCAAGCGCTACAACGCCACGCTCAACCTGCAGTCGGAACTGACGGACTGGCTCACGGCAGGAGCACGCGTCAATTTCAGCCGGCGCGACATGAGCGCTGCAAACTCCTTCAGCAACATCTACCAATATATATGGAGATGGGGCTCTTATTTCGTGCCTTCGGGCTACATTGTCAACGACGACGGCACACAAACGGACTACCGCATGCTGGCCATACAGAAACAGGCGGCACGCGCCACCACCGTTCACGACATGCTTCGCCTCAATGCCTACGCCACGGCCCGTTTCACCAAAGACCTCTCGCTCAACGTCGACTTTACCTACCAGACCGACAACACCAACTACTCTTCAGGAACCCACAGCGTGTACGGCATGAACTGGAACGGCACAGAGCCTACCTACATCGTGCAGACGTCCACCACTGCAGCCACACGCCACAACACCAAGGCTAACCGCTGGGCCGCCAATGCCTACCTCAACTACAGCCACACGTGGAGCGATGCGCACCACTTCAGTGCCTTGCTCGGTGTGAACGGCGAAGACATACGGTCGGACTACTTCTACACCAGCCGCACACAACTCTACAACGAGAGCTACCCCGAACTCAACCTCGCCTTCGGCGACATGAATGCAGCCGCCATCACGTCCGCCACATCCGACCGTGCTACGGCAGGCTACTTCGCACGCTTCAACTACGACTACAAAGGCATATACCTTCTTGAACTCAACGGACGCTACGACGGCAGTTCGCGTTTCCCCTCCGGCGACAAATGGGCTTTCTTCCCTTCTTTCTCTGCAGGTTACCGCTTTACGGAAGAACGCTTTTGGGAGAAATTCCGCCGCATCGTCAGCAACGGCAAACTCCGCATTTCCTATGGCGAGATAGGTAACGAAGCGGTGGGCGACAACATGTTTCTCTCCACCATTTCCATGGTTTCGCCCAGCAACAGTTATTGGCTCGACGGCAACAATTCGCGCGTCACGCAGTTCGACATGCCCACCTGGGTGAACTCGTCGCTGACATGGGAACGCATCCAGACGACCGACGTCGGCATTGACCTCGGGTTCTTCCGCAACGAACTGACGCTCTCGTTCGACTGGTTCCAGCGCCTCACCAACAATATGCTTGCGCCGGGCAAGGCATTGCCCGGCGTCGTTGGCGCATCGGCACCCTACACCAATGCCGGCCAACTCCGCACAAGAGGATGGGAACTCACCGTGGAATGGCACAAGCAAATCAATCCCGACCTCAACCTTTATGCCAACTTCAGCATAGGCGACTCCAAGTCAAAAATCACGAAGTGGAACAACGACTCCAAGATTCTCGGCTACACGGGCGGAATTGTCTCGGACTACAATGCCCGAATGTATGCCTACGCCGGCGAGACGTGGGGCGACATTTGGGGCTTCGAAACGGAACGCTACTTCACCGAAGACGACTTCAACGGAAAGAATGCCGACGGTTCGTGGAACTATAAAGAGGGCGTGGCCGACCAAACGGGCATTCAGACCGAAAACTTCGTGTACGGTCCGGGCGACGTGAAGTTCAAGGACCTCAACGGCGACGGAAAGATTGACGGTGGCGACGGCACGCTTGAAAACCACGGCGACCTGAAAGTGATAGGCAACACCATGCCGCGCTACGAATACAGTTTCCACCTCGGAGGCTCCTTCCGCGGACTCGACATCGACCTCTTTTTCCAAGGCGTGGGCAAACGTTCCATGTGGACGCAGTCGTCGTTCGCCTTCCCCGAAATGCGCGAACCCGACCTCGCCATCTATTCCAACCAAACGCGCTACAACATCTACGACCCCGACAACGGCATCGTGTCCATCGACCAAAGCAACGACTACCCTTGCCTTTATCCCGGCAACGAGTATGCGGGCAACGTTGCCGCCCTTGCCCCCATCGGAGGCTGCCACAACTACTATCCGCAGTCGCGCTACCTCGTGAACCTCTCCTATCTGCGCCTGAAGAACGTCACCGTAGGCTACACGCTTCCCGAAACGCTCACGCGTAAAATATTTATGGAGAAAGTGCGCTTCTATGCCAGCGTGGACAACCTTTGCCTCCTTCACAACGGAGCCAAAGGACTTCCCATCGACCCGGAAATGAACGACGGCCCTTCAGGCACCTACAGTTACGGCACATGGGGAAGAACATCGCCCATCACACGCTCATGGTCCGTGGGACTTCAAATCACTTTCTAAACAAAACGTCTGTCATGAATTTCAAGATAACCGCACTCCTCAGTCTCGCAGCATGCCTGCTCTCCAGCTGCGACGACATGCTCAACAAACTTCCGCGCGACACGTTCATCAACAACAAGGACTTCTGGAGCAGCTCGAACAGCGTGGAGAGTTACACAAACAAGTTCTACGACAACTACGTGGGCTACGACCAGAACGGAAACTTCGGATGGTTTTATTTCAAAACGTTGAGCGACGACCAGGCAAACTCCGGCTTCGACAACTGGACATTCACCACGGTGCCCAGCACCTCGTCTTACTGGACCAACGGGTTTCGCGAAGTGCGACGCGCCAACTACGTCATCCAGAACGTAGCCACCTCTGCCCTTCCCGCCAGCGAAAAGCACTACTACACCGCAGTGGCCCGACTCAACCGTGCCTGGGCTTACTACCAGCTGGTACGCGAATATGGCAACGTGCAATGGCTCAACGAAGTGATCACCAACCCCGATGACCCACACGTCTACGGCGAACGCACCGACCGCGACGTGGTGATGGACTCCGTGCTCCTCGACCTCGACTACGCCATAGAGTACCTTCCTACCGTAACCGACAAAACGAAATGGAGCAAACACATGGCGCTTGCCATGAAGGGTGACGTATGCCTCTACGAAGGCACCTTTGCCAAATACCGCACGGCAGACGACAACGGCATAGCAGCCAATCCCGAACGCTCCACAAAATATCTGCAGCACGCGGCAGACGCCACCGACGCGCTCATCGACTCCAAAAGCTACAGCCTCACACCGCAATACGGCGAAGTCTACAACTCCACATCGCTCGGTAGCGGAAGCGAAACCATCTTCTACCGCAACTACGAGAAAAACCTCGTCATGCACTCGCTCATAGCCTGGACCTGCTGTTCGTCCGAGCAATACGGCATCACCAAGGACGCCTTCGATGCTTTTCTCTTCACCGACGGCAAGCCGCTTGCCACCACATCACTCAACAAGGACGACTGCGCCACGCTCAATGCCCAAGGCTACTATTCCATCAGTGCACCACTCTCCGTGCGCGACAAGCGGCTCGCCATTCTGGTCGACTCCATCATTTCCTTCAAAGGACACGGATGGGCACGCGTCGACAACAGCGGGAAAGCACCCGGCGACCCCATGACATCGTCCACTGGCTACACCATCAGAAAGTACGACAACCTCTCCCTTGAGAAGTACTACCGCACCAACACCACCACGGGCTACACCGATGCGCCCCTCTACTGGTATGCCGTAGTGCTGCTCAACAATGCCGAGGCGAAGGCCGAGCTGGGAACCATCAGCCAAAGCGACCTCGACCGCACCATCAATCCCCTGCTCCAACGCGCTGGTATTCCCGCCATGGACCTCTACCCCGCAGCCGACCCCGCAAACCACATGAACGTAAGCAACCTGCTTTGGGAAATCAGACGGTGCCGCCGCTGCGAACTGATGACCGACAACTGGTACCGCTACTGGGACCTCGTCCGCTGGCATCAGCTCGACAAGATAGACAACGGCAAATACCCCAACATCAATCTCGGAGCCAACCTCGCCAATGTGAAAGAACCGGAAGTAACGGTCAATGCCGCCAACTACATCGTGGTCTGCAAACAAACGCGCCGCTACGACCCGAAATACTACCTCTTCCCCGTGCCGACCAACGAACTCAACCTAAACAAAAACAACCGGCCAAATCCCGGCTGGTAAGCGGTTTTTCCGCCGCGAAAGAGGCAGTTTTGAACAAAATTGTGGGTGCGAATGCAAAAAAATACGAGGAAAAGTTTGGAGGTTTCAAGAAAAGCCGTACCTTTGCACCGCGTTTGAGAGAAAACGGTAACGAAACACAGCTAAATGCTGCGGAAATAGCTCAGTTGGTAGAGCACAACCTTGCCAAGGTTGGGGTCGCGAGTTCGAGTCTCGTTTTCCGCTCATTAGCAAACAACAACGACTCAACAACTCTTTCGAGCCCAGGTGGCGGAATGGTAGACGCGCTAGTTTCAGGTACTAGTGTCAGCAATGACGTGCAGGTTCGAGTCCTGTTCTGGGCACATAGAGTTGCGAAGATAAACTGGAGAGGTGGCGGAATTGGTAGACGCGCTACTTTGAGGGGGTAGTGTCAATTGCGACGTGGGAGTTCGAGTCTCCTCCTCTTCACTAGTCAAGTGTTTCGGGACAACATTTCATGAAGTTCTCTTTCACCAAAGAAGCTTCAGCGAAAAGAGCTCAAGTCTCGTTTTCCACTCAAACACAATGGCAGCTTGGCTACACAACGCTAAGTTGCCATTTTTCTTTTTAATGCCATCCTATCTTCAAAGGATTGGCCGCTTAAGCACGACGCACACCACGACAACAACCGTTATTCTCTGCAATATATGAACATCTACGCACGATACTTCAACCAAGACACGCTTGTAAAGAGCTATGAAGAACTGATGGACTTCCTTTCGTCCATCCCCGAAATACCCGTCAACCAGCGGTTGGCCGACGATGTGCGCGCTTACATAGAGAGCGACATGCCCTACCCCAGACGCTACAAGATACGTCCGCGCGTCTACTTCATTCTCATCAAAACCAACGCCCAGTCGATGGAAGAGTTTAAGGCAAACCGCAAAAATGCCGATGAAGAAGACAAGCGTCCGCAACTTCACCCCGCACAGGACCATGTCCCCTCTTCCAAGAAAGACGCAAAAATGGCACAGCTCACGAACGGCAAAAACGGATGGTACTACGTGTCCATCACGTTCAAAAGAGTGATTCAGATTGCCAGCACCAACAAGTTCCGCTATCAGGACACCACCTTCTCCGCCTACATCCATGCCAATTCGGGAAGCGACTGCTACCAACGCATCGTGGAACACTTGAAAAACCGTCCCGAAATAGACCTCCGCAGCCAGTTCCCCTCCGCAAAAGGCGCCAACTTCTCGTTCCAATACATAGGCAACACACTCCCTACGGACTAACCCCCGAACGCAACACTTGAAACAAAAAGCTAACGTTTCAAGACCCATTATTTATATATATAAGGCAAAACTTTTGAAGAACCCATGCCGTCCACACGCAAACACATCAGCCGACACGCTTTAGCAGCATTAGCCGTTCTCATGTTTTTCTTCATGGGCGCAGCAGTGTATGGTGTGGGCGAAAAGTGGCAGAAGCCGCGAAAGAAGACCGCCGACAGTGAACGCATCACTCTCCAGCACGCCGACAACCTGCGTTTTGCCGTAAACGAAATGCAAGGCGCGCAACGCCTAAGTGGACACGTGGCACTCCTTCATGCCGGCATGGTCATGCACTGCGACTCCGCCGTCCTTTACGAAGACTCGCAGACGTTCGACGCTTTCGGACACGTACACATTCAGCAAGGCGACACGCTCTCGCTTACCGGCGAAACCTTGCACTACGACGGTGAAACGCTCATCGCAGAGATGCGCCACAACGTGACAATGAAGCACCGCAACCAAACGCTCCAAACCGACAGTCTCAACTACGACCGCCTCTACAGCGAAGCCTACTATTTCGAAGGCGGAAGCCTCTTGGACGGCGACAATAAGTTGACATCCGACTGGGGAGAATATCACACCGACACACGGAAAGCCACGTTCAACTACAACGTAGAACTCATCAATCCCAAATTCCGTCTGCTCACGGACACACTCCACTACGACACACAAACGAAATGGGCTGAGGTGCTCGGAGTTTCCAACATCTATTCCGGCACGGATAAAATCTACACGGAACACGGCTTCTACAACACACAGACTGAACAGGCGCGCCTACTCAAGAAAACCCAAGCCTACGGCAAGAACCGCGTGATGAAAGGCGACACCGTCAACTACAACAAGCACACGGGTGTGCTGGAAGCGTTCAGCAACGTGGAATGTCTCGACACCGCCAACAAAAACATCCTTACCGGCGACTACGCTTTCTACAACGAACTCACTGGCGAAGCGATGGCAACCAAGAAAGCACTCATCCGCGACTATTCGCAGGGAGAAGACACGCTCTACGTACATGCCGACACGCTGCGCATGTACACCTACAACATCCAGACCGACTCCGTCTACCGCGTTCTACACGGCTACTTTCATGCGCGCGCCTATCGAAAAGACGTGCAGGCCGTGGCCGACTCCCTGGTCTTTTCATCGCTGCACAACACGCTCACGCTCTACCGCGACCCCATCGTATGGAGCGACAACAGGCAGATTCTCGGCGAGGAAATCACCGTCTTCATGAACGACTCCACCATTGACTCCGCCTACGTCGACCGCCAAGCTTTGATGATAGAGCAGCTCGACTCGGTACACTACAACCAAGTGGGAGCAAACCAAATGCGCTCTTACTACCTCAATGGCGAAGTACGCGAAAACCAAGCGGTTGGCAACGTATGCGTGGTAAACTTCCCCCTGGAAAAGGACAGCACCATCCTTTACCAAAACTACGTGGAAACGGCACGCGCCCGAATGTTCATGTCAGAACGCAAATTGCAGAAAATATGGGCACCGCAGTCGCACGGCTACTTCTACCCCATCGGCCTCGCACCCGCAGAACGAACACGGCTCGCCGGATTCGCCTGGTTCGACTACATCCGCCCCATCTCCAGCGAAGACGTATTCCGATACCGCGGTAAAGACAAAGGAACAGAACTCAAACCGACCATACGGCGCGAAGCACCGCTGCAACACCTGTAGCACCCATTATATATATAGTGTACATAATATGATTTACATTTGCGCCGCGCATGCCTCATGTGCGGCGCAATTGCCAATAGAGAAAAACGAACAAGACCTATGTCCGACATCATACACCTCCTACCCGACTCCGTAGCCAACCAAATAGCCGCCGGCGAAGTCATCCAACGCCCGGCATCCATCATCAAAGAGCTAGTGGAAAATGCCCTCGACGCCGGCGCCACACACATACAAGTAGTGGTAGAGGATGCCGGAAAAAGTCTCGTGCAGGTCATCGACAACGGATGCGGCATGAGCGCTACGGATGCGCGCATGGCGTTTGAACGTCATGCCACGTCGAAAATACGCCAGGCCACAGACCTTTTCTCCCTCTGCACGATGGGATTCCGCGGCGAAGCGCTGGCATCCATAGCCGCAGTAGCACAAGTGGAACTGCGCACCCGGCAGAAAGACGCCGACCTGGGCACATGCCTAAACATCGACGGTTCGAAGGTGACCGGACAGCAACCCGTATCCTGCCCCGTAGGCGCCAACTTTGCCGTGCGAAACCTTTTCTTCAACATACCCGCGAGAAGAAAGTTCCTCAAATCCAACCAGACGGAACTGACCAACATCCTTGCCGAGTTTGAACGCATAGCGCTCGCCCACCCCAACGTGGCATTTACGCTCCATTCCGGCAGCAACGTGATGCTCGACCTCACGGCAGGAAACTTCCGCCAACGAATAGTAGGAATCTTCGGCTCGCGCATTGACAAGACGCTCGTGCCTGTCGAAGCCGAAACCACGCTCGCCCGAATAAGCGGATTCGTAGGCATGCCCTCTTCGGCAAAGAAGAAAAACGCCCACCAATACCTCTTCGTCAACGGGCGATACATGCGCCACCCTTATTTCGCAAAAGCCATCATGACGGCTTACGAGCGACTCATCGCCGACGGCACACAAGTACCTTTCTTCGTTAATTTCGACGTAGACCCCTCACGCATCGACGTGAACATCCATCCCACGAAGACCGAAATAAAGTTTGAAGACGACAGCGCCATCTTCCAGATTCTGCTTGCCGCCGTGCGCGAAGCATTGGGAAAATACGGAGCTGTGCCCGCCATAGACTTCGCCGCCTCCGAAACTTTCGAGATGCCTTCCTTTTTCGAGGGCAAGCCCGAAGCTACCGTGTCCGCCCCGCAAGTACACATCAACACTTCGTTCAACCCGTTCGACACATCCGACAACAATGGTTCCCGTCACGACGAAGCTCCCGCAGCAAACCAAAAAGGCGCATCCGACAATTCCTTCACCTACGAAAGCAAAAACTTCGGCCAACCGCATGCGAGCCGCAACGACTGGCAAAGCATCTACTCATCCGCACTCGGAACCGCAGATTTTGCTTCACCAGAGAATCCGCTCCCTTCCGAAAGCGACGGCGAAGAAGAGGGAATGACTTTCTCTTCCTCCATCAGCGGAAACGACGAACCCGAATCCGCTCCATCTCTTTTCGGCGAACTTACCGAAACACGGCAAGAGCAATGGAAACCCGAAAGCAACGCGGTGCTTCAGTACAGAGGACAGTACCTCATCACGCCCCTCACTTCCAGACTCGCGCTCATAGACCAGCACCGCGCACATATCCGCGTTCTCTACGAGCACTACATCCATCTCTTCAACATCCGCAAAGCCGCCTCGCAAAGACTCCTTTTCCCCGAAATGCTGACACTCTCGCCTTCCGAAAGCGTAATGATGGACCAGATCTGCGAACAGCTCACCGACATAGGCTTCGACATATCCCCCCTCGGCAACGGCTCCTATTCCATTATGGCCACACCTTCCGGCACGGAAGGACTCGCGGCAACCACGCTCGTAAGTTCCATCCTCTCCGACGCACTCAACGGAGGAGCCTCCGCGAAGGATGCCGTGAACCACATCATCGCCCTATCCATGGCAAAGAAAGTGGCAATCCCCGTAGGACAGTTCCTTTCCCAAAAGGAGGCCAACGAACTGCTTGAAAAACTCTTCAGTTGCTCCACCCCCAACCTCACCCCCGACGGCCTTCCCACAATGGCATTGCTTCCGCCCGAAAACATTCAAAGTTGGTTCTAAAACCCGCAAGGAGGAATCTACCGAAAATTCCGCTAACATACACCGCATATTGTCAATGCGTACGCAACGCGATGAATGCAAAAAAGAACATCAGAGCCTGCCATAAGGCATCAGAAACGCGCCAAAAGCCAAAATGACTAATAATCAGCCTAAGTTAAGGTGTAAAAACGCATTTTTCCTATAAAAAAAGTTGCAAGCAATAGGTTCGAATAATTATCTTTGCACCGAAGTTTGCAGTAACCAAGCAGATTTTGCAGGAGAGTTTGAGTTTCGCACAAACGGCCATAGGTCAAGAGAACGTTAAAATTCTGCTGCCAACAAACAGGAAATAACCATATAAATAGTTCAAATCATTTAGTTATGAGAAAGTTAATGATTGCACTTGCCTTTGCAGGTCTCACTTCGACCGCAACGGCTGTGGCTCAGGACGTTCAAGTTCCGAGCAAGAAGTACAGTGTTGCCACGAACTCATTCTGGGCAAACTGGTTCGTAAGCGCTGGCTTCGAGGCCAACGGTTCTTACACTTCTCAGGAAGACTGCTGCAACAAGAACCCCTTCAGCGTAGACCGCGGAACACTCGGCTTCAACGTGGCAGTAGGTAAATGGTTCACTCCGGGCATTGGTTTGCGCACCAAGTTCGACGGCCTTTGGCTCAAGCAGGTGAACACTCGCGACGATCACCCCTCTTACAAGATGTTCAACATCCATGAGGACGTAATGTTCAACCTCTCTAACATGTTCTTCGGCTACAACGAAAAGCGTGTGTGGAATTTCATCCCCTACGTAGGTCTCGGTTTCGTTCGCAACATGACAAACGACAACAACGACATCTCTTACAACGTAGGTTTGCTCAACAATTTCCGTGTAAGCAAGCACGTACAGCTCTTCCTTGACCTCTATGCAACCGCATTTGAAGGTTCAGTTGACGCCGACAGCCGCGAAAACTGGAAGAATCACACGAAGTACCAGATTCGCCACTGGGACAAGCTCGTAGGCGCTAGCGTAGGTGTAACTTACAACCTCGGCAAGTGCACTTGGGACAAGGTGCCCGACGTAGACGCGCTCATGGCCATGAACAAGGAGCAGATGGACGCCCTTCAGCAGTCACTCGACGAACAGCAGGCTGAAAACGCTCGTCTCCGCGACATGCTCGCCAACCAGAAGCCCGAACCCGTCGTTCAGAACACGAAGGAATTTGTCGGCACTGCAGCAAGCGTATTCTTCAACATCAACTCTGCTAAGGTTGCAAGCCGCAAGGATCTTGTCAACGTGAAGGAACTCGCTGAATATGCTAAGGCCAACAACTGCAAGCTCGTCGTTTCAGGTTATGCTGACAGCAAGACCGGTAGCGCCGAATACAACCAGCAGCTCTCTCAGAAGCGTGCCGACGCAGTGGTTAACGAACTCGTCAAGATGGGCGTAAGCCGCGACAACATCGTAACAGAAGCCAAGGGTGGTGTAGACAACCTCTCTCCGTTCTCTTACAACCGTCGTGCAACTGTCAAGGTTCAGTAATCCCGACAAACACATTTGACTGGTGATGCGCAAGTCGCCAGACAATCAAACTTACAAGTCCTCCGATGCGTCCGCATCGGAGGACTTTTTTTGCTTGAAAGTTGAGCCAAGCAGCCGTAGATGAAGAAAATCAGGCATTTATCTGCATTATTTCATCCGCAACGACTTTCAAATCCAAGCATTATTCGTAATTTTGCCCACAAGTTCCGCGAGAAGGTACACACGGCGTTGTCCGAGCCACATCTCCACTCTGGGCCGGGCGCCCAATCCGCTCCTACAAGTCAGCATGCGTACACCACGGAATGTATCATTATTCACTCATTATTAACAATTTAAATGGAGAATTTAAAAAACATTGCACCCTTGTCAGAGTTTGACTGGAATGCATTTGAGAATGGAACCGTTGAGGCTTCTCAGAGCCGCGACGAACAGGAGAAGGCTTACGACAACACCCTTGGCCGCGTAAACGAAAACGAGGTTGTTGAAGGTACAGTAATCTCCATCAACAAGCGCGAAGTAGTTGTAAACATCGGCTACAAGAGCGACGGCATCATTCCCGTGAATGAATTCCGTTACAACCCCGACCTGAAGGTAGGCGACACCGTAGAGGTGTACGTTGAAAATCAGGAAGACAAGCGTGGCCAGCTTGTGCTCTCACACAAGAAGGCTCGTGCAAGCAAGTCTTGGGAACGCGTCAACGCCGCTCTCGAAAGCAAGGAAATCATCAAGGGCTACATCAAGTGCCGCACGAAGGGCGGTATGATTGTCGACATCTTCGGCATCGAAGCCTTCCTTCCCGGTTCTCAGATCGACGTGAAGCCCATCCGCGACTACGACGTATTCGTTGGCAAGACGATGGAGTTCCAGGTTGTAAAGATCAACCAGGAATACAAGAACGTTGTTGTTTCCCACAAAGCCCTCATCGAAGCTGAGCTCGAAGCCCAGAAGCAGGAAATCATCTCCAAGCTCGAAAAGGGTCAGGTTCTCGAAGGCACTGTCAAGAACATCACCACTTACGGTGTGTTCATCGACCTCGGTGGCGTAGACGGTCTCATCCACATCACCGACCTCTCTTGGGGCCGCGTAAACGATCCCAAGGAAATCGTTCAGCTCGACCAGAAGCTCAACGTCGTTATTCTCGACTTCGACGAAGAGAAGAAGCGCATTGCTCTCGGTCTCAAGCAGTTAACTCCCCACCCCTGGGATGCCCTTGACCCCAACCTCAAGGTAGGCGACAAGATTAAGGGTAAAGTTGTCGTGATGGCCGACTACGGTGCATTCGTTGAAATCGCACCGGGTGTAGAAGGTCTCATCCACGTAAGCGAAATGAGCTGGAGCCAGCACCTCCGTTCTGCTCAGGACTTCCTCAAGGTAGGCGACGAAGTAGAAGCCGTTGTCCTCACTCTCGACCGTCAGGACCGCAAGATGTCTCTCGGCATCAAGCAGCTCAAGGACGATCCTTGGAAGGACATCGAGGTGAAGTACCCCGTCAACTCACGCCACCACGCTAAGGTTCGCAACTTCACCAACTTCGGTGTGTTCGTAGAACTCGAAGAAGGCGTAGACGGTCT
Source organism: Bacteroidaceae bacterium (assembly GCA_963649665.1). Classification (GTDB taxonomy): domain Bacteria; phylum Bacteroidota; class Bacteroidia; order Bacteroidales; family Bacteroidaceae; genus Alloprevotella. The sequence goes on along the minus strand of CAVJJO010000019.1, from coordinate 4,714 downwards.
CATCCACATCTCCGACCTTTCTTGGACGAAGAAGGTAAAACATCCCTCTGAATTCACTCAGATTGGTGCCGACATCGAAGTTGTTGTACTTGAAATCGACAAGGACAACCGTCGTCTCTCCCTCGGTCACAAGCAACTCGAAGAAAATCCCTGGAACGTATTCGAAAACGTATTCACTGAAGGCAGCGTACACGAAGGTACCATCGTAGACCTCATGGACCGCGGTGCCGTAGTTCAGCTTGAGTATGGTGTAGAAGGTTTCGCCACTCCAAAGCACCTCGTGAAGGAAGACAACACGAAGGCAAAGGAAGGCGAAAAGCTCGCATTCAAGGTTATCGAATTCAACAAGGACAGCAAGCGCATCATCCTTTCTCACAGCCGCACTTGGGAAGATCCCCAGCGCACTGAGGAGCGCACCGAACGCAAGCCCCGCAAGGCAAGCGCCCGCAAGGAAGAAGCTGTTCCCCAGATTCAGAACCAGGCAGCTACCACTTCTCTCGGCGAAAACGACGCTCTCGCAGCATTGAAGGCCAAGATGGAAAAAGGCGAATAAGCAATTCCCTATCCATAAAACTACGTTCGTCCTTTGAACGAGGATGAACGAAAGACAGACTGAAGAGTCGCCTCCTGCTTTGGAGGCGACTCTTTTTCTGTTGCACATTTGGGCAAGCTATACAAATGCTCCGAATCTCTTGGGGAAAGCGCCTCGGAACAATTGATAGTTTGTACCCAAACCCAAGTACGACATGTCCTCTACTCCGGCATCGCGTGCCACCGCCCGCGAGAACGAAGCTACTACCATCATGACAAAACGAACGTACGTGCATTGGACAACGAACGTACGTGCATTGGATTTCCTAACTTCTCATGTGGGTGCGAGCGTAATTGCACACTCACTTTGCAGTTCAATATTTAGAAAGGTGCAAAGCATAACTTGCACAATTGAGGTGTGAAGCGCATGGGGGGAAAGACCGTCTTGACAGCCCTACATGGCTATTTTAAGCGCAGCACCCAATAGATACCGTGAAACTTTATCTATCAAACTCCGTCTTGCCCCATGCGCTTTGCACTAAAGCATATACGTTCGAGCGCACTGACGGCTTGCGCCTTCTCGAAGACGGAGCCTTCGCCTTGGGCAATCTTGCACTGCTCCTCACGCAAACACTCGGCACCGCGCTTGCCCGAATACTGCGCAAGCACCTCGTCGGCAATCTCATAATCGGTCTTGAGTTCGGGATAACGCTTGCGGATTTCGTCCCACAGTTCCTTCTCGCCCTTCATGAGGTTCACCACGTTCGGCCATTCCTCTGCATTGTTCGCACGCAGGGCGGTTGCCCAAAGGTGGGTGTATTCATGAATGGGAGTCTCGGTGTCTGCTATGCGCGGGTCAATGTAGATTTTGCCGCCCACCTTGAAGCCGTAGACCTTGATAAAGGTTGGATTGCCGAAGCTACGGCAGAGAAGATAGCGCAGCAGGCAAGAGAGGGAGCCAACGCATTTTCCGCATATCTTAAGAGAGGTGTAACGCCTGGAACTGAGGTGAATGCGAAAGCGAGCGAATCCGAGACGAATGCGAAAGCGAGCGAAGCGCACCAAGCAGAAGAATCGGAACCGCAGCCGCAAGGCAGCGCGTTAGACCGTATCCCAACGGACGAGAACGGACAACGCTTGTATGAGAATGCGCCCGTGAGCGACACCGCTTCCGCACTCATTGAGATGAACAACAACGACGTTGAAGAAGCCATCTCTACGGCGCAGCTCATGTGGAAGAAATCCAATGAGAAAGCCGAACGTGCCAAGAAGCACAAGGATGATGGCGATACCGTTGACGAGATTGTCAAGAACAAGAACGCCTACAAGCAAGCGCAAGCGCGTGCCGAATATTGGGCGGACGTGGTGCGTACGCTTGAGATGATTCGCAAGGCTGACGAGATGGTCGCAGAAGAAGGTAATGCGAATGAACAAGAATCTTCCGCGAACACCAACGAAGCCAAGGCCGAGCGTGAGAAGAAGGCAAGTGATACTAAGACGGACAGCCAAGGGAACCCAATAAATGCGGACGGAACGTTGAAGTTGGAGAAGATAGCCTCTGTTGACGAGTTGACGGATGAGGATTTTTCTGCGCCTACTCGTAATGTGGAGTTGCCGGAACTTCCCAAGAATGTGGACGATGCCATTGGTGCTGGCGGAAAGAAAGTCGTAATCAAGAAAAACATCTTTGAGAAGAATAGAAAGAGCCACAAAGACTTGACTCCGAGCCAGAGTCGCGAGATTGTGTCAAGCGCATTGTATCATCCTAACTTGTATGGGCAGAACCAAAAGACAACAAGACCGTATAATTGGATTTTGATTCACAATGCGAAAAAGCACTCATCCGTGATATTGGAAGTAAACCACAATAAGGAGAATATCGAGATTGTGAACTGGCATTATTTGGATGATGCCACATTGAAACAAAAAGAAAGACAAGCCGTCAAGGAGGGTGGCCTTATCCTCACACTCAAAAGTGTAGCTGGCAATACTCAAAACGACTTGTCTTCTGAGGGCAAAGGTACGGCAAAAAAGCGTGTAAAGCAAGGAAAAGGTCAGAAAAGTGAGAATACAAAAGCGGAGAAGAAAAAACCAGAAATGGTTGAGATAGACTTTGACAACACTATGGCAAAGCCATCGGGACTGAAAGTAGGCAAAAGCGGAAAGAACGCTATTAACGTATTCCAGTTTGCTGAGCATAATAAATCTTATCTTAAAGAGCGACCAGCTTTGGGCGGTGCCCACTACGAGAATGGTGTGGTCGTTGCTTCGGATAGTAAAGTGTTAGTAGCTTTCAGTACCGATTATAAAGAGGAGTATGAGGGCAAGACTATAGGTAAAAATGGTGCTATAATAGAAGGAGACTTTCCTAAATGGGATACCTTTATGCCAAGAACAGGCGAGCGAGTGGATAAGGACGCTTTTCTGCAAGCCGTAGAAGAAGCCAAAGCATCCGTAGCCGATTTAAAGAAACTTGCCAAGGAATACAAAGATAGATGGAAAGTTGACAAGTTTGCCCTGTATGATTCGTACGAGCAGGAACAAGCCGTGGAAATTATGGACATGGGATATGTATTTATTGCAGTGCCATCCACCAACGGATATGTGATGATACGGTATGATAAAGCCGTAAGGTTGCTTGACGTGATACGCAAAGCGCAGAATACGGAGTTGTTTGTAGGAAAACATAATAGAAACGGCATGGATATTCTTGTAATAGTTGGCGATGGTTTGTATTCGGTGGCTGTATCACATGAAGGAATGGGTTTAGAATATGGGGAATCAATAGGAAAGGTATTCCATGTAGGAGGCAAGAACACTTCCGTCAAGACTCGTCTGCAGAAAGTTGGGGAAGGTGCTGCCCCTGTATCTAAGAACGAACGTGTATTGCGTGATGCGGTGGAGGAGGTACTGCGTGAAGGCGGCATGGAGGTGATAGACGATGCGGAAGAAGGTCAGCGTGTGCTGGATGCGGCTAATGGGGAGGATGTGAGAACGGAGGCGAAGCACCGCAGCGAGCGTGCGGAGAAGCGCAACCGTGTGCTTTCGACCGTTGATGAAGCCGTATCGATCGTGACGGGCAAGCCCATCAAGGACGTGCGTGCCGAACGCAAGGAGCGCGAGGCTGAATATAGGATGGAGACGAAAGAATTGTATGATGCGGTTTTGTCGGGTGATTTTAATGATGTAACTTTGCAGCGCATCAATGATTATCTTGACCATGTCACACCACTCAACGAATACGGACGACCTCTATCTAAACGACTTCCACCGGAAGTGCTGCGAAGACTGCGAAAAGGAGAACGAACGAGTGAGGTCGATGTACTTTTCTCCCGAATATGCGAGAGCGCAGTCCCGGCGCATGAACGAACTCGTGCAGAAGGAAAGAGAAGAATTGAGGAGAAAAAGAAAGAACTCCTCAAAGGATGGGCAATAGCCACTGGCAATTGGCATACGAGTGTCGCGGACTTTACCAGCGACACTGAGCCGATTGGCAGCGGCAAGGATTCTGTTGTCTACCAGTCGGACGACGGCAGGAGTGTCATCAAGGTTTCCGCCGGTAAGGATAACCTCAGAAAATTCCGTCCTGACATTGATGCGGTCACTCTGTTCAACCACATATTCCGCTATAACCCGTACAAGATTTTGGGCTATGGCGTAGTGGGTGGCAAGTTTGTGAAATTCCTCAAACAACCTTTTGTGGACTTTTCCGACAGCACTCCGTTGTCGGCAGAGGAGCGTGTGCGCTATATGGAAGGTATGGGCTTCAAGCCGATGAATGAGGAGCGCACCGCATTCAGCAACGGCAGGTTTGTAGTGGCCGATCTTCAGGGCAACAACATCGTGAAGGACAAGTCGGGCAACGTGCGTGTGATTGACGCGGACGTGAAGCTGCACACGAAGGACATGGGCGGCAAGTGGACTTATCCAGATGTGGAGACTGACACGGGAGCGGCTGACCGTGCGCGTTTCTTCCGCACTGCGGACGGCGAGGCGTATGGCTTTACCATAGGCGGAAGGATATACATAGACCCAAGAATTGCAACAAGCGAGACTCCAATTCATGAATATGCTCACCTTTGGGCTACGGCATTAAAGCTAGGTAATGCAGAAGAATGGCAGAACGTGGTAGGACTAATGAAGGGCACAAGCGTATGGAACGAGGTTAAGAAAACTTATCCCG
>CAVJJO010000018.1:0-31780 GCA_963649665.1 Bacteroidaceae bacterium | reverse complement strand
TGCGTTGCATGATTATCGAATAAAAATGCTCAAGTTATTTTTTACACATTACATAATATATGAGTAGTAAAGCGAAGCACGAAAAAACAGTCCGCGGCTGTGTGAGGCCGTGTAGAGCGTGACGTTTTGAAAACGTCACCCCCATGTAAGGCGCAGTCACGGACTGGAGTCTTGCCCCATGCGCTTCGCATCACGCCACACCATCATTAAGCCCCTTTTACCATTGTTAATTCTGTGACTTTTTATTGACAACGAGGCTTCTCAAACTAGAAAAGAGAAAGGCATATTTTGAGGCGTCGAAAGCATCGTTTTTCCGTATTTCGGCAACTTATGAAAATTCCCCTTAGCCCCAAAACGTTGGGCCTAAGGGGAGTTTTTTCTAGATGCCTTGGAATTTTTACGGGAATAGGGGGATTTTTGCCTCGAACAGAGGACAGATTCCATAGACTGCCGCAATTAGTTGCAATATAAAGCAACGTCGTATAAATCAGGCGAATTTTCCACGCGCTGAAAATCGCGTATTTGCGGGCGATTGGGCAGGCGGTGATTTCTACGCGATTCTCAGTGTTAAAATGCGGATGCCGTGAGCCGCTAAAACGCTGTAAAACGCCGAAGCGTGCCTAATGCAAACGTTCGCTACTTAATAACACGGAGAGAATGGCACATAAATCCCTTTTCGCCGCATACTCTCTATTCTTTTTCGTAGATTTGCGTTGCGGAAAGGAAACTTGCAAACAGAGAATAGTTTCCCTCCACGGCTACAACGAACCCCCTTATTCCCCAAAGCAGAACACATGGAAACCATACGCACCCTCAACGACCTCACCGCCCATCTTCAGAAGAAAGCGCAGCGCTACCGCCTGGCAGTAGTGTGCGGAAGCGACGAAAGCACCTCACGCGCCGTGACGCGCGCCGTAGATGAAGGCTTTGCCGAAGTGTATTTCGTAGGCGATTGCGAGGCCATTCAGCGCTTGCCGCACGTCGCTGCCGCCAAGAGCGAGCACATCCACTACGTGGAAGCCTCCACCCACGAAGAAGCGGCAGAAAAAGCCGTGCGCATGGTAGGCAGGGGCGAAGCCGACGTGCTGGTGAAAGGACTGCTCCACACCGCCACGCTCCTTCGCGCCGTGCTCAACAAAGAGTGGGGCATACTGCAGAAAGGCCGCGTGCTCACCCACATCGCCATGGCCGAACTGCCGCAGCGCGACAAGCTCCTCTTCTTCTCCGACGCCGCCGTGATACCCTACCCCACCGACGAGCAGCGCGCGCAGCAAGTGGCCTACATGAGCCGTATGCTCCACGCTTTCGGCATAGAAGAGCCACGCATCGCGCTGCTCCATTGTGCAGAAACCGCGAACGAGAAATTTCCGCACACAATGGGCTATGCCGCACTTTGCCAGCGCGCCGAAGAAGGCGAATGGGGCAAGCTCCGCCTCGACGGGCCGCTCGACCTCCGCACCGCCTGCGACGCAGAGGCTCTGCGCATAAAAGGCATCGACTCGCCCCTTGAAGGTCAGGCCGACGGCCTAATCGTACCCGACATCGAAGCCGGCAATGTGCTCTACAAAGTGCTCCCCCTCTACGCCGGAGCCAAAATGGCAGGCACACTCCAAGGCACCGACGCCCCGGTGGTGCTCCCCTCGCGCGGCGACGACGCCGAAGCCAAATACCACAGCATCGCGCTCGCCACAATGAGCCTCTGATTTGTTGCCAAACATTTATTTTCAGCACAAAACGAGAGCATTCGTGCAAGATTCAGCACGTTCCATGGTTTAGGTCATAGTAAACGAAGAGGAGCAACGCTCCCACCCTGCCTAAAGGCCAAGACACACACTATGCGCATATTAGTCATTAATCCAGGATCAACCTCCACAAAAGTAGGCGTGTTCGACGACGAGAAGAAAGTGGTCTGCAGCGCCATACGCCACACTCCCGAAGAACTTCTGCCTTTTGAGAAAATCACCGACCAGCACGAGTTTCGCAAGCAGCACGTGCTTACATGGCTGAAAGCGAACGGATTCAGTCTGACGTTCGACGCCATCATCAGCCGCGGCGGTCTGACGAAACCCATACCCGGCGGCGTGTACCGCGTGAACCGCAAGATGTGTTACGACACGTACCACGCCATGCGCAAGCACGCCTGCAACCTCGGTTGCCTCATAGCCCTCGAAATATCGCAAATGCAGGAGAAACCGTGCCCCGCACTGATGGCCGACCCGGGCGTGGTGGACGAACTCCTGCCCGAAGCCCGCATAAGCGGTTCGCCGCTCATGCCACGCATCACCATATGGCACGCCCTTAACCAGAAAGCCATTGCCCGCCGCTACGCACAGAGCATCGGTAAGACCTATGAGGACCTCAACCTCATCATCTGCCACCTCGGCGGTGGCATATCCGTAGCCGCACACGACCACGGACGCGCCGTCGACGCCAACAACGGCCTCGACGGAGAAGGCCCGTTCTCTCCCGAAAGAGCCGGTTCGCTTCCCGCAGCCGACCTCATACACCTCTGCTACAGCGGACGCTACACCGAAGAGCAGCTCAAGCGCCGCATAGCAGGCGAAGCCGGACTCATGGCTCACCTCGGCACCACCGACATACCCGCCATACTCCGCGCTATCGACGAAGGCGACAAACACGCCAAGCTCATCATCGACGCCATGATATACCACACCGCCAAGACCATAGCCTCGGAAAGCGCCGTGCTCTACGGACGCGTCGACGCCATACTCCTCACCGGCGGCATAGCCCACTCCCACTACATCACCTCCCGCATAGCCGAACGCGTGCAGCACCTCGCACCCGTTCACATCTATCCGGGCGAGGACGAAATGGAAGCCCTTGCGCTCAACGCACTTGCCGTGATGCGCGGAGAACGCGCTGCAAAAGACTATGAATAAACCCGCCACTGACTGTAGGGGGTAACTACGCATAAAACACACAAAGCGGCTTCGCTACAATATCTCATCGGATACTGTAAGCGAAGCCGCTTTGCGCGTTTTAGGCGATTCTGTTTCTTGCGACGACGACCGCTATTGCACCGTGGTCAAAATGGTGCGGAGCGCTTCGCACTCCTCGTCGGTCAAACCGCATTCCTTAAGATATTTCTTGGCAGAAGCCATCAGATTGGCGCCCTGGAATTTGGAATCGATATAGAAGCCGAGGCCGTTCCAGTCGATGTTTGAAACGTCGGTCTCTTCCCATTTGATAGCCTGATAGTTGGCCAGCGCCTCTTCGTTGCACAAAAGCCAAATCATGCGGTCGATAGCCAGTTCCTGCCGTTTCTGATACGACTCGCCGCCGTCGGGAATCTTGTAGAAGTTGAGCATCGTCAGCATATAGTCCCTACGCAGTTCGTCCACGCTAGCTCCCGCCAAAGCTTCGAAGAGCATCGACACGAAACCGCAACGGTCCTTGCCCTCGTTGCAATGAATGAGGTAAGGAGGCTCGTGGGCAATCATAAACTTGACGGCCTTGCCCAAACGCGTCTTGAAGTCGTCGCAGAAAGAGTTGGCCATCATTCCGCAAGCAATGGTGTTGCCCTCGCGGAAGAGTTGCGGACAGTAGGAAGACGCATATCCCTCCGTCTGCATATAGCTCTCCACGCTTTCGGGAGTGTCGGCAAGGTCAATCTCCGTCTTTATCCCCACCACACGCGCAAGGCTGTCGACCACGCCGTAGCGGCCGGGATTCTTCGCACAGTTGAGCGGATTGCTCGAGCGATAAATCACGCCCGGCGCAATGCCCGTGGTGGTAATCATGCGGAAGTTGGCATACTCCTCCGCGCTCTCGCCGGGCTGGCGGTCAATGGAATAGACCGACTTCATCAGGTTGTACGTCTTGCTGTATCCGCCTTTGACGGAAAGCTTCATAGTCACTTTGTCGCCCACTTCGCCGCCAATATAGTAATGAAAGTCGCCGTTGAGCATGGCAAAGCCGTAATCGTCGCCGTGCGCATTGTAGTCGACGTACGACGGCCCCAAAATGGCCACTTCATTGAACGAAGTCACATAAGGCACGTTGTGTAGCTTCACTTTGTCGCCAATCTCCACGTCAACGAGGTCGGCATAGTCAAACCCAGCCTTCTTCATGTCGGCAGGCGTAAAGCTCGGAATTGGCTGGCCGTAGCCGTTGACCTCGGTGACATAGCCCGTTATGGCATTGTCTGAAGAAGAAACGTTCTCGCTGTCGTTGCACGCCGTCAGCGCGACGGCTAAGGCAACTGCGGAAAGGATAAAGGATTTTCTCATAATAGTTCAATTTTGCAGTTTGTATCGTAACGTCATAAAGCAAGGCGTTGCACACCCAAAAGCGTCCATCGCTCGCCGTCCGACGGCTCTCTTCCTCTCAATCTGTCGGGAAACAGCATCAAATCCTCGACATACGGCAAAGATAGGCATTATGTCCGTAACGCTCAATCCATTTGTGAGGTTTCTATAAAGGTTTCCAATTTAGATAAAGATAGGGAAGACGAGGCGAATAAATTGCGTTAAAAAGTTTCGGAACATAAAGGTTTTTAGTACTTTTGCTCCGGTTAAGCGCAAGGCTCCGCACGGCCTGGCGCAAGGCCCAATCAAGAAAACCTTTATTTATCAAATCAATAAATCATTATGGCAACATTAGATTTAACCAAGTACGGTATTACCGGTGTTACTGAGATCGTACACAACCCCTCTTACGAGCAGCTCTTCGAAGAAGAGACCAAGGCAAGCCTCGAAGGCTTCGAGAAGGGTCAGGAAACTGAGCTCGGCGCCGTCAACGTAATGACAGGTATCTACACTGGCCGTTCCCCCAAGGATAAGTTCATCGTTATGGACGAGAACTCCAAGGATACGGTATGGTGGACTACTCCCGAATATCCCAACGACAACAAACCCGCCTCTCAGGAAGCCTGGGCTGCCGTGAAGGAAATCGCCAAGAAGGAACTTTCCAACAAGCGCCTCTTCGTAGTAGATGGTTTCTGTGGTGCCAACAAGGAGACTCGCATGGCTGTCCGCTTCATCGTGGAAGTAGCATGGCAGGCTCACTTCGTGACCAACATGTTCATCCGTCCTTCCGAGGAAGAACTCGCCAGCTTCGAGCCCGACTTCATCGTTTACAACGCTTCCAAGGCTAAGGTAGAAAACTACAAGGAACTCGGCCTCAACTCCGAGACTGCTGTAGTCTTCAACATCACCAGCCGCGAGCAGGTTATCATCAACACTTGGTACGGTGGTGAAATGAAGAAGGGTATGTTCTCCATGATGAACTACTACAACCCCCTCAAGGGCATCGCTTCCATGCACTGCTCCGCCAACACGAACATGGAGGAAACCAGCTCCGCCATCTTCTTCGGCCTCAGCGGTACGGGTAAGACCACTCTCTCTACCGACCCCAAGCGTAAACTCATCGGCGACGACGAACACGGATGGGACGACAACGGTGTGTTCAACTACGAAGGTGGTTGCTACGCCAAGGTTATCAACCTCGACAAGGAAAGCGAACCCGATATCTACGGTGCCATCAAGCGCGACGCCCTCCTCGAGAACGTTACGGTTGACGCAAACGGCAAGATCGACTTCGCCGACAAGAGCGTAACCGAGAACACTCGCGTAAGCTACCCCATCTACCACATCCAGAACATCGTGAAGCCCGTAAGCAAGGGTCCCGCTGCAAAGCAGGTGATCATGCTTTCTGCCGACGCTTTCGGTGTACTTCCTCCCGTATCTATCCTCTCTTCTGAGCAGGCTCAGTACTACTTCCTCTCTGGCTTCACCGCCAAGCTCGCAGGTACTGAACGCGGCATCACGGAGCCCACTCCTACTTTCTCCGCATGCTTCGGCCAGGCATTCCTCGAACTCCACCCCACGAAGTACGCTGAAGAACTCGTGAAGAAGATGGAAGCAAACGGTGCCAAGGCATACCTCGTTAACACTGGTTGGAACGGTAGCGGCAAGCGTATCTCTATCCGCGACACCCGTGGTATCATCGACGCCATCCTCGACGGTTCTATCGACAAGGCTCCCACCAAGACTGTTCCCTACTTCGACTTCGTCGTTCCTACGGAACTCCCCGGTGTTGATCCCAAGATCCTCGATCCCCGCGACACTTACGCTGAAGCTTCCACTTGGGAAGAAAAGGCTAAGGACCTCGCTGCTCGCTTCATCAAGAACTTCAAGAAGTACGAGACCAACGAAGCTGGTAAGGCTCTCGTTGCTGCTGGTCCCCAACTCTAAGATTGCAACTAAGCATTCATAATAAATAGAACTCAGGCGAGGCACTATCCGTGAGGACGGTGTCTCGCATTTTTTATTCTCGGTGAACAATAACAACGAGGCTATACCTCATCAGCCAACGAGGGTATACCTCACAGGGCAACGAGGCTATACCTCACAAGGCAACGAGGCTATACCTCACAAGGCAACGAGGCTATACCTCATCATCAAACGCACGTAGGTGCAGAGGCTCCTTCACGTACATGCGTTGCCCATCGCACGTACGTTCATTAGGCATTGCACGTACGAGCACCTTTCGAAAAGCCCGACAAACAATAAGAAACGCGTAGCAAGCATCCAATCATTGGCGCTTGCTACGCGTTTCTATAACATGTCTCTACCTTTTACGCTTTTATCTGCCTCGAAGAATCTTCTTGATGTCGTTGAGTTTATTCAAGGCCTCAAGGGGAGTGAGCGTGTTGACGTCGATATGGAGCAGTTCGTCGCGTATTTGGCTCAACACGGGGTCGTCGAGCTGGAAGAAGCTAAGTTGCACGCCCTCATCGTTACGCGTGCGGCTTTCGGCCTTGGGTACGTCGCGGCCGGCTTCCGCTCCAGCACGCTCCAGCTCCACGAGAATCTGTTCTGCACGCTTCACAATGCTCTGCGGCATGCCTGCAAGGCGCGCTACATGTATGCCGAAGGAATGCTCCGAGCCGCCGCGCTGCAATTTGCGCAGGAAAACCACACGTCCATCCACCTCGCGCACCGACACGTTCCAGTTCTTGATGCGCTGGAACTTCTGCTCCATCTCGTTCAGTTCGTGATAGTGCGTAGCAAAGAGCGTACGGGCGTGAGCCTTGGGGTTCTCGTGGATATATTCCACAATGGCCCAGGCAATGGAAATGCCGTCGTAGGTAGAAGTACCGCGCCCGAGCTCATCAAAGAGCACCAGCGAACGCTCCGTAAGGTTGTTCATGATGTTCGACGCTTCGCTCATCTCCACCATAAAGGTACTCTCGCCCACGGAAATGTTGTCGCTCGCACCAACGCGAGTAAAAATCTTGTCCACTACGCCAATGTGTGCCGACTCGGCAGGAACGAAAGAACCAATCTGCGCGAGAAGCGTAATGAGTGCCGTCTGGCGCAGCAGCGCACTCTTACCGGCCATATTCGGACCCGTAATGATGATAATCTGCTGCTGCGTAGTGTCGAGCGCCACGTCGTTGGCCACATACTCCTCGCCCACGGGCATAAGCGTTTCGATGACAGGATGACGGCCTCCCTTGATGTCGAGCGCAAGTCCTTCGTCGACCACCGGACGCACATAGCGGCGCTCACGAGCCACGTGCGCAAGGCTTTGCAAGCAGTCAAGCATGGAAATGGCTGCGGCATCGCGCTGAAGAGGAGCCACGTAGCGCGCCACTTCGCGCACCAATTCGGTATAGAGCTGCGTTTCGAGGGCAAGGATGCGGTCTTCGGCATTGAGAATCTTGTCCTCATATTCCTTAAGCTCCTGCGTGATGTAACGCTCCGCATTGGCAAGCGTCTGCTTCCGCACCCACCCCTCAGGCACACGGTCCTTAAACGTATTGCGCACCTCGATGTAGTAGCCAAACACGTTGTTGAAGCCAATCTTAAGGGAAGGAATGCCGGTAGTCTCGCTTTCGCGTTGCTGAATCTGCAGCAGAAAATCCTTACTTGAGGTGGAAATGGCGCGTAGCTCGTCGAGCTCGGCGCTCACGCCTGGAGCCACCACCCCACCCTTGTTGACGAGCACGGGAGGGTCGGGAAGAAGCGTCTGCTTGATGCGGTCGCGCAAAGGAGTAAGCGCGTCGAGTTCTTCGCTCACCTTCTTCACGGCGGCACAGTCGGCATGTGCACACGCATACTTTAGGAGCGCCGTGCTTTCGAGCGCTGCGCGCAACTGCTGCAGTTCGCGCGGATTGACGCGCCCTACTGCCACGCGGCTCACGATGCGTTCCATGTCGCCTATCTTAGGCAGTTCCATCTCGCAGAGCTCGCGGAAATCGGGCTGGCGGAAGAAATGTTCCACGCCGTCCTGCCGCAGCACAATGTTCTTTACCGAACGTAGCGGGAAGATGAGCCAGCGGTGAAGCATGCGCGCTCCCATGGGAGTCAGCGTGCGGTCCATCACTTGCAGGAGCGAGGTGCCGCCCTCCGCCATGGGGCAGACGAGTTCGAGGTTGCGGGTGGTGAAACGGTCGAGGCGCACATAGAGGTCTTCCTCTATGCGCCGAAGAGAGGTGATGTGGCTGGTATGTTTGTGTTCCGTAAGTTCGAGATACGACAACACGGCGCCAGCTGCCACGATGCCGTCGCGCAGATGGTCCACGCCGAAGCCCTTTAGGTTGCGCACCTGAAAGTGCTTGGTAAGCTTATCGTTGGCGGTCTGCGGCGTAAAAGCCCAGTCGTCGAGTTCGAATATGAAATATTTGCTTCCGTAGAGTCCTTCGAAGCGTGCTTTTGTTCCATGTTTTACGAGCACTTCTTTGGGCGCAAAGCCCACGAGCAATTTGTCGACGTATTCGGGCGCGCCTTCTGCCACGAGGAATTCGCCGGTGGAGATGTCGAGGAAGGAGATGCCCACGGCTGCTGCGCCGAAATGTACGGCTGCGAGGAAGTTGTTTTCGCGTGCCGAGAGCACATTGTCGGACATTGCCACACCGGGCGTAACCAGTTCGGTGATGCCGCGCTTCACCAATTTCTTGGTGAGCTTCGGGTCTTCGAGCTGGTCGCAGATGGCCACGCGGTAGCCTGCGCGAATGAGTCGGGGAAGATAGGTGTCGAGCGCATGGTGGGGGAATCCCGCCATAGCGGCCGCATTTCCGTTGGAAGGAGCCTTGCCATTGTTGCGGCGCGTAAGCGTGATACCGAGCACTTGAGAGGCCGTAACGGCGTCGTCGGCATAAGTTTCGTAGAAGTCGCCGCAGCGGAAGAGCAGAATGGCGTCAGGGTTTTTGGCCTTGAGGTCATAAAACTGTTTCATCATGGGCGTGAGCGCTTCTTTGTCGTTTGCCATTGTAGGAGGAATAGGGAGTGTTTACGAAAGTTGTGCAAAGCGCGGCGGCCGTGTGCGTCATGCGTGCCGAAGTGACAGAAAAGAGGATGTTTTGCGCTTTGCGGATTATGCAAAGGTAATAATAAAAAAACGAACAAGTGCCAAGAGCGGACGGGCTGCCCGCTCTTGGCACTTTGCATGGTGGAGAATGGTGTTTGCGAGGCTTAAAGCGTCACCTTGAACGTTTCGCCTTTGGCCACTACTACGTAGACGCCTGCGGGAAGCGTGCCTGCAGCGCTTACGGCACGGCCTTCAGCATTGTAGACAGTGAAGTGGCTTGCTCCTTTCACGGTGATGCGATGGTTGGCAGCCGTAACCGTCACTGAGGCGGTCTGTGCAGCGTCGACTCCCGTGGTGCTTCCGGAAATGTTCTCGGTGGAAGTGCCGCTTGTGTAGCGGTCGGTCACTTCGAGCAGGCTTGCCATGTCCTTCACCACGTCGGCAGGGGTGAGATAGGGATAGTCGAGTTCGTCCTGGGCGGCGGCAATGGCGGCTTTCACCTCTGCCACGGCTTGCTCGTCGGTGAGCGTAGCGAGAAGAGCCTGCGCCTGGGCTATGGCATCGGAAAGCTTGTCGACATCCTCTTTGGCAGGAAGCGGCACGAGACGGAAGGTGAAGGCATCGCCAAGGGTGAGCGACGACACGGTCACGTTGGCCCCCGTAGAGTTTGCTGCTACGCACTTGAGGCTTTCGCTTTGCGAAGCTTCGGCGGTGGTTCCGGCATGGATGGCCACGCGGGTGTCAAGTCCGAGCTCGTCGGTGTTCATGAAGAAGACGAAGGAGGCTTTGTCGCGATAGGTGTCGACCGACTCTTTTGCGCCCTTGAGTGCGGAGTTGTTGAGATAAACGTAGAGTTCGCTTTGGGGAAGTGTGATGGTGGTCACGCCATTGTCGTCGGTGGTGAGGAGGAAGCGCGACTTCTGATAGGTATACGTTGTGGCAAGCGTGGGCGTGCCGGAGGTGGAGAAGGAGAGGAAACGGCCTTCGCTCATGTAGTTATAAGAGGGATAGGCGCTCACGCTCTGCAAAGCGTAGTAGCCGTTGGGAAGGGGCTTGGAAGCGGAGGGGAGCGAAGCCTTCACGAGACGAATCTGCGAGTTGGCGTCGGTTTTGGCGCGAAGGGTGAAAGTGCCGTCGTCGTTGTAGCCGTAGCATTTGGCGGAACTTTCGTAGGGCACCATGTAGTAGTTGCCGTTGTCGGCTTCCACGAATTTCCACTTCTGGTTGTTGCCGCCCGATGTCTGCCATTGCAAAAGCTGATTGTTCCACTTGGCGTGCGACTCGGAGGGGTTGTCGGCGCACACGTTGCCCACGCTGCTCTTTATCTGCCAGTAGCCGGCGCTTTCGGTAAGTTCCCAGAGCTGGCCTTCGTCGGTTTCGTCTACGGCAGTCATGCGGAGCACCACGTTGTTGTTTGCCGAACCGCCGTTGGTGAGAGCCGAGGCGCCGTCGGGAGTGCAGATTCTGTAGGTTTGTCCGCTCACGGGCTCGTCGGCACTTGCCGAGATGGTGCACAGAAGAAGCACGAGGAGCGAGAATATGGTCTTTTTCATATTGTCGGAAGATTTATGAGATTACTGAAGGTCCATGTAGTCGGTGGGCATGGAGAAGGTCACGCCGCGGTGCTGGAGGTCGAGGAGGAGCGGACGCGAGCGCTTGAGGAAGCCTTTCCACGAGCGGTTCTTCTGTGCGCTCCATCCGGCTTCGGCAAGGATGAGCGAACGCGGATAGGCCTGGTAGAAGATGCGTTCGGGCGAGTTGATGCACTCGCTCCAGAGCGTTCCTGCCACGCCGAAGAGGTTGTTCTGCTCAAAGTCGGAACCCTTGTTCCATCCCGGGTCGAACTGATAGACGGTCTCGAACGTGCGCACGGGCATGCCCCAGTTCGTTTCGGGCATGTCGCCGGAAGCCATGGGGTAGTCGAAGTAGCAGTAGTCGCCGGGGCACATCATAATCTTGGCATTGTTGTTCACGGCTGCGTTGATGGCGGCATCGGTAAGTCCGTTGCGCCAGGCGAAGGTGACGCAGCCTTCCTGAATCTCCTGGAAGTCGGTTTCGTACCAGAACATGGGCGTCTTGTCGTACTTGGTGCGGAGCGTGTCGATGATGCGGTCGAAGAGGTACTTCTGCAAGCGCCAGTTTTCGGAGCGGTCGGTGGTGGTGATGCCGAGCTTCTTCTTCAGCGCCTTGTCCTTCTCGCAGGTGGTCCAGCAGTCGAGGGCGGGACTGCCGGCTTCGTCGCCGCCGAGGTGGATGTACTTGCAGGGGAACACGTCGGCGAGTTCACGGAACACGTTGCCGAGGAACTCGTAGGTGAACTCGTTGCCGGGGCAGAGGAGTTCGTTGGACACGCCGCAGGTGGTGCGGATGGGCACTTCCTTTGCGCCGCAGGTAAGTTCGGGGAAGGTGTGGATGGCAGCCACTTCATGGCCGGGCATTTCTATCTCGGGCACTACCATCACGTGGTACTTGGCGCAGTATTCCACAAAGTCCTTCATCTCGTCCTGCGTGTAGTAGCCGGAGATGGGCATGAGCATGTCGTCCATGCCCACGCGCGAACTGCTCTTCTCGGTGAGTTCGGGATACTTCTTGATTTCGATGCGCCAAGCCTGGTCGTCGACGAGGTGGAGGTGGATGCTGTTGAGTTTATAACGTGCCATTTCGGGCACAATCTCCTTCAGGCGGTCGTAGGGCACGAATATGCGGCAGGGGTCTACCATGAGTTCGCGCACGTGGGTGCGGGGCGTGTCCTCAATGTCGATGGGCGAAGTGGCTATGCAGCGTGCAGAGGCGTTGTCGTCTATCATGAGCTGCTCGAGCGTCATCAGTCCGTAGAACACGCCGGCTGCCGTTTTGCCGTAAATCTTCACTCCGTCGGAGTTGAGGGAGAGGGTGTAGGCTTCGTCGTCGGCGAGGGAAGCGTCGATGCCGAGGGTGATGACGGCGGTGCCTGAAGCGCTGAGCGAACTGATGCCGGCACGGTCGGCGAGGATGCGGAGCAGATGTTCCTTCTCATTGGCGAGCGACTCGGGGCATTCTATCTGGCCCACATTGAGCCAAACGAGCGGACTGCCCGTAGCGGTCTGCATTTTAAGGGGTATGGGCACGAGGTTTTGGGCGGGCAAGGCAGCGGGTGCGAGGAAGGAGCCCAAAAGGAGTGCAAGGGAAAGTATGGTTTTCTTCATTGTGAGAAAATGTTCGCGATTAATATTTCACTTTTTGGCTCTTGCCGTTGACCGTAAGGAGATACACTCCGGGCTGGGGAAGCGTGAAGTGGGCTTCGCCCGTGGCTTCGGCCGATTCAAGGAGCTGGCCGTTGACCTGATAGAGCGACACGGCGGAAGAAGCGGGAAGGTTTTTCAGCGTGAGCACGCCGTCGGCCACGTTCCACGTGAAGCCGGCCGTTTCTGCCGTGTGGATGCCCGTCACGAGGGTTGCTATCTTGAATTCTTTCCACACGTCGGCTTCCTTATAAGTTTCCTCGCTGCCTTCGGGCACATAGAGCGTCACACTCTTGCAGTCTACTCCGGCGAATGCCGTGGCGTCGGCTGCGGGAGGATTGACGGCGTAGACGTAGAGGGAGGAGAGTGCCGTGCAGCCTGCGAAGGTGGCGGCGGGCACGGAGGCAAGGGTGGAAGGAAGGGTGAAGCTTTCTACGGACGAGCAGCCGGTGAAAGCGCCCAAGCCGAGCTGCTGCACGCTCTCGGGGAGGGTGATGTTGCCGCTGAGCGAGGTGCATCCGGCGAATGCGGCGTCGCCAAGCTGCTGAAGGGCGCGGGGGAGACTGATGTGGGCAAGGCTTTCGCAGCCGGCAAAGGCGGAGGCGCCAATGCGGGTTACCATGCGGCCGAGTGCCACTTCGCCCGAGAGTTTGGAGCATCCGGCAAAGGTGTTTGCCCCGATGCTCTGAAGCGTGGGCTGGAGGGTGATGCCTTGAAGGTTCTTGCAGCCGGCAAACACGCCGTCGCGGAGAACGACTACCTTGGAGGGTATGTTGACCGTGCCGCTGAGGCTCTCGCAGCCTTCGAAGGCATAAGAACCGATGTTCATGAGCAGACTCGTGGCAAGGATGTCCACGCCTTCAATGCTCTTGCACTGCGCGAAGGCGCTTGCGCCGATGCTCGTCACGGATTTGGGAAGGGAGAGCGTGCCGGAAAGGGAGTCGCAGGCGAAGAAGGCTTGCGAACCGATGGTCTTGAGCACGTTGGGAAGGGTGAGCGACTGAAGATGGTGGCGCGAATGGAGCGCGTTCTTGGGGATGTCGGTGCAGTTGGCGCTCTTGAGGTTAAGCGTCTGCATCTGGTAGCAGAGGTCGCGCAGCTGGCGGAAGTCGCCGTTGCTGCCGGTGCCGAGCGTACCCGTGAGTGTGACATCAACGGCGGCGGCTTTGGCTGTGGCCGAAAGCGAGGTGATGTTTGACGCGGTCACCTTCTGCGCATAAAGGGCGGAAGGCGAACCCGCGAGCACCGCACCGAGAAGGAGCAGTTGTAGCGTTTTTTTCATAGAGATGAACTAAGATTTTTGTTTTATCATGCAGTAAACGTGAGGCACGGCAAACGGCCTTATCAATAAGCTTACGCGCCTCACCCGTGCGAAGTTAGCGCAAAGATTGCGCTTTGACAAGGAAAGCGGCAATTAAGTAGTTGGGAAATAGCAGGTGCGCTGCGCCTCCATGCGCTTTGCCTCATGAAGTTCACCCCTTGCGCTGCACCTCAAAGCCCCGTTTTTTAACACTGAGAATGGCGTAGAAATCACCAAACGTGCAGGCGCTCGGAAATACGCGATTCTCAGCGCGCATAATTATGCATCTTAGCGCTGCGAAATGCGCATATATTCAGAATTTGCTGCATACGACTGCATAAAACGTCCCATTGGAGCAAAAATCCGCCCCTTTCCAGTGAAAATTCCAAGGCATCTAGGAAAAATTCCCCCTAAGCCCAACGTTTTGGGCCTAAGGGGAATTTTCAGAAGATGCCTTGGAGTGACGCGAATGTGCTGAAAAGGGACTAAAAATCCTCGTTCGTTTCTCTAGTTTGAACCTCGCCGACGAAAAAACGAGGGGCGTAAAATTAACAATCGAAAGGTTCGTTCACAAAAGGAGCAATCCTTAGGTGGGAGTAAACGTAGGTGCGCAGCGCATGGAGGTCAAGACTCCCGTCCGTGACTGCTCTACACGCAGTCGCGGACTGTTGTTTTTCGCGCTTCGCTTTATCACCTCCACACTCAGCTGTCAAGACTGGAGTTTTGAACCCCATGCGCTGCGCCTCAAGCGTAGCCACGCAGAAGCCTCCATGAGGCCGCGTTGAGCGTGACGTTTTGAAAACGTCACCCTCATGGGCTGCTGCAAACCACTCGCCCTCGCCTCAAAAAAGCAAGGCACGAAAACTATCGCGCAACACCGCTCCCGAAGAAAAAAACACGTTTTTCTTCCCTTTTCACTCACCTTGCATTACCTTTGCCCCGAATAAGGCGTACAAAGCAAGGGCGGCGATACCATGACGCCGCTCTGCGCTGCACGTCCTCCGCACAGAAAGATCAACCAACCCCTCCCCCGATATCCTAACCCGAACATGGACTGGATAAAAGAAACCCTACTAACCCATTCGGCCTTGCAAGCCGTCATCATCATTTGCCTCGTCTGCGCCCTCGGACTTGTGTTCAGCAAAATAAAGTTCCGCGGCATCAGCCTCGGAGGCACCTACGTGTTCTTCTTCGGCATTCTCGCCGGAGCAGTAGGACTTGAAATAGACCCGCAGATGCTGGGCTACGCCGAAAGCTTCGGACTCGTGCTCTTCGTGTACATGCTCGGACTGCAAGTGGGTCCGGGCTTCGTAAGCGCGTTCCGCCAAGGCGGCACACGGCTGAACCTCATGGCCATCGGCGTGGTGATAATAGGCACACTCATGGCGCTCGTTGTGGGATGGACCGGCCTGCTTCCGCTCCAGGACATGATGGGCGTGCTCTGCGGCGCTACCACCAACACGCCCGCACTCGGTGCCGCTCAGCAAACGCTCAAGCAGCTCGGACAACCCGCCTCGGGAGCCGCGCTCAGTTGCGCCGTCACCTATCCGCTCGGCATGGTGGGCGTAATCATAGCCCTCATCCTCGTGAAAGGGTGGCTCGGCCGCCACGAACGCGCGAAGGAAAGCGCCGACGCCGACGAAGCCTTCATAGCCTCCTTCCTCGTGTGCAACCCTGCCGTGTTCGGACACACGCTGGGCGACATCAGCGGCATGGACGAATCGAAATTCGTAGTGTCGCGCCTTTGGCGTGACGGAAAAGTGATTCTCCCCAACGCACAAACGCGCCTTGAGAAAGACGACCGCATACTCGTCATCACCAAACCCGCGCAGCTCAACCAGCTCACCATCTATTTCGGTCAGCGCGACGAGACAAACTGGAACCGAAAGGACATGGACTGGAATGCCATCGACTCCAACCTCGTGTCGCAACGCATTCTCGTCACACGCTCCGAGATAAACGGACGCCACCTCGGGTCGCTCCAGCTCCGCAACCGCTACGGCGTGAACGTGAGCCGTGTGCAGCGCGCCGGCATACAACTTGTGGCAACCCCCGACCTCACCATCCGCATGGGCGACCGCATCACCGTGGTCGGCGAGGCAGAAAGCATCAAGAAAGTGGCTGAGGAAATGGGCAACGTGGTGAAACGCCTCGACGAGCCCAACATGGTCACCATTTTCCTCGGCATCGTTCTCGGCCTCGTGCTTGGCTCCATCCCCTTCTTCATTCCCGGCATGAGCTATCCCGTGAAGCTCGGCCTCGCGGGCGGCCCCATCGTCATGGGCATACTCATCGGAGCCTACGGCCCCCGCTTCCACATGGTAGCCTACACGACCACCAGCGCCGGACTCATGCTCCGCTCGCTCGGCATAAGCATGTACCTGGCATGCCTCGGCATCGACGCCGGACGCGACTTCCTCTCCGTGGTGATGCAGCCCGCAGCCCTCTGGTGGATTGCCATAGGACTCGTGCTCACCCTCGTGCCCGTAATAATAATGAGTGTGGTGACCGTGGTGATGGGAAAGAAAAGCTACGCCACCACCGCCGGCATGCTCTGCGGAGCCATGGCAAACCCCATTGCCCTCGACTACGTGAACGACACCACACAGGGCGACAAAGCTTCCGTGGCCTACGCCACCGTTTACCCGCTCTGCATGTTCCTGCGCGTCATCATAGCCCAGCTCATCGTCATGTTCTGGGTGGGATAACGGCTGCGCAGCGATTTTCTACGAAGACAAACGACCCGTTCTTGCTTTACAGCGCAGCAAAATGAGCCTTGCGCAACGGTTTTAACGGACACACGCGGCGCGCCAAAACGCATTTTATAGAAAAAGCGTTAAGGCGCATTCGGAAAAATGCCTTATATTTGCACGTCAAACTCATTTGTCGGGTTCTGCACACTTGCTGAACCCGACATAAAAACGTTTGCTCGAAACTGGAAAAACAAAACAAAAACAATAAATCAATAATCTCACAATCACACAATGCAAAACAAAGGATTTGTTAAAGTAATTGCAGTGTTGCTGACTTTGATTTGCCTCTTCTACCTCTCCTTCTCCCTCGTTACCAACAAGTACGAAAAGAAGGCCGAGGCCCTCACGGCACAAGGCAAAGACGGCGCCGCTTACCTTGACTCCATGCGAAACGAGAAGGTGTTCCTCAACTGGAAAACCCTCAAGGAGTGCGAGGAACTGCAGATCGGCCTTGGTCTTGACCTTAAGGGCGGTATGAACGTAGTGCTTGAGGTGAGCGTGCCCGACGTGGTGAAAAACCTCGCCGGCGAAAGCGCCAACGACCCCAAGTTCAAGAAAGCCTATACCGACGCACAGGCAAAAGCCAAGAAGGAAAACACCGACTTCGTCGACGCCTTCGTTGCCACCTACGAGCAGCAGAACGGCAAAAACCAGCTCGGCGGTGTGTTCGCCTCCAAACTTAAGGAGAAGAACATCACCTACACTTCTTCCGATGCCGACGTAAAGAAAGTGCTCAACGAAGAAGTCTCAGCTGCCGTAGAAAACTCCAACAAGGTGGTACGCTCACGTATCGACCGCTTCGGTGTGGCTCAGCCCAACATACAGGTGCTCCACGGCAAAGGCCAGATGGGCCAGATTATGGTGGAAATGCCGGGTATCAAAGAACCCGAACGTGTGCGCAAGCTCCTCCAGGGAAGCGCCAACCTCGAATTCTGGGAGACCTACACGCTCAGCGAAGTGTATCCCACGCTCCAGGCTCTCGACCGCCGTTTGGCTAAAGTCGACGTAGACTCCGCCGTAGTAGACTCCGCTGCAACCGACTCTACCAAGTCCGTAGCCGCTGCCAACAACGCCAAAGCCGACGGCAGCAAGAAGAATCCCCTTCTCTCCAAACTCGTGCAGGTTCAAGGCATGCAGCCCAACGGTTGCGTGGTAGGCTACGCCGTAGCTGCCGACACCGCTGCCGTAAACGCCATGCTCCACTCTGCCGACGCCAAGGGCGTACTTCCCTCCGACCTCGTTTTGGCATGGGGCGTGAAGAGCGCAGAAGGCATGAAGGGTAACGTGTTCGAACTCTATGCGCTCCGTTCCGTAAACGGCGTGCCCTCCATGAGCGGCGACGTGATTGCCGACGCCAAGGACGACTTCGACCAGAACCACCAGCCCATCGTGTCCATGACGATGACCACCAACGGTGCACGCGACTGGGCAGCACTCACCAAGAAGAACCTCAAGAAGTGCGT
Organism: Bacteroidaceae bacterium; assembly: GCA_963649665.1. Taxonomy (GTDB): domain Bacteria; phylum Bacteroidota; class Bacteroidia; order Bacteroidales; family Bacteroidaceae; genus Alloprevotella. The sequence goes on along the minus strand of CAVJJO010000018.1, from coordinate 13,767 downwards.
AGCCATCGTGCTCGACGGATACGTTTACAGCGCACCCGTCGTTCAGAGCGAAATCACCGGCGGCAACTCGCAGATATCCGGCCACTTCACCACCGACGACACGCGCGACCTCGCCAACGTGCTCAAGAGCGGTAAGATGCCCGCACCCACCAAGATTGTTCAGGAAGAAACCGTAGGTCCGAGCCTCGGTGCCGCTTCCATCCAGGCCGGTTTCACCGCCTGCGTTGTGGCATTCGTGCTCCTCATGATCTTCATGTGCCTCTTCTACGGATTCATCCCCGGCATGGTGGCCAACTGCGCCCTCATCCTCAACTTCTTCTTCACCTTCGGTATTCTCATTTCCTTCCAGGCAGCACTCACCATGAGCGGCATTGCCGGTATGGTGCTCTCGCTCGGTATGGCGGTCGACGCCAACGTGCTTATCTACGAGCGTACGAAGGAAGAACTTGCCAACGGTAAGAACATCCGCACCGCCGTGGCCGAAGGTTACGGCAACGCATTCTCCGCCATCTTCGACTCCAACCTCACGTCCATCATCACCGCCGTTATCCTCTACAACTTCGGTACAGGTCCTATCCGCGGTTTTGCCATGACGCTCGGCATCGGTATCGTTGCCTCCTTCTTCACCGCCGTGTGGGTAACCCGCATGGTTTACGAACACTTCCAGAACCGCGATAAGTGGCTCGGACTTACCTTCACCACCGCACTCTCGAAAAACTTCCTCGTAGGCAAGAAGTTCAACTTCATGAAGATGGGCAAGAAGAGCATCTTCGTGTTCATCCTCGGCGCCATCATCAGCATCGGCTTCCTCGCTACGCGCGGTCTCTCCAGCGGTATCGACTTCACCGGTGGTCGCAACTACGTGATTGAATTCGAGCAGAAGGGCGTAACTCCCGAGCAGGTACGCAAGGCTGTAGCCGAGAAGGTAAATGCCAAAGACCCCGAAGCTATCGTTAGCGCCATTGCCATCACCACCACGAGCAACGAGGCTGTTCGTCTCACCACGAACTACCGCATCAACGACGACAACGAAAGCATCGACCAGGACGTTGAGCGCTTCATCTTCGACGCACTCCACGAAGCCAACCTCATCAAGGCCGACTACAAGACCTTCATCGACCGCGACAACCACACCGGCGGCTCCATCGTTTCCGCACAGAAAGTAGGACCTACCGTGGCAGCCGACATGACGAAGGGCGCAATCATCGCCGTTGCCCTCTCGCTCATCGCCATCTTCCTCTACATCCTCGTGCGTTTCCGCAACATCGCCTTCTCAATCGGTAGCGTCGTAGCACTGTTCTTCGACACGCTCCTCGTGATGGGCGTGTTCTCAATCTGCTGGGGCTGGATCGGATTCTCGCTCGAAGTGGACCAGACGTTCATCGGCGCCATCCTTACCGTAATCGGTTACTCCATCAACGATAAGGTGGTAGTGTTCGACCGTATGCGCGAGAACCTCGCCCTCTATCCCACGCGTGACCACTGGACGCTCTTCAACGACTCGCTCAACAGCACGTTGACCCGTACGGTGATGACCTCCATGACCACACTCCTCGTACTCCTTTGCATCTTCATCCTCGGCGGCGACAGCATCCGCTCATTCGCCTTCGCCATGATTCTCGGTGTAATCTTCGGTACGCTCTCCTCCATCTTCCTCGCTGCGCCCATCGCATACCGCACGCTCAGCAAGAAAAGAGTAAGCAAGAGTGCAGAAGCTGAATAAGCCCACACTCCACAAACCATCATAGCAAGCCCCGCAGTCCGGCTCAACACGGATTGCGGGGCTTGTGCTCTTGTTGCGTTCACCCACGCTGCAACGTTCTGAAACAAAGAAAAATGAACGTTTTGCTTCATTCTTCACCAAGCATACACTAACTTTGCTACGTGAAAGATTGTGCACGAACCGTTCTTAAGCATATAGCAATGCCGTGCACCACGCAATTTTCTTCTCAGAAACAATACAAAACAATGAAAATAGACCAGCAACTCACACAAGCCGTCATCGATGCGGTAAAGGCTCTTTACGGTCACGACATCACCGAAGAGCAAGTAACTCTTCAAAAGACGAAGAAAGAATTCGAAGGACACCTCACACTCGTAGTGTTCCCCTTCCTTCGCATCTCACGCAAGAAACCCGAAGACACCGCAAGCGAAATCGGCGCATGGATTAACGACAACACCAGCCTCATAGCCTCTTACAACGCAGTAAAAGGCTTCCTCAACCTCGTCATAGCCCCCGCACAGTGGGTAGCACTCCTCGACGACATCAATGCCGACAGCGAATTCGGCATCACGCGTCCCGACGAGAAGAGTCCGCTCGTCATGATCGAATACTCTTCGCCCAACACCAACAAGCCCCTCCACCTCGGACACGTACGCAACAACCTGCTCGGTTGGGCACTGGCCAGCGTGGTGGAAGCCAACGGCAACCGCGTGGTGAAGACCAACATCGTCAACGACCGCGGCATACACATCTGCAAGTCCATGCTCGCCTGGCTTAAATACGGCAACGGCGAAACTCCCCAAACCTCCGGCAAGAAAGGCGACCACCTCATCGGCGACTACTACGTGGCTTTCGACAAGCATTACCGTGAGGAAGTAAAGGAACTTAGAGCACACTACGTAGCCGAAGGCCTCTCCGACGAAGACGCAGAAGAAAAGGCCAAGCAGGAAGCGCCCCTCATCAAGGAAGCTCACGAAATGCTCGTGAAGTGGGAACACAACGACCCCGAAGTGCGCGCACTCTGGCGCAAGATGAACGAGTGGGTTTACGCCGGCTTCGACGAGACATACAAAGCCCTCGGCGTAAGTTTCGACAAGATTTACTACGAAAGCGACACCTACCTTGAAGGAAAAGAGAAAGTAGACGAAGGTCTCGCCAAAGGCATATTCTTCCGCAAAGAAGACGGTTCCGTTTGGGCCGACCTCACCGCAGAAGGACTCGACGAGAAACTCCTCCTCCGCGCCGACGGCACGAGCGTTTACATGACGCAGGATATCGGCACTGCCAAACTCCGCTTCCAGGACTTCCCCATCAACAAGATGATTTACGTGGTGGGCAACGAGCAGAACTACCACTTCCAGGTGCTCTCCATCCTTCTTGACAAACTCGGATTCTCATGGGGCAAGAGCCTCGTCCACTTCTCCTACGGCATGGTGGAACTCCCCAACGGAAAGATGAAAAGCCGCGAAGGAACCGTGGTCGATGCCGACGACCTCATTGCCACCATGGTGGCACAAGCCCGCGCAAAGGCTGAAGAAGCAGGCAAGTTTGCCGACATGAGCGAAGAAGAAAAAGCAGAAGTGGCACGCATCGTCGGTCTCGGTGCACTCAAATACTTCCTCCTCAAGGTCGACGCTCGCAAGAACATGCTCTTCAACCCCGAAGAAAGCATCGATTTCAACGGAAACACCGGTCCGTTCATACAATATACCTACGCGCGTATCCGTTCCATTCTCCGCAAAGCCGCCGACGCCGGCATCGCCATTCCCGAAAAGCTCCCTGCCGACGTAGAACTTTCCACGAAAGAAGAAGAAATCGTGCAGCACGTGGCAGACTTCGCAGCCGTGGTACGCCAGGCAGGAACGGAATACCAGCCCGCAGCCATCGCCAACTACTGCTACGAACTCGTGAAGGAATACAACCAGTTCTACCACGACTTCAGCATTCTCCGCGAAGAAGACGAAAAGAAGAAAGCCTTCCGCCTCGTCCTTTCTAAGAACGTGGCAAAGGTCGTACGCCTCGGCATGGGGCTGCTCGGCATAGAAATGCCCGAACGCATGTAATGCCGACACCCTACACCCACTGAACCCCACAAAACTTACGCATAACATGCGGAAACCGGAACGTCAAAGTCCAGCTCCATAGCCCCGCCACACAACACGGCACAAGAAAGGAGCGGATTCCGGTTTCCGCATCGTTTTTTCCAACTTAAATCAATGGCGAAGAAATACTACGTTGTTTGGCAAGGCACCCAGCCCGGCATTTACACCACTTGGGAGGAATGTAAGGAACAGGTGCACGGCGTGGCTGGCGCCGCCTACAAGTCGTTCCCCACCGAAGCCGAAGCCCAAGCCGCATTTGCCGCACCTCCGCCTCGGGCGAAAGCGAAAAAAGAGAACACGACCGATTCAACGGCCGATTCCAGCAGCGAAAGCTGCACCGCAAACAAAGCGGCCAAGCACACATCCAAACGCCCGTCAAAGACTTCCCACACCGACCTTCCTCCCAATCCACCTTCCGACCGCCACGACACGGTGCTGCCCCTTCCCGCTGAAGTGACAGCCGATGCCATCGCCGTGGACGCAGCCTGCTCGGGCAATCCCGGCCCAATGGAATACCGCGGAGTGGACCTCGCCACAGGAGCTACGGTCTTCCACTTCGGTCCCGTTCACGGCACGAACAACATTGGCGAGTTTCTCGCCATTGTACACGCCCTTGCCCTCCTCAAACAACAAGGAATAAGCAAAACCGTCTACTCCGACAGCCGCAACGCACTGCTTTGGATAAAAGGGCGCAAATGCAAAACTACGCTTAAGCGCAATGCGCGCACCGAAAATCTCTTTCAGCTCATCGAACGCGCCGAGAACTGGCTCAACACACACGACTGGAGCGACATTCCCTTACTTAAATGGCAAACCTCACGGTGGGGCGAAGTGCCTGCCGACTTCGGAAGAAAGTAACTGCGCAGCACCGCAACTCCAGCACAGAACTTTGAGAGGAAACTCCTTATCCCCTACCCTCTCGCCCCAACCGACAGCATGAAGAAATAAAGCTTTTTCCTTTATTCTTCACACTCCATGCAGTAACTTTGCTTCGCAAAAGCAAAAAGCACACATTTCACACTAGAGAAAATGGACTACAACTTCAGAGATATCGAAAAGAAGTGGCAACAAACTTGGGCCACAGAGAAAACATACCACGTAGAGGCAGACACGACCAAGCCGAAGTTCTACGTGCTCAACATGTTCCCCTACCCTTCCGGCGCTGGTCTTCACGTAGGACACCCGCTCGGATACATTGCCTCCGACATCTACGCCCGCTACAAGCGTCAGCAAGGCTATAACGTGCTCAACCCCATGGGCTACGACGCCTACGGCCTTCCCGCTGAACAGTATGCCATTCAAACCGGCCAACACCCTGCCATCACCACCGAAACCAACATCAAGCGCTACCGCGAGCAGCTCGACAAAATAGGTTTCTCCTTTGACTGGAACCGCGAAGTGCGCACCTGTGACCCCAAATATTACCACTGGACGCAGTGGGCCTTCCAGCAGATGTTCAACCACTTCTACTGCAACAAGTGCGCAAAGGCTCAGCCCATAAGCAAGCTCGTCGAGCACTTTGAAGACCGCGGCACAGAAGGACTTGAAAGCGTAGCCTGCAGCGAAGAACTCCATTTCACTGCCGAAGAATGGAAGCAGATGAGCAGCGTGGAGCAGCAGCAGGTGCTCATGAACTACCGCATAGCCTACCTTGGCGAAACGATGGTCAACTGGTGTCCGAAACTCGGCACCGTGCTCGCCAACGACGAAGTAGTCGACGGCGTGAGCGAACGCGGCGGTTACCCCGTGGTACAGAAGAAGATGAAGCAGTGGTGTCTGCGCGTGTCAGCCTACGCTCAGCGCATGCTCGACGGACTCGACACCATAGACTGGACCGACTCCATAAAAGAAACGCAGCGCAACTGGATAGGCCGTTCCGAAGGCACCGAAATGGAATTCGCCGTAAAGGATTCCGACGTGAAGTTCACCATCTTCACCACACGCGCCGACACAATCTTCGGCGTAACCTTCATGGTGCTCGCCCCCGAAAGCGAACTCGTGGCACAACTTACCACTCCCGAGCAAAAAGCCGAAGTGGACGCCTACCTTGAAGCCACAAAGAAGCGCACCGAACGCGAACGCATCTCCGACCGCCGCGTAACGGGCGTATTTACCGGTTCCTACGCCATCAATCCCTTCACGGGCGACGCCATCCCCGTATGGACGAGCGACTACGTGCTCGCAGGCTACGGCACAGGTGCCATCATGGCCGTGCCCGCCCACGACTCGCGCGACTACGCCTTTGCCCGCCATTTCAACCTTCCCATCATCCCCCTCATTGAAGGTGCCGACGTGAGCGAAGAAAGTTTCGACGCCAAGGAAGGTACGGTAATGAACTCTCCCGCCGAAGGCAAACAAGCGCTCAAAGGCTTCTCGCTCAACGGTCTCTCCGTAAAAGAAGCCATCGCAGCCACTAAGAAATTTGTAACCGAAAACCACTTGGGTCGCGTAAAGGTGAACTTCCGCCTCCGCGACGCCATCTTTTCGCGCCAGCGCTATTGGGGCGAACCCTTCCCCGTATACTACAAGGACGGCATGCCCCAGATGGTTCCGGCAGAATGCCTTCCCCTTGAACTTCCCGAAGTCACGAAATTCCTTCCCACCGAAACGGGCGAACCGCCCCTCGGCAACGCAACGCACTGGGCTTGGGACACCGTGAACAACTGCGTGACCGAAAACAGCCGCATCGACAATACCACGGTATTCCCCCTCGAACTTTCCACCATGCCGGGCTTCGCTGGTTCTTCAGCCTACTATCTCCGCTACATGGATCCCAGCAACGACAAGGAACTCTTGAGCAAGGAAGCCGACAACTACTGGCAGAACGTAGACCTCTACATCGGCGGTTCGGAACACGCTACCGGCCACCTCATGTACAGCCGCTTCTGGAACAAGTTCCTCTTCGACCTCGACGTTTCGTGCAAAGACGAGCCGTTCCAGAAGCTCATCAACCAGGGCATGATCCAAGGCCGTTCGAACTTCGTTTACCGCATTAAGGACACCAACACGTTTGTAAGCCTCGGCCTTAAGGAGCAGTACGACACTACTCCCATCCACGTGGACGTGAACATTGTGCAAAACGATGTGCTCGACGTAGAAGCCTTCAAGCAGTGGCGTCCCGAATATGCTACAGCCGAATTTATCCTTGAAGACGGCAAGTATGTGTGCGGCTGGGCAGTAGAGAAGATGTCAAAGTCGATGTACAACGTGGTCAACCCCGACCTTATCGTAGAGAAATACGGCGCCGACACGCTGCGCCTCTACGAAATGTTCCTCGGCCCCATCAACCAGAGCAAACCCTGGGATTCCAACGGCATCGACGGTTGCTTCCGTTTCCTTCGCAAGGCATGGAACCTCTTCTATCCGAAGAACGGCGACTGGGCAGTGACCGACAGCGAGCCTACGAAAGAGAATCTCAAGACGCTCCACAAGCTCATCAAGAAAGTGAGTGAGGACATTGAAGTGTTCTCCTACAACACCAGTATACCCGCCTTCATGATTGCCGTAGGCGAACTCGCCCAGCAGAAATGCACGAGCCGCGCGGTGCTTGAACAGCTCGTGGCCCTTCTCGCCCCCTTCACGCCGCACATGGCAGAAGAACTCTGGCATGCCCTCGGTCATGAAACTACGGTGAGCAGCGCGCCCTGGCCCAAGTACGACGAGCAATATCTCAAAGAAGACACGCAGACGCTCTCCGTTTCGTTCAACGGTAAAACGCGCTTCACGCTCGACTTCCCTGCCGGAGCCGCCAAAGACGACATTGAAAAAGCAGCCCTCGCTTCCGAACAGGCACAGAAGTACCTCGAGGGAAAGCAAGTGGTGAAGGTCATCGTGGTGCCCGGACGCATTGTGAATGTGGTGATTAAATAAAAAGACTGTATCCATGCCAACGCTCATCAAGTCAAGCCTCTTTCAGGACGTCCGCGACTACGTGACCATCACGCTCGGCCTGCTGCTCTACGCCATCGGCTTCACGTGTTTCCAGTTGCCGTACGAAATTACCAACGGCGGATTGGCCGGTGCGGGTGCCGTAATCTTCTACGCCACGGGCTTTCCCGTACAGTACACGTTCTTCATGGTCAACATAGCCCTGCTGGCCGTAGCCGTACGCGTATTGGGATGGCGCTTCTGCGTGAAGACGATTTATGCCGTGTTCATGCTCACGTTCCTCATGGGCATCACGCAGGAAGTGATGATATACCTTGCCGCGCACAACCCCGGCATGTTTGCCTACGTGAATCCGCGTAGCGGACTGCCGCAGGTGGTTACGGACAACATCTTCATGTCGTGCATCCTCGGAGCATCGATAGAAGGTGTCGGCATCGGCATGGTGTTTCTGAGCAACGGGTCGACGGGAGGTACCGACATCATTGCCGCCATCATCAACAAATACCGCGACGTGACGTTCGGCCAGATGATGATGCTTTGCGACATTGTCATCATCACCTCTTCGCTCTTTACTCCCACGGGCAGCGTGGACAAACTGCTCTACGGCTACTGCACGCTCATCATCACCAACCTTCTGCTCGACTACGTGGTGGACCGCGGACGCCAGTCCGTGCAGTTCCTCATCTTCTCGCGCAAGTACAACGACATTGCCGCAGCCATTTCCGCCACACACCGTGGTGTGACGGTGCTCAACGGCTGGGGTTGGTACACGAAGGAAGAGCGCAAAGTGCTCGTGGTGCTTGCCAAGAAGCGCGAGAGCACAAACATCTTCCGCATCATTCAGGGCATCGACCCGCAGGCCTTCGTGTCGCAGTCGAAAGTAATCGGTGTGTTTGGCGAAGGCTTCGACCGCATCAAGGTGAAATACGACGAAAGCAAAGTAGCCGCCGACACCGCCCGTGCCGCCCAAATCAACGCGAAGACGAATCCCGGGACGCAAGCCAAGAGCAGCGCTTCCCAACAGAAGTCCTGAAGCACCGTCCCCGCACATCGGGGAGCGGCTTTTCACGGCTTCGCGCTCTCCACGGCCCCATCTACACCACACATCCGTGCGCAGCCGGTGCAAAGAACAAAAGGCTCTTGTACCTGCTGCGCACGTTTCTTTCCCCCTACCCTTTCCAAGCCTTCTATCCTAAGCCTTATATGTTAACTATCGTTCCGATGGGCGGACTGTGCAACCGGCTCCGCGTGGTGCTCTCCGCTCTGGCCCTCTCCCACGACTACGACGGACAGATACGCATAGAATGGGGTGCCACGGCCGAATGCAAAGCATGGTTTGAAGACCTCTTTGTTCCGCTCAACTCCGGCCGGCTCTCCATTGTCCACCGCCACTGGTGGGCCTATCCTTCCCGCAAAGCCCATCTCCACATGCTCCGCATGATCCGTCTACTTTTGGGCTACACTTGCCAACACGACGACTACGCCCCGCGAAGCAAAGGCGAGATGGAGAATATGATGCACAGACACAAGAAAGTGTACATCTCCACAGGATACACACTTACGGACTATCCGCCCGAATGCCTGCGGCGCCTCAAGCCCCGCTCCGAACTGCAGCAGCGCATTGACCAGCTCTGCCGCCAGTTTACGGACCATATGGTGGGCGTACACATCCGCCGCACCGACAACGCGAAAAGCATCAGCAACAGTCCGCTCGCGGCCTTCGTCAAAGCCATGCGCAGCGAAGTGGCAGCCGACTCGAGCGTGCATTTCTTCCTTGCTACGGACGACGCCGAAGTGAAAGCCGAACTCAAGCGACTCTTCCCCCACCGCATCATTACGCAAGAACGCCGCGTGGAGCGCCACACACTCGAAGGCATGCACGACGCACTCGTGGACCTCTGGTGCCTCGCTGCCACGAGCCGCGTGCTCGGCTCGTACTGGAGCTCGTTCAGCGACGCGGCTGCCGAGATAGGCCACATTCCACTCACCGTGGTGCGCGCCGACAGTTAACGTTACACACATTTTCCCTACCGACATGAAACTTGTATTTGCCACAAACAACGCCCACAAACTCGAAGAAATCCGTGCCATCTTGGGCACAGACATAGAAATACTGAGCCTTGCCGACATCGACTGCCACGACGACATACCCGAAACGGCCGAAACGCTTCAGGGCAACGCGCTCATCAAAGCCCGTTGGGTGAAAGAGCGCTACGGCTTCGACTGCTTTGCCGACGACACCGGCCTCGAAGTCAGCGCGCTCGGCGGAGCTCCCGGTGTGCATACGGCGCGTTATGCCTACCCCGACCGCCACGACCCCGAAGCCAACACGCAGAAACTCCTTGAAGCGCTGAAAAATAAAAACGACCGCAGCGCACGATTCCGCACCGTTGTTGCGTTAATATATAAAGGCGAGGAACATCTCTTCGAAGGCATCGTGGAAGGCCACATCTCTACGGAGAAACGCGGAACGGAAGGTTTCGGCTACGACCCCGTGTTCTCGCCCGAAGACACCGGCCTCACCTTTGCCGAACTCGGCACGGAGGTGAAAAACCGCATCAGCCACCGTGCCCGTGCCGTACAGCAACTCGTGGATTTCCTCAAAAGAACGAACTAAACGATTGCATCCCCGAGCGCTACCATGGCCTCACGTTAAATCTCCATCACCACTTCAACACATCTGCCCTATGCCGACAATGAAACGCCTCATCACATACCTTCTGCTTGCACTCGTGGCCGTGTGGCCCAAAAAGATGCGTGCCGACGACACTTCGTTGTGGACATACCATCTCTCCTACCGCTATGCCGAACACGTAGTAAGCGCCGGCAACATGGTGTACGGCCTTTTCAGCGGGAACCTTCTCGGCTACGACACGAGCGACGAATCGGTCACCGAGTTCGACCGCCGAAAGGGACTTTCCGACAAGGACGTGAACTGTATGGGCTACTCCGAGTCGCAGCATTGCCTTGTGCTGCTCTACGAAAGCAAGAACGTGGACCTGCTCTTCGCGGACGGAAGCGTGGTGAACATTCCTCAGATTAAGAACTATTCCGACAACGAAATTACCGTCAACAATCTCTGCGTCAGCAACGACTGGGCCACCGTATCCACCACGGAAGGCGTCATAGCCATCGACCTCAAGAAGCAGGAAGTGAAAGGCTACTACCGCATCATGCAGAACGTGAGCGACGCCGTCGTCACCGCCGACGGCACCGTCTTCGCCGCCATCGGCAGCAACGTGTATAGTGGCGACGTGACCGACAACATCTACTCCTTCTCCGCTTGGCAGAAAAGTTTCGGCCTTCTTGTCACACAGTTCGTTACCTTCTCGCAAGGCTTCTACATGGTGGCTCCTTACCTCACCGGTCAGGCCGACGGCGAAGGCGGACTCTACTATGCCACGAAAAGCAGCGGCAGCGCATGGAACGCCGAACGCGTAAGCACCGTTTGGTTCGACCGCGGCACCGCCTCGGGACACAACGCACAGTTCGTTGGTTCCCACTCGGTATATGCCGCCACCGACAGCGACCCGAAAACCTTCACGGGAGCCAGCATTGGCCATTACCTCCGCGACGTGGCAAGAGACACGAAGGGCAACGTGTGGATTGCCGACGACGATAACGGCTTGAACGCCTACACCTTCGCCACAAGCGCCGGTGAAACCACGCTTCAGCAAAACGGCAGTACGATAGGCGGCTTCGGACCGCTCCGCGACCTTGCCTTCCGCGTGACCTACAGCGGCAACCGTCTGCTCGTTTCGGGCGGACAGTTCTTCATTTACCGAGCAGGAACGGCAGAAATCTACGACGGCAGCAAATGGACGTTCCTCAACGCCTCAAGTTCCGAACTCACGGACCAGGTGAACTACGTCGACGTGTCGTCCATCGCCCAGGACCCCTCCGACGAGAACCACCACTTCGTTTCCTTCTTCGGCGGACTTGCCGAGTTTCGCGACGGAAAGCTGGAGCACCACTACAACTCGTCGAACTCTTCGCTCAAGCAAGAAGAGCGCACGGGCTTAAACCGCCCGCAATATACCTTAGTTGACGGACTTCAGTACGACGGCGAAGGAAACCTCTGGATGCTCAACGTGCAGACGAAAGAAGTGGCGAAAGTGCTCACCCCCGAAGGAAAGTGGTACGCCATACCCGTTGAAGGCTTCAACGCCAGTTCCATCCATGCCCAAACGTTGCTCTTCGATGCCGACGGGCGCGCATGGATTACCTCGCGCCGCAGTTCGTCCGTTTCCTCCGGCCTCGCCTGCCTCGACTACAGCGGCACCATCGACGAGACGGACGACGACCAAAGCCTCTTCCGCTCCACCGCGCGCAACGAAGACGGCACACAATGCGACATCAGCGACGTGCGCGACATCTGCTTCGACCGCAACGGACAGCTCTGGATAGGAGCCGCCAACGGCGTGTTTGCCGTGACCGACCCCAGCACGTGGTTCAACTCCGACTTCTCCATCTACCAACCCAAAGTGCCCCGCAACGACGGCACGAACTACGCCGACTACCTGCTCACAGGCATCGACGTGACTGCGGTAGCCGTCGACGGCGGCAACCGCAAGTGGCTTGGCACCATCGGTTCCGGCGTGTACGTAGTGAACGAAGACGGATCGGAAGTGATAGAACATTTCACTACGGACAACTCCCCTATCCTCTCCGACAACGTCTACTCCATTGCCATCCATCCCACGACGGGCACCGTGACCTTTGCCACCGACCTCGGCCTCTGCTCCTACGAGAGCCGCATCACCGAGCCTGCCGATGCGCTCGTGAAATCGGACATAAAGGTATATCCCAATCCCGTCCGCCCCGACTACCGCGGCAACGTGACCATCACCGGCCTTACCTCCGGAGCGGAAGTGAAGATTCTCGGCACATCGGGCCAACTCGTGGCACGCGGCCGCTCCACCGGCGGTTCTTTCATCTGGGACGTGTGTGGCCCCAACGGCGACCGCGTAGCTGCCGGCGTCTACTACATCATGGTGGCAAATGCCAACGGCAGCACGAGCGTGGCTGCAAAGATGGTGGTCATCTAACCTTCGGTAAAGCTCATTGCGCATAGAACGTTCAAAAAACGACTTACGCAATTGTGAGGCGAAGCGCATGGCGCAATAACTCATGGGGCGAAGCGCATGGAGGTCAAGACTCCAGTCTTGACTAATAAGCGCGAACCTGTCAATAAAGCGCAGCCACGCAGAATCCTCAGTGAGGCCGTGTAGAACGTGACGTTTTGAAAACGTCACCCCCATGGAAGGCGAAGCCACGCAGTCACGGACTGTTTTGCGTGCTTCGCTTTATCACCTCCGCACTCAGCAGTCAAGACGGGAGTCTTGACCCCCATGCGCTGCGCACCAACGCATGCTCCCATCTATGCCATTATTCCTTTTACGAATTAACGTTAAGTCTGTTAATTTTCCGCCCCTCGTTTTTTCGTCGGCGAAGTTCAAACTAGAGAGAAGAACAAGGACTCTTAGTCCCTTATCAGCACATTCGCGTCACTCCAAGGCATCCAGTAAAAATTCCCCCTAGGCCCAAAACGTTGGGCTTAGGGGGAATTTTTTCTAGATGCCTTGGAATTTTCACTGGAAAGGGGCGGATCTTTGCTCCCACGGGACGCTTTATGCAGCGGTATGCAGCAAATTCTGAATATATGCGCTTTCCGCTACACCAAAATGAATAATTATGCGCGCTGAAATTCGCGTATTTCCGAGCGTCGGTGCGTTCGGTGATTTCTACGCGATTCTCAGTGTTAAAAAAAACGGCCTTTGGCGCGCAACGCACCAATAGTGTGCAAGTCTATTATTCATGTTACCCACGCTTAGTAATGTGTAAAAAATAACTTGAGCATTTTTATTCGATAATCATGCAACGCATTCATCAACGACGGGCTGAACCAACGGTAATCAGTGCCAACGACGGGCTGAAAGCCCAACCTGCGCCTAGCCCAGGGCAAGCGAAGCGACACCCTGGGTTTACATGGCATTTTTACGCTCGCCCTGAACCAACGGTCACCGGCGCGAAGCGGAAAGGTAAAGGGCAAAA
>CAVJJO010000017.1:0-31925 GCA_963649665.1 Bacteroidaceae bacterium | reverse complement strand
AAGGCGAAGCCACGCAAAACAGTCCGTGACTGCGTGTAGAGCAGTCAAGACAGGAGTCTTGACCCCCATGCGCTTCGCATGAAAGTTACGCAAGGCGTTTTTTTAACACTGAGAATCGCGTAGAATTTTCTTTCTTGCAAGCGAACGGAAATACGCCAGCCACAGCGTGCATAATTATGCACATTCAGCCAACAGCGCATGCATATATGCAATGTTTTGCATATACCACTGCATAAACGCCACAAACGCAGCAAAAAACGCACCGCTTCCCGCGCAAATTCCAAGGCATCTACGAAAAATTCCCCCTAGGCCCAACACGTTGGGGCTAGGGGGAATTTTTCGTAGATGCCTTGGAGTGTTTCAAAACGGCGGTTACAATGCTGAAAAGCATAGTCCTCCGCGCTAGATTGAACTTTCAGAGCGACAAAACGAAGGTTCTGAAATTAACAATCGAAAGGTTTGTTAAGCATCGGAGTTTGCGCCAAATGGCTATCTCACGTTGACCTTCACGAAGCCGGCAGACGTCTTCACGAGATATACGCCTGCTGCTGGACACTCAAAGTGCGAGGCGTTTTGCGTGAGGCAGACGCCGGACGTGGCGTACACACTGAAGTGGCTTCCTTTGGGCGTGCGGATGGTGCGGCCGTGGGTCACCACTTTTTCTGCGGAAGACGCACTGACTTGCTCCACGGCAGAAGTGGAAGCAAGGCGGTAATGCGCCACTTCGCCGCCGGGTTTGGTGGCAAAAGTGGGGATGGTGCTCTCACTGCTGCGCGTGGCAACGGCAGCGGACTGCACGCGGAAATAGAGTTCGTAGTCGACGTCGTCGAGCGTCTTTTCCACCGAGATTGTTACGGCGTCGGAAGCTGCGGGGAGCGTGACGGTGCCCGTGGTCAGTTCGGATAGTTCACCCTTGTCCTTGTGGTACACTGCCACCGCAACGTTTCCGCAGAAGTCGGAAGCGGAAAGGTTGCGTGCGCTGAACGTGATGCCTTGCGAGGTTTTCTGCACGTCTGTAATCTCCACCCTCGGCAGCGTGCTCTGTTCGTTCTTGCCCACATAGAGTTCGAGCGGATGGGCGTAAAGCCCCGTCGCGTAGTCCACACCATAGCCGTTGTCCCAACGGTAGGGCATAATCTCGTGTTCGCCATCGGGGGCCATGTAGCGTGCATAGATGTAGTACGTTCCTTCAAGAGGATAGAGGTTGTAGGGAAGCTTGAGGTCCTGTGCCGACGAGGCTGAGGAGAAGTCGGCTTGGAAAGTGGCGTAGAGTACTTCGTTGTGCAACGTAGGGTCGTCCTTCGGACAAAGATAGAGATTGATGGTGGAGGGACCGTACACGTTGTTGGCGGTCACGAACTTTTGGTTCACCACCACCGTAAGTTGGTCGTCCTGGTCATAAGCGTAGAAGTTGCCGTTCGGACGTATGTTTATCGTCTTGAACCAGTTGTCGTAGTCGTAGGAATTGTAGCCGTAGCGCAGCAAGGGGTAGTCCACCTTGTCTTTCACGTCGATGTAGATGTCGGAAGGGAAGGTGACGTGGGTATCCGGCGAACCGAGTTTGTAGCGTCCGCCGGGCATGGAAAAGCCGTTGCCTTCAAAGACCGGTTTCTCTATCAGTTGCACGCTGGAATAGTAGAGGTTTTGGTAGTCTATGTCGTAGAGCGTCACCTGCTTGGGTGTGGTGTAGACCTTTCCCGTTTCCACGTTGGTAAAGGAGAGATATGCGCAGCCAGCAGAGGAGTATTGCTCTCCTTGGCTTTCGGCGTCGCGCGTGTTGTGGGTCTTTATCCAAAGGAAGAAGGGGGCGCCGGAAACTATCTCGCTCATGGGTCTCACTTCTTCCACGGAGAGATAGGGCGTGGTGTAGTCCGTTTCCGACGAGCCGTCGTAGTCGAGCCAGCCGCGAGCGGCGATTAGTCCCTTCGCGTCGTATTCCACCCACGGACGCATGGGCAGTTCGCGGAAAGTCCATTCCGTTTCGCCTTTTACGCGGTAAGCCAGACGGTAGTCGTAGATGCCAGCCTCCATCGTGAAGTCGTCGCCCTTGGCGTAGCCGTAGCGGGTCATCCACAACTTGTGGTAGCCTTTGAAGAAATAGTTGGAGGCATAGGAGTCCGACGTGCTCCGTCCTGGTTCAGAGAGCATTTTTCCCGTTGTGCGGTTCACCTCCACCACGCCCCATTCCATCGGCTGCGAAGGTGCCCCGTAGGTGTTGGTGGTAATGCCCTGCACGCAAGCCACGTCCTGCCAAGTGTCGTTTGCGAACTGCGTACCGGAAGTACACGCGTAGCCTTCTTTGTAGGGAGCGTCGGCAGCCGTACGCGGACGTATGCCGCAAATCATGAGTTGGTCACTGACGTAGCCTTCGTCGCGCGCTTCAGAGTCGCCAGGGCGGCAATAGGCTATGTCGTAGTATCCGTCGCAACTGCCGTTCCAGCCCCAGTTGATGTGGACAAGTCCATCAGCGTCGTTGCCGTCGAGCACAAATTCGTGCGACGATGTCTTTCCGGCGTTGTAGCCCGTGCCGGAATAGAGCACGGGGCGGCCGGCGGCAAGGTCGTCGTAGATGCGTTTCATCCAGTAGTCGGTAGGCAGATATTTGCGCATGAGAAACTCTGCCGTGTAGTTGTAGAAACGTTCCAAAGCCACGCACGGCCAAAAACCCGTGGTGCTTGAGGAGGAGTACTGCGCCTTACAGGCCACGCCGGCTTCATACACGAGTTTTGCCACAGCATCGGCCTGCACCAGCGTATAGCGTGTGGAGTCGGAATAGTCGTCGACAATGTTGTCCCAGTCGTAGGACGTCTTGCCATAGTCGACGGATATTTCCGCCCCGGAACGGCTGTCGACATATTCAAACAAATAGTTGTTGGGTTGGGCACTGCGGTAGTAGTTGAGCACCTGCGCCAATGCCACGGCGGTGCAGCCCGCCACTGAAGGTTGCCCCTGGTAGGTAGGACACTTGGCGTTGAACGGTGCGCGCTGACCCCATTGCGTGTGCAGAAGGGGAGCCACGGGAGTGAGTTTGCAGGGATAGGAATTGACGGTGTCGGGAGCAACGAAAGTGCTCAGCATTTGGCGCAATGCCACGGGCACGTCGTCGACCCGGGCTGTCTGGGTAGTGGAATAGCCCACCACACGCTTTGCCTGAGAGTAGACCACGAAGCCTTGCCGCGGGCCTTGGCTTACATTGACAAACGTGAGGTTGCCCACGGTGTCGACGGTGCATGAAGGGGGTACGTCGGCGTGAACGGCCTTGGTCTGACCGTTTGTCGGCATGCCCCATTTCTGAAGAAGGAAATTGCGGGCGCTTTCAGCGAAACTGTCAGTTTGGGCAAACGCTGGCATTTCGCCCCAAAGAGAGAGAAGAAATGCGAGGGTAAAGAAAATCTTTCGCATAGTGGTATTGTATTATATTCGCCCCAAAGTTAACCACAGAAAGCTATTTTCTCCAAGATTTCATACGTACAAAACGTTGGAAATGAACGTAAAACAACGGATTTACGTAGGGGGCATGACGCCATTGCCTATCCTTTTCGGTAGAATGCAAAAAACAAAAAGCACAAAATTCAAGTGAAAGGTCAAGGCGGAACGCATGAGGGCGAAGCGCATAGGAAGCAGGACTCCGTCTTGACCTCCCATGTGCTTCGCCCCCATAGAGCATTTCAAATATTGTGCTTTTCTATTTGCACCGCACTACAGCACGGTGCTGCCAGAGCGCACGGCGTCGCTCGTGGAACGTCGCGGCTTTTCCTTTGTGGCAAAGGTGAAGGCTTCGGAGGTGCACGAAGCGGAAACGTTGCGCACCTCGGGACGCGCACCCATCATCTGGTCGAAGAAGTCGGGCATGGAAGTGACCTGCTGCAGCGTGGCCTTGAACTTGAGCGGCTGCACGGTGAATTCGTCAACGCCTTCGGCAGCAACGACATACTGGTCCCACACGAGGGTGTAGTAGACGCGGCTGCCTTCGCGGCTGCGCGATGCCGTAGCGTCGCGGTTGATGGAAAGGCGGCGCGCCGTGGTCTTGCCGCTCTTGCGCGCCTTCACGCGAAACGTGTTCGTACACTCGGCCTTGGCAATGGGATACTCGGCATAGAGCACCACACTGACGAGCATACTGTCGCCCGCAATGAGCGAGTTGCTCTGCGGCACGATGCGCGCAAAGAATTCGGGCTTGCTGTCGGTTACTGCAGCACGCGCCGTAGTGAAAACCGCAACGGCCATTGCCGCAATGGCCACAATGCGGGATGAAGCGGAATATATCTTTCTGAAAAAACGATTCATTACCGATGGAACGTTACTTGGTTAGAGGCTAAAAAACGACGTTTGCCGGCGCCGGCAAACGTCAACGAAAGGAATCAGTACAGCGCGACGTACGGATTGTGCGAACGTTCTTCGCCCACCGTCGTGGCAGAGCCGTGTCCGGGAAGCACTGTGACTTCGTCGGGGAGCGTGAGGACGCGTTCACGGAGCGTGGCGACGAGCGAAGCGGAATCGCCGCCCGGCAAGTCGCAACGGCCTATCTCGTGACGGAACAGGCTGTCGCCGCTGAAGAGCACGCCGTCTGCTTCGGAATAGAAGCACACGCCTCCGGGCGTGTGGCCGGGAGTGGCTATGACGCGCAGCGTGATGGTTCCTACCTTCAGTTCGTCGCCGTGGCGGAACGTATCGCCCAGCGGCGGAAGCTCAAGCGGCAAGTCGAGACCAATGAAATTCTTCATCTGACTTACGGCATGGTCATAGGTGTAACGCTCGTCGTCCGAAATCTGAGGCTTTAAGCCATACTCCTTATATATATAGGAGAGTCCGAATATGTGGTCGAAATGGGCATGCGTATTGAGCACGCGCACGAGGTGCAGATGTTTCTCTTCAATGACGCGGCTGATGGCCGCACGCTCCTCGTCGGCAAAAGCGCCGCAGTCTATCAGCGCGGCTTCGCCGTCGGCATCGGCGATGAGATAGCAGTTCTCGCCGACCATGTTGCATTCAAAACGTGTAATATCCATGTGTTGTGCGTTTTTCCTCTTCCTTTAGAATCATAACGATACGTATACGACCTTCTTCGTCTCGAAGAATTCTTCCTTGAAGAAGTCCTTCAAGTCCCAGACTTGCGACGTTTTGCGGAACGGGGCAAGTTCCTCGCTCACGTCGCCTCCCTTGAGGCAGAGCAAACCGTTGGGCAACGAGTTGCGCTGCTCGCCGTGCACATTCTTGCGGATGAGCTTCACAAGGTCGGGCGCATTCATCACGGCGCGGCTCACCACAAAGTCGTAGCGCGCCTTCTCCTCCACCGCATTGCAGTGGGCCACCGCGACGTTCTTCAAGCCAATGGCCTCTGCCACGGCTGCCGCCACGCGGGTCTTCTTGCCGATGCTGTCGATGAGCTTGAAGCGGCATTCGGGAAAGAGTATGGCAAGCGGAATGCCGGGGAAACCGCCGCCGGTGCCGATGTCGAGCAACGTGGTGCCGGGACGGAACGTCACCACCTTGGCAATGCCCAACGAGTGGAGCACATGGTGGAGATAAAGGTTGTCGATGTCCTTACGCGAAATCACGTTTATCTTCGCGTTCCATTCACGGTAAAGGCCGTCAAGGGCTGAAAACTGGCGCTGTTGTTCCTCCGTGAGCGAAGGAAAATATTGAAGAATAGTTTTGATGTCTTGCATAATGAAGGCAAAGGTACGAAAGTTTTCGTATCTTTGCCGACTGAAACATCAGATACACACTTAAATACAAAACAACGTGTCAGAGACTAAGTACATTTTCGTGACAGGAGGTGTGGCCTCCTCACTGGGAAAAGGAATCATTGCAGCATCCATCGGCAAACTGCTGCAAGCACGCGGCTTCAACATCACCATTCAGAAGTTCGACCCGTACATCAACATCGACCCCGGTACGCTCAACCCCTACGAACATGGAGAATGCTACGTAACGGACGACGGTCAGGAAACCGACTTGGACCTCGGACACTACGAACGTTTCACGGGCATCCAAACCACGCGCTACAACAACTTCACCACGGGACGCATCTACCAGAGCGTCATCGACAAGGAGCGCCGCGGTGACTACCTGGGCAAGACCATTCAGGTTATCCCCCACATCACCGACGAAATCAAGCGCGACATGCTCTACCTCGGCAAGAAGCACAAATACGACTTCGTCATCACCGAAATAGGCGGCACCGTAGGCGACATCGAAAGCCAGCCCTTCCTCGAAGCCATCCGCCAGCTCAAGTGGGAACTCGGACGCAACGCCGTGTGCGTTCACCTCACCTACGTTCCCTACCTCGCCGCTGCGGGCGAACTCAAGACGAAGCCCACGCAGCACTCCGTAAAGGAACTCCAGAGCATCGGCATCCAGCCCGACGTGCTCGTGCTCCGCGCCGAACACGACCTCAGCGCCGGACTCCGCCGCAAGATTGCCAATTTCTGCAACGTGTCTATCGACGCCGTGGTGCAGAGCCTCGACATGCCCACCATCTATGAAGTGCCCCTCCGCATGCAGGAACAGGGACTCGACGCCACCATTCTCCGCAAACTCGACATGCCCGTAGGCGAAACTCCGGGACTCGGCCCCTGGCGCTCGTTCCTCGACCGCCGTCACAAGGCTACGGAGGTCATCAACGTCGGCCTCGTCGGCAAATACGACCTTCAGGACGCCTACAAGAGTATCCTTGAAGCACTCTCGCAGGCCGGTACCTACAACGACCGCAAGGTGAAGTGCCACTTCATCAACTCCGAGAAGATCAACGAGCAGAACGTTGGCGAAATGCTCGCCGGCATGGACGGCTACGTCATCTGCCCGGGATTCGGACAGCGCGGTATCGAAGGCAAAATCCTTGCCGCACAATACTGCCGCGAACACGACCTTCCCACCTTCGGTATCTGCCTCGGCATGCAGATGATGGTTATCGAATACGGACGTAACGTACTCGGATACGCCGATGCCAACTCCTCCGAAATGGACCAGAAGACGCCCCACAACGTCATCGACATCATGGAGGACCAGAAGAACATCACCAACATGGGCGGCACCATGCGTCTCGGCGGCTACGAATGCCACCTCCGCGAAGGCAGCAAGGTGCGCGAAATCTACGGCAGCGAAGTAATCCGCGAACGCCACCGCCACCGCTATGAGTTCAACAACGACTTCCGCGAAGAGTACGAAAAGTCCGGCATGCAGTGCGTAGGCACGAACCCCGACACCGACCTCGTGGAAATCGTGGAAATACCCACACTCAGCTGGTACGTAGGCACACAGTTCCACCCCGAATACTCCAGCACCGTGCTCAAGCCCCATCCCCTCTTCCTCAACTTCGTAAAGGCCGCCATAGAAAAGAAAGAAGCTGCCGCAAAGAAGAAATAAAGGAAGCAGCCCCGACATTCTTTTGAATTATCAACAGTAGTTTCGGATTTACCTTTTGCCGCGCGCGAAGGGTAAATCCGAAATTAAGGGTATTATATATATAGTGGAGCACCCTTCTCCATCAATTTTGTTTCCACACGCAATCACACGACATGGACAAAAACACCATCATCGGCCTCGTCCTCATTGCCGCAGTGCTCATCGGATTCAGCTGGTACAACACCAACCAGGAAAAGAACCTTCAGGCACAGCAGCCCGCACAGACGGAGCAGACGCAGACTGCAAAAGACGAAGCAGAAGCCAGCCAGCGCGCGCTTCAAGCCCAGGCTGCAGTGGACAGCACCGACATCTTCTACGCCGCCACAAAAGGTGAAGCCAAAGAAATAGCGCTTCACAACGAGAAGGTCAGCGTAAAGCTCAGCACCAAAGGCGGCAGCATCAGCGAAGTGCGCCTCAACGAATACAAGAGCTACAAGGACTTTGAAGCCAAGCGCAACAACTCGCTGCTGCTCTACAGCGCGAAGGATGCCGGACTCGACATGACCCTCGACACCAAGGACGGCTCCATGAACCTCGCCAACTACGTGTTCACTCCCGTAGGCGCCACAGACAGCACCGTCACCATGCGTCTCACCGCCAACGACGGCGCTACGCTCGACCTTGAGTACAAGCTTCTGCCGAACAACTACTTGGTGAACTTCACCGTGAAAGCTTCCGGCATGCAGAAGCACCTCCCTGCTTCAGCGCGCTCGCTGCAAATGACTTGGCACGACCGCGTGGCACAGCAGGAGAAAGGTTTCTACTTCGAGAACATGTACTCTACGCTCACCTACAAAGAGCACAACCAGAGCACAGAAAAGCTTTCCGAAAACGCCACCAAGGAAAAGAAGCCCGAAGCTGCACTCGACTGGATAGCTTTCAAGAACCAGTACTTCAGCGCCGTGCTCATGGCCGCACAGCCGCTTGAGAAAGCCAACCTCAAGAGCGAGCAGCTCGAAGAAGGCACCGGCTACCTCAAGGCCTACACTGCCGACATGACCGCCGCATTCGACCCCACGGGAGCAACCCCTTCCAAGTTCCAGTTCTACTTCGGCCCGAACAACTACCGCCTCCTCCAGTCGATGGACAACTACAAGGTGTCGGAGTTCGACAACGACCTCCAGGGACTCGTATACCTCGGTTGGCCTATCGTGAAGTGGATTAACCGCTTCTTCACGCTCTACGTGTTTGACTTCCTCACCCGCCTCGGCCTCCCCATGGGCTTCGTGTTGCTGCTCATCACCCTTCTGCTGCGTGCCATCGTGTATGTGCCCACGCGCAAGAGCTTCATGAGCAGTGCCAAGATGCGTGTGCTCAAACCGAAAGTCGACGAGATTGCCAAGAAATATCCGAAGAAGGAAGACGCCATGAAGCGCCAGCAGGAAACCATGACGCTCTACTCGCAATACGGCGTGAGCCCCATGGGCGGATGTCTTCCCATGCTCATTCAGATGCCTATCTGGATTGCCATGTTCAACTTCGTGCCGAACGCCATCGAGCTCCGTCAGCAGAGTTTCCTTTGGGCAGACGACCTTTCCACCTACGACAGCCTCATCAGCTGGGGACCGAACCTTTGGGGCATCGGCAACCACCTCAGCCTCTTCTGCCTGCTCTTCTGCGCCACGAACCTCCTCTACAGCTTCATGACCATGCGCCAGCAGCGCGAGAGCATGTCGGGCGAACAGGCCGACCAAATGAAGATGATGCAGTGGATGATGATGCTCATGCCGCTCTTCTTCTTCTTCATGTTCAACAAATACTCCGCAGGTCTGAACTACTACTACTTCATCTCGCTCCTCTTCAGCGCGCTGACCATGTGGTACCTCCGCCGCACGACAGACGACAAGAAGCTGCTTGCCAAGCTCGAAGCCAACTTCGAAGCCAACAAGCAAAATCCCAACAAGAAGCCCAGCGGACTTGCCGCGCGTCTTGAAGCGCTCCAGAAGCAACAGGAAGAGATGCTCAAAAGACAGCAGGAAATACAACGCAACCGACAGAAATAATCCGTCGGCAAATACCATGTGCAACTATGCGAATGGAACGTACCATTGGCATAGTTGCACATATTCACTTTTACGAACGCACGCAAAAGCGCAACCGGTTTGCACCTTTGCACATCCTTCTCCCCCTTCTCCATGAACCTTTTAAAGACAATGCTTACGGCCACCGCACTGGCCGCAACCACTACCATTATGGCGCAAGCCCCCACCACTGCCGACTTCATCGGCAAACAGCAACCGCAGTTCACCAGCGACCGCATGACACCCGAAGCCCTCTGGGCCATGGGACGCATGGGCGGATTCGCCGTAGCGCCCAGCGGCAACGAAGCCGTATATGCCGTCACCTACTATTCGGTGAAGCAAAACAAGAGCCACTCCGTGCTCTACAGACTCAACCTCAAGACGAACGATGCCGTTCAGCTCACCACAAGCAACAAGAGCGAAGCCGGCGCCACCTACATCAAGGGCGGACAGCAGATAGCGTTCCTCTCCGCAGAATCGGGTTCCAACCAATTGTGGACGATGAACGCCGACGGCACAAACCGCAAGCAGGTTAGTCACACGAAGAGCGACGTGGCAGACTTCCTGTTCTCTCCCGACGAGAAGAAAGTGATTCTCGTCATGGAAGTAGACCAAAACCACAGCATACAGAAGAACGACGCCGACCTCCCCGAAGCTACGGGCATGGTAATCAACGACCTTATGTACAAGCACTGGGACACCTACGTGACCACAGCGCCCCACCCCTTCGTGGCCGATTTCGACGGAACTACGGTAGGCGAAACGAAGGATTTGCTCGAAGGCGAACCCTACGAATGTCCCATGATGCCCTTCGGCGGCATTGAGCAACTCGCCTGGAGCACCGACTCCAAGACCATTGCCTACACTTGCCGCAAGAAAGTGGGAAAAGCCTACGCCATCAGCACCGACAGCGACATTTTCCTCTACGACCTCGCTTCCGGCACCACGCGCAACATCTGCAAGCCGGCAAACTGGACCGCACCCGCAGTGGAAGAAGACCGCTCACTCAAGGACCAAGCCGTGAACAAGCAGAAAGAAGACTGCAACATGGGCTACGACCAGAATCCGCAGTTCTCCCCCGACGGCAAATACGTGGCTTGGCTCAGCATGGAACGCGACGGTTACGAAAGCGACCGCGCACGCCTTTGCGTGTACGAACTCAAGACGGGCAAGAAGACCTACGTCACCGAAAAGTTTGAAAGCGGCGTGAACGACTTCCTCTGGAGCAAGGACAGCAAGACGCTTTACTTCACCGGCGTTTGGCACGGTACCACGCAGATTTACCTGACCAATCTGAAGGGCGAACACAAAGCGCTCACCAACGACGTGGCTGACTACTCGCTCGTTTCGCTCTCGCCCGACGGCAAGTCCATCTACTGCAAGCGCCACAGCATGAGCCAGGCCGACGAAGTTTACCAGCTCCCGCTCAACACGAAGAAAGCTGAGGCGAAGCAAATTACCCAGGAGAACAAATACTTCTACGACAATCTCGCCTTCGGCAACGTCAGCGAACGTTGGGTGAAGACCGTGGACGGAAAAGAAGAACTCTGCTGGGTGATTTATCCTCCCCACTTCGACAAGAACAAGAAGTACCCCACCCTCCTTTTCTGCGAAGGCGGTCCGCAATCGCCCGTAAGCCAGTTCTGGAGCTTCCGCTGGAACATGCAGATAATGGCAGCCAACGACTACATCATCATAGCCCCCAACCGCCGCGGTCTTCCTGGCTTCGGCATGGAATGGCTTGAAGAAATCTCTGGCGACTATTCCGGCCTCTGCATGCAGGACTACCTCAGCGCCATCGACGACATCAGCAAAGAACCCTATGTAGACAAAGACCGCCTCGGTGCCGTAGGCGCAAGCTTCGGCGGCTATAGCGTGTACTGGCTCGCCGGCAACCACGACAAGCGCTTCAAGGCTTTCATTGCCCACGACGGCATCTACAACACGCAGCAGCAATACGTGGAAACCGAAGAACTTTGGTTCCCCAACTGGGACATGGGTTCCGCTCCCTGGAAGAAGGCTGCCGACGGACAGGTGCAGAAAGTGTTCTCCACCTCTCCCCATCTCTATGTGGACCGTTGGGACACGCCCATTCTCTGCATCCACGGTCAGAAGGACTTCCGCATAGAATACACCCAAGCCGAGTCGGCCTTCACCGCTGCCCGCATGCGCGGAATAGACGCCCAGTTGCTGCTCTTCCCCAACGAGAACCACTGGGTGCTCAAACCCCAGAACGGCATTCTTTGGCAGCGCACGTTCTTCCGCTTCCTCGACAAATATTTGAAGAAATAAGTGTAAACCAAAAACTATAAGCTATGACACAAGCAATCCAAAGAAAACTCAGCGACTCCGCAGGAGCACGCTGGACAGCCCTCATCATCGTGAGCTTTACGATGATGTTCGGTTACTTCTTCACCGACGTGATGTCGCCCCTCGAGCCGCTCCTCACAGCAGCCAAAGAAGACGGCGGCCTCGGCCTCGGTTGGTCTTCCGATGAATACGGTTTCTTCTCTGGAGCCTACGGCTACTTCAACGTGTTCCTCCTTCTCCTCTTCATCGGCGGCATTATCCTCGACAAGTTCGGCATCCGCTTCACCGGCATCCTCTCCACCGTGCTTATGTTCGGCGGTGCCGTAATCAAATGGTGGGCGGTGAGCAACGACTTCAGCGGCATGATAAACGTGCCCTTCTTCGGCGAGTTCCACCAGCAGGTGGTTTATGCCGCCTTTGGCTTCGCCATCTACGGCGTAGGTTGCGAAATTGCGGGTATCACCGTGAGCAAAGTCATCGTGAAATGGTTCACCGGCCATGAGCTCGCCCTTGCAATGGGTCTTCAGGTAGCACTCGCCCGTATCGGTACGGCAGGTGCACTTGCTGCAGCCCTTCCCTTCGCCAAAGCCCTTGGAGGCGTGAGCGCCTCGGTTGGTCTTGGCGCCGCCATGCTCTGCGCCGGCATGATAGCCTTCATCGTCTACTGCGTAATGGACAAGAAGGAAGACGCTTCCGCTGCAGCCGTTTCCACCGACAAAGAAGAGGAAGGTTTCAAATTCTCCGACCTCGGCACGCTCTTCAGCAACGTAGGTTTCTGGTACGTGGCCGTTCTCTGCCTCATGTTCTACGCCGGCGTATTCCCCTTCCTCAAATTCGCCACGAAACTCATGGTGTTCAAGTACGGTGTAGCGCCTGAACTCGCCGGTCTCATCCCCGCCATGTTGCCCTTCGGCACCATCTTCCTCACCCCGTTCTTCGGAAGCATCTACGACAAGTTCGGAAAAGGCGCCACGCTCATGATCATCGGCAGCGTGCTGCTTACGCTCGTACACGTGGTGTTTGCGCTTCCGCTCAACTCCTGGATTGTAGCCATCGCGGCAATGGTAGTTCTCGGCATCGCCTTCGGTCTCGTTCCCTCTGCCATGTGGCCCTCCGTACCCAAGATTATCCCCATGAAACTTTTGGGAACGGCCTACGCCCTCATCTTCTACATCCAGAACATCGGCCTCTCCCTCGTTCCCGTATGGATCGGAAAGGTGAACCAAGCCAATACCGATGCAAACGGTGTGATCGAATATACCCAAACGATGACCATCTTCGCAGGCTTCGGCTGTGTGGCCATTCTCATTTCCGTACTCCTGCTTCTTGAAGACAAGCGCAAGAACTACGGACTCGAAAAGCCCAACACAAAATAACGGTTAAAACCGGCACATTCTTTCTGCGCAGCAAACCAGTAAACGCGGTTTGCTGCGCATTCTTTTTATCCAAGCCCCGTCTGTACTTTTCTGTTTATAACACTGTTAATCATCCGATTGCCGTAACAATTCCTCAACATCAGCATAAAGTTCTAATGGAATAGTACATTTACCACTGCATTCTCACAATTATGTAAAAATAATGGAACAAATTCTTTGCGCATTGAGTCACTTAGGTTATCTTTGCGCTGAAATTTAGAGCTTTTTATGAATACTGAACTCTTAGCTCCCGACTATATTTTTGAAACAAGTTGGGAGGTATGCAACAAGGTGGGAGGCATTTACACCGTCCTCTCGTCTCGTGCTAAAACGCTTAAACAGCATTGGCAGGACAAACTCGTTTTTATTGGTCCTGACCTAAAGCAGCCCACGGCAAACGTTGATTTTAAAGAAGACGCCAAGCTGCTTACGAAATGGAAAAAGGCGGCATCAGAGTTGGGTTTGAATTGCAGAATCGGCCGTTGGCAAGTGCCCGGCGAACCGGTTGCTGTACTTGTTGATTTTACTCCCTTTTTCAATATTAAGAACCAGATCTATGCAGATGCATGGGAACTGTTCCGTGTCGATTCGATTCGCGCATACGGCGACTACGACGAGGCCTCTATGTTCTCGTACGCAGCCGGACGCTTTGTCGAAGCGGTGATGAGTCTGTGCCTTAAACCCACCGACCGCGTGGTATACCAGGCGCACGAATGGATGTCGGGCCTCGGCATGCTGTTCCTCAAGAAACACATGCCGCGCGTGGCAACCATCTTCACCACCCACGCCACGAGCATCGGACGTTCCATCTGCGGCAACAACAAGCAACTTTACGCTTATTTCGAAGGCTACAACGGCGACCAAATGGCAGAAGAACTCCACATGGACGCCAAGCACAGCATAGAAAAGCAAAGTGCATGGCATGCCGACTGTTTCACAACCGTAAGCCGCTTCACCGACCGCGAATGCAGTCAGCTTCTCGACAAAGCAGCCGACGTGGTTCTGCCCAACGGTTTCGAAACGGACTTCGTGCCGCAAGGCACACAGTTCAACACCGTGCGACGCAAGGCACGCAAGTGCATCCTCAACGTGGCAAGCACACTCACCGGCACCACGCTACCTGAGGACACGCTCATCGTGTCGACCAGCGGCCGCAACGACTACCGCTGCAAAGGTTTCGACGTGTTCCTTGAAGCCATGGCGCAACTCCGCGCCCAGCTCAACGCCATGCCCGACAACGGACAGCAAGTGCTGGCGCTCATCGAAGTGCCCTGCTGGCTCAAAGGTCCGCGTGCCGACCTGCAGCAAGCGCTTGCAAGCCGCAAAGCACCGCAACACCCGTTGGCAAACCCCATCATCACGCACGACCTTCATCACCTCAACGAGGACCGCATAGTCAACGAGATTTGGCATCTCGGACTCCGCAACCTTCCCGAGGACAAAGTGAAGGTGCTACTCGTGCCCTGCTATTTGGAAGGCAACGACGGCATTTTCAACATGCCCTACTACCATCTGCTTGCCGCCAACGACCTGGCGCTCTATCCTTCCTACTACGAGCCTTGGGGTTACACTCCGCTTGAAAGTTGCGCTTTCCACACACCGTGTGTCACCACCGACCTCAGCGGCTTCGGACAGTGGGTCAACGAAACGCTCGGCCACGAAGGCCAGCTCACCGACGGCGTGTGCGTTCTCCACCGCGACGACGCCAACTTCTTTGAAGTGGCAGCCGACATCTGTAAGACCGTACGCGAAATGGCAGACCTTGCCCCCCGCAAGCGCACTGCCGTGCGCAACGCCGCCACCCGTTTGGCCGACAAGGCGCAGTGGAGCCACTTCATCAAGTACTACTACGAAGCCTATGACTTTGCGCTTCGCCGTACGGAGCAGGCTTCCGCTACCGAGAAAAAATAAACGGCCGTTCCCGCGGAACGCCACCGCGGTTCTCACCAAGACAAACAAAAAAACAGTTATATCTCAACGTACTCTACAATGAACGTAAAAATCAGCAACTCGAACCAGCCCACATGGAAAGTGGTAAACGTAAAGAGCCACATTCCTGAAGCACTGAAAAAGTTGGACGAACTGGCTCACAACCTTTGGTGGTCATGGAGCCACGAAGCACAGGACCTCTTCTGCAGCCTCGACCCCGACGCTTGGCACAAAGTAGACGGCAACCCCATTGAACTGCTCCGCAGCATCGACTACGACCGTCTGAAGGAGCTCTCCAAGGACAAGGCCATCATTGCCAAGATGGACAAGGTCTACGGCGACTTCCGCAAGTACATGGACGTCAAGCCCAATGCGAAGCGCGCTTCCGTAGCCTACTTCTGCATGGAATACGGTCTCACCCACGTGCTTAAGATCTACTCCGGCGGTCTCGGCGTTCTCGCCGGCGACTACCTGAAAGAAGCCTCCGACAGCAACGTCGACATGGTGGCAGTAGGTTTCCTCTACCGTTACGGCTACTTCACGCAGACGCTCTCCATGGACGGACAGCAGATTGCCAACTACGAAGCCCAGGACTTCGACCGTCTCCCCATCGAACGTGTGCTCGACAACGACGGCAACCAGGTAATCGTAGACGTGCCCTACCCCAACTTCATGGTTCACGCTGCTCTTTGGCGTGTCAACGTAGGCCGCATCTCCCTCTACCTCCTCGACACCGACAACGAGCTCAACTCTGAGTTCGACCGCCGCATCACCCACTCTCTCTACGGCGGCGACTGGGAAAACCGCATCAAGCAGGAATACCTTCTCGGTATCGGCGGTATGCTCGCTCTCCAGAAACTCGGCATCAAGAAGGACATCTACCACTGCAACGAAGGCCACGCCGCACTCTGCAACGTGCAGCGCCTCGTGGACTACGTGGAAAGCGGCTTGAACTTCAACGAAGCTCTTGAACTCGTACGCGCTTCTTCACTCTACACCGTCCACACTCCCGTACCCGCAGGTCACGACTACTTCGACGAGGGTCTCTTCAACAAGTACATGAACCAGTTCCCCGGCCGCCTCGGCATCTCTTGGGACGACTTCATGGGACTTGGCCGCACCAACCCCGACGACAAGGGCGAAAAGTTCTGCATGTCTACCTTCCTTTGCAAGACTTGTCAGGAAGTCAACGGCGTAAGCTGGCTTCACGGCCGCGTAAGCCAGCAGATGTTCAAGGACATCTGGTCAGGCTACCTTCCCTCGCCCGAACGTCTCGACCACGCAGAGCGCACCCACGATGAATGGGAGAAACTCTACAATCCCCACCCCGAAGAAAGCCACGTGGGCTACGTCACCAATGGCGTGCACTTCCCCACTTGGTGCGCTGAAGAGTGGAAGAGCGTATACGAGAAGTATCTCGGCGCAGAGTACTATACCGACCAGAGCAACGAGAAAATCTGGGAAAAGATCTACAACGTGCCCGATGAAGTGATTTGGGAAACTCGCGTAAAACTCAAGAACAAGCTCATCGACTACATCCGTGCCCGTTTCCGTGAAAACTGGCTCCGCAACCAGGGCGACCCCTCACTCGTGGTAAGTCTCCTCGACAAGATCAACCCCAACGCACTGCTTATCGGCTTTGCCCGTCGCTTCGCAACCTACAAGCGTGCCCACCTCCTCTTCTCCGACCTCGACCGTCTCTCCAAGATTGTCAACAACCCCGACTACCCCGTACAGTTCCTCTTCGCAGGAAAGGCTCACCCCGCCGACGGCGCAGGCCAGGGTCTCATCAAGAAGATTTACGACATCTCCCAGCGTCCTGAGTTCATCGGAAAGATTCTCTTCCTCGACAACTACGACATGCAGCTTGCCCGCCGCCTCGTTTCCGGTGTAGACATCTGGATGAACACTCCGACGCGTCCGCTCGAAGCTTCCGGTACGTCTGGCGAGAAGGCGCTCATGAACGGCGTTGTCAACCTCAGCGTGCTCGACGGCTGGTGGTACGAAGGTTACCGCGAAGGTGCCGGATGGGCACTTACCGACCGTCGCACCTACCAGAACCAGGAACACCAGGACCGCCTCGACGCTTCCACCATCTACTCCATGCTCGAGCAGGAAATCATTCCGCTCTACTATGCACGCAACCGCAAGGGCTTCTCTGAGAACTGGGTACGCACGGTGAAGAACTCCATCGCTCGCATTGCCCCGAACTACACGATGAAGCGTCAGCTCGACGACTACTACGACCGCTTCTACAACCCCGAAGCAG
The DNA here is from genome assembly GCA_963649665.1 of Bacteroidaceae bacterium. Lineage (GTDB taxonomy): Bacteria > Bacteroidota > Bacteroidia > Bacteroidales > Bacteroidaceae > Alloprevotella. The sequence continues at coordinate 14,574 of CAVJJO010000017.1, read as the reverse complement.
CCCGTTACAGTCAGCTTGCCCAGAAGGACAACGCGCTTGCCAAGCAGATTGCCACATGGAAAGAGAACGTGGCAGAGCGTTGGGACAACATCCACGTAGTAAACTCCGAGCGCAGCATCAACCTTGAGAACGGCGACCTCGTAAGCGGCAAGGAATTCACCGTGAAGCACGTCGTTGACGAACAAGGTCTTGAAGACGCCATCGGCATCGACCTCGTGCTCCTTTCCGGCACGGAAGGCAAGGAAACCATCTACGAAGTGTTCCCGATGAACGTGACGAGCCACGAGGGCAACCTCTACACCTTCGAACTCACTGCAAGCGTAGACCTCGCCGGTTCCTACAAGGTGGCCTACCGCATGTACCCGAAGAACAAGCACCTGCCCAGCCGTCAGGACTTCTGCTACGTACGCTGGTTCAACTAACGGAACACCGTAAGGCTGAATAACACATACACCACTTTCCTATTATGAGAATTTGGAAACACGGAATGGCCGCAAGGCTCTTCCGCCCGTTTCCAAGTTCTCATAATTTGTTTTTGGCCATGCATAGGCAGAAAATGTGACGCAAATCAAGCGACGATTTGAAACGCCAGCGCATGGAGGTCAAGACTCCCGTTTTGACTGATAAGCGTGAATGTCGCAAAGCAAACCATGAAAAACAGTCCGTGACTGCACAAAACCGTCCTCTTCTGTCAAGACTGAAGTCTTGCCCCCATGCGCTTCGCCCCCAACATCCCCCCCCCCGAAAAAAACATTCCCCCTTCCACGTCTGTAACATCTTTGTAACAACACCTTAACAAACACGTAACCGACCTTACGTCCCCTCTTACAATCTATCGTCGTAGCTTTGCAAGGAAAAGTAAAAGACCTTCAGAAGAATGGTTTCAGTAGCCGAGCGGAAGCTGTGTGTCCACTATGCGGAACCGAAATGCACGGATGCGAAGCCCTGACTTCTTTCAAGGAAAATCCTTTAAAATACAAAGACTTATGACTAAAGAAGAAATAATGAAAAAGGCATATGTGGAACGCGACGTGAGCTGGATGTACTTCAACCACCGCATTCTGCAAGAAGCCAAGAAGGAATACGTGCCCCTGCTTGAGCGCCTCTCGTTTCTCGGCATTTACTCCAACAACCTCGACGAGTTCTTCCGTGTGCGCGTGGCATCGCTCAACCGCATGCTCGACCGCAAACTCTCCAAGGACACTGAGCAGCAAATCAAGAAGTCGCTCAAGACCATCAACAAGCTCAACGAATCGTTCTCGCAGGAATACACCGAGGCGGTAGACACCGTGTTTCGCGAACTGGAAGTCCACAAGGTGCGTCTGCTCACAGAAGACCAACTCAACGAGGAGCAGCAGAAGTTTCTCACCCAGTATTTCTTCGACAAACTCAACGGTGCCGTCACACCCATCTGGCTCAACGAGATAGACGACCTCTCCGTGCTTGAAGACAACCGCATCTACCTCATCGTGGAGAAGAAAGAGCAGGACAAGAAGAGATATGCCATCGTTCGTGTGCCCGACCGCACTTACGGCCGCTGGGTGAAGATTCCCTCAAGCGACGGATTCGACAACATCATGTACCTCGACGATGTAGTGCGCTTCTGCCTGCCGCTGGTGTTTCTCGGTTTCAAGGAAAGCACCTACAGGGCATACAGCTTCAAGTTTACCAAGGACGCCGAGATGGAGATGGACAACGACGCCGACTTCGGCACCATGGAGAAGATTGCCCTGGGCGTAATCAGCCGTAAGAAGGGCGACGCGGTACGCCTGATTTACGACCGCGAAATGCCGAAGGAACTGCAGAAGAAACTGCGCGAGCGACTCAACACCAAGGAACTTGACACCTCGCTCGCCGGCGGACGTTACCAAAACCACAAGGACGTAATGTCGTTCCCCGACTGCGGCCACAAGGAACTGAAATACGAAAAGTGGACTCCGCTGATGAAGCCCGAGTTTCTCTCCAACGAGAGCATCCTCGACCAGATTAGAGAAAAAGACCGCTTCATCCATGTGCCCTACCACGACTTCAACGGCTACATCCGCCTGCTGCGCGAAGCCGCCCTCAAGCCCGAGGTGAAAGCCATCAAGACCACGCTTTACCGCCTGGCGAAGGACTCCAAAGTGGTGAAAACGCTCATCACCGCCGCCCGCAACGGCAAGAAGGTGACCGCCGTGGTGGAACTGCTGGCGCGCTTCGACGAGGAGAGCAACATCAAGTGGAGCAAACGCATGCAGGAAGAGGGTGTGAACGTAATCTTCGGTGTGGAAGGACTCAAAATCCACAGCAAGCTCCTGTATATCGAAACGAAGAAAGGCAACATCGCTTGCGTTGGCACGGGCAACTTCCACGAAGGCAATGCCAAGGTCTACACCGACTACCTCATGATGACGGCACGTCCGAAGATTGTGGGCGAAGTGGCAAAGGTGTTCAACTTCATAGACCGTCCGTTCTCGCCCTTCCGCTTCAACGAGCTTCTCGTCTCCCCCAACTCGATGAAGAGCCGCATACTCCGCCTGCTCGACAACGAAATAAAAAACGCCAACGAGGGAAAGGAAGCGTGGGTGAAGATGAAAATCAACCACATCACGGACACCGACATGGTGGCAAAACTTTACCAGGCATCGAAAGCCGGCGTGAAGATAGACATACTTATCCGAGGCAACTGCTCGCTCGTTCCCGGCATCGCTAAAGTGAGCGAAAACATACGCTGCATCGGCATCATCGACCGCTACCTGGAGCACAGCCGCATACTCATCTTCGCCAACGGCGGAAAGCCGAAGTACTACATCGGGTCAGCCGACTGGATGCCGCGCAACCTGCTGAACCGCATAGAAGTGCTTGCCCCCGTATACGACGAGGACATGCAGGCAGACCTCATGCGCACCGTTTCATACGGTATGCGCGACACCCGCAACGGCCGCGTCGTCGACAGCAAGGGAACGAACGCCATTGCCGAAGGTCCCGCTTTCAGAAGTCAGGAAGAACTATACAAGGTCTACACTCAGGAAAATGATACAGCAACTAAAGCGTAAACTCGAAACTATCGGATATATGCGCCCCGTCAATCTCGCCTCCATAGACATCGGTTCCAACGGTGCCCGCCTCCTCATCAAGCGCTTCGTGCCCGAAGCAAGCCGGAAGGAAAACCGCATCAAGAAAATAATGTTCATCCGCATTCCCTTGCGCCTTGGAAAGGACGTGTTCACCCTGGGCAAGGTGTCCAAGGAAAGGGAACGGATGATGATTCACATGCTGAAAGGCTTCAAGCATTTCATGAAGCTCAACAACGTGGTGGCGTTCCGAGCCTGCGCCACCTCTGCCATGCGCGACGCCGAGAACGGAAAGGACGTGCTGAAGAAGCTCGAGGAGCATACTGGCATCAAGCTCGAAATAATCAAGGGACAGGAAGAGGCGCAGTTGCTCTACAACAACCTGGTGGAGAAGACCGACAGCAACGAGGGCAACTTTGCCTACATCGACGTGGGCGGCGGTTCCACCGAAGTGAGCATCATCCACGATGGTGTGCTCGCCGAAAGCTACTCCTACAACATGGGCACCCTGCGCATGCTGAGCGGAAAGGTGACGTCCGAAACCGAAAACCTCTTCAAAGAGAACCTTACGCGCTATGCCGAGCAATACGGCAGCATCAAGATTATCGGTTCGGGCGGCAACATCAACAAACTCAACAAACTTGCGCTTCACGACAAGGACAATGCGAAGGAACTCTCGCTCGCCGAACTGAAACGCCTCTACACACTGCTGAAGCCGCTGAGCATTGAGGAACGCGAGATTTCCTTCTCGCTGAAGGAAGACCGCTCTGACGTCATCATCCCTGCGGCGGAGATTTTCCTCAAGGCCTGCGACTACCTCAAGTGCGACAGCATACTGGTGCCGAACATCTCGCTCGCCGACAGCATAGTAGACGGACTCTACGAAAAGATTGCATCTTCGAAAAACGAAGGAAAGAAGGAATAGCCGCCGAAGGCCTTGGTGCTACTGCGCCTATTTAGCAAAAACTTCCCTTGGGCCCAACATGTTGGGCCCAAGGGAAGTTTTTCCTAGAAACCTTGGAATTTTTGAAAAGACAAAGGATTTTTTGATTAAAGCAAAGCGTGCTTTGCCGACGTTGGTACGAGGCCTTATTAAGAAGAGAAAGTCAAGCGTTATTTGCAGCGAAGCGCATAGGGGGCAAGACTCCGTCTTGACAGCTCTACACGATGTTTATAAAGCGCTGCCACGCTAAAGCCTCCGAGAGGCCTGTTTTTGGTGCTTCGCTTCATCATCTTCGCGCTCATCTGTCAAGACTGGAGTCTTGACCCCCATGCGCTTCGCCCGCAAAAAGGTGCACGACCGCCGTGTAGAGCGTGACGTTTTGAAAACGTCACCCCCATGGGCTGGTGAAAACGTCACTCCATTGGCTAATGAAAACATCACTCCATGCGCAGGTAAAAACATCACTCCATGCGCAGTTGGAAAAGCGCCCATACGTAGTTGAAAAACGCAGTGTCCGCTTCGCGTCAATACTGCGCAATTTTGATGCAACGCGCATGGGGGTCAAGACTCCGTCTTGACAGCTCTACACGATGTTTATAAAGCGCAGCCACGCAAAAGCCTCCGAGAGGCCTGTTTTTCGTGCTTCGCTTCATCATCTTCGCGCTCATCTGTCAAGACTGGAGTCTTGACCCCCATGCGCTTCGCCCGCAAAAAGGTGCACGACCGCCGTATAGAGCGTGACGTTTTGAAAACGTCACCCCCATGGGCTGGTAAAAACGTCACTCCATGCGTAGGTGAAAACATCACTCCATGTGCAGGTAAAAACATCACTCCATGCGCAAGTGTAAACATCACTCCATGTGCAGTTGGAAAAGCACCTATGGGCTGGCGTATCAAAGTTGCGCAAGTTATTCCTTACACACCACAATTTCCGAAAAAGCCGGACAGACCTTAGCGGTCTGTCCGGCTTTTTCGGTGATGCGAAACAAGAGGTTGTTTAGTCTTCCTTCAAGTGGCGAACTATTCCGTGCTTGGCTTCCTTGATGAAGTCGAGGATGTTTTGGATTTCGTCGCTCATGGGAATCTGTTCGGGAATCTTGATTACTGCATCTTCCAGGCTGAAGTTGCCCGTGTAGATGATGCGGTAGGTGTTGGCTATGTGGCGCAGAGTGCGTTCGCTAGTGTCGACGTGCTTGAGCACTACGCTGTTCACGCCGTGGTAAGCTGCGGGATTTCCGCCGAGCACCACGTAAGGAGGAACGTCCTTCTGAACGCGGCAACCGCTTTGCACGAGTGAATAGCGGCCTACGCGCACGTGCTGCTGAACAACCACGCCGTTGCTCTGGATGGAACAGTCGTGAATCTCGCTTTCGCCGGCAAGGCATACACCGATGCCCACCACGCAACGGTTGAACACGTGCACATCGTGACAGATGTGTACGCGATCCATTATGAAGTTGTCGTCACCGATGATGGTTGACTTGGTGGGATAAGTGCTTCCCGCAATGACCACGTTTTCGCGGATATGGTTGTTGTTGCCGATGGTTACCTTTGTGGGCGTACCTTCCTCGTAGTGGAAGTCCTGCGGTGTGGCACCAATTACGGCATTCTGGTAAACGGTGTTGCCGCTACCCATTGTCACGCCGTTGAGTATGCTTGCGTGGGGCTTTATTACGCAGTTGTCGCCAATGGTCACGTCGCCTTCGATGTAGGCGAAAGGTCCCACTTCTACATTCTTGCCGAGCTTTGCCGCCGGGTCTACGTATGCTAATGGACTAATCATGGATATGAATATTAAAGGTTCGTCATGTGGTTTTTGTGGTGTAAAGATAAGCAAATCATTTCTAAATTGCCATCTACACTTCACAAAAAGTCAAATGACGAACCCTTGAGGTTAATTTTGCGCTTCTGTTTGCGTTTCACGTCCGCCACCAAGTGCCTGGTAGAGGGTGATAGCAGCCTGAACCTTGTCGAACTTATCGGAGATGAGCGTGAGCTGTGCCTGGATGAGGCTCTGCTGTGCTGTCAACGTTTCGAGATAGGAAGTTCCGGTGCTGTACTGGAAGAGTTGCTGAGTGCTTTCAAGCGCCGTGGTGAGTTCGGAAACCTGCTTCTTGCAAGCTTCTTCCTGCTGGGCGGCTGCCTGATACTTGGCAAGCGCATTGCTCACTTCCTGGCCGGCATCGAGAAGGGTCTGCTGGAAGGTGTTTTGAGCGGCTTCGTACTGCAACTGGGAAACCTTCAAGTTTGCACGCAGACTACCGTTGGCAAAGAGCGGCTGCGTGATGCTTCCGATGAGTGTAGCCAAAATCTTACCAGGGTTGACGATTGCGCCGGCGCTGTTTGTCCAACTTCCCTGTGCGGTGATGTTGAGCGAGGGATAGAACTTCGACTTGGCAATGTTCACTCCGTAGAAGGCAGAGGCAACCTGCATTTCGGCAGCATGAACGTCGGGGCGGTTGGCAAGGAGCTGCACGGGTACGCCCGTAGCATAGGTGGCGGGGAAGGCATCGGCGTTGAATGCACCGCGGCTGATGGGATGGGGAGCTTCGCAAAGAAGGGAGCAGAGCGCGTTTTCGGTTTGCGAAATGCTGTTTTGCAGCGTAGGCACGGTGGACTGCAGGTTGTAGTAGTTGGCCTTGGCTTGCGAAACGGCAGCCTGAGTGGTCATGCCGCCGGTCTTCATCAACTCCATGGCGCGCACGTTTTCAGCCCAAAGCGTAACGGTTTCCTGTGTGGTCTTGAGCTGCTCGTCGAGCATCTGAAGCGTATAGTAGAGGTTTGCCACATTGGCTATGATGCTGGTGCGAACGGCCTGCTTGGTGGCTTTCGTAAGCTCAAGGTTCGTTTCGTACTGCTTACGCGTGTTGCGAATGCCGCCCATGTTGCCGAGCTGCCAACTTGCCGTGATGGGGAAGGCGTAGGTTTTGCTGGCCTTCTGGAAGTCCCAGCTTGAGAGCGTTCCCTGGGGAGAGAAAGCGAGGCTGGGGAGATAGGCCAAACGCTGAATCTTCAGCATGGCCTCAATCTGCTGAATGCTGAGGTCGGCATTGCGAAGATTGGTGTTGTTGGCGAGCGCCTTGCGGATGAGCGTCTGGAGTTGGGGGTCGGTGAAGACTTCTTCCCAAGGTGTGTTGCCATAGTTGGTTGTATCGGCCTTGACAACGGAGTAGGTGGCAGTGGTGTCGCGGTACAGACTGTCGATGCCGTTTGTCAGCTTATCGGGGCGCTCGTAGTTTTTGTAGAGCGAGCAGCTGGCGAGCATGGCGGAGCAACCTATGATGATGAAAATATTCTTCTTCATGTTTTCTGATTTGGAAATGGCCTCCCCTCGGTCAGGGGCAGGTTCTCCGAGGGGAGAACGTGCCGATGACTTCAGGACGGGACCGATTCTCTGTTATTTGGAGTACTGTTCAATGTCGGAGGCTGCATCTGCATTGTCTTCGATGTCGTCCCACTTGAGCGGCTTCACCTTCTCCTGAAGGTACTGGAACACCACGAAGAGCACGGGCACGATGAACAACTGGCAGATCATACCGATGAGCATACCGCCGATGGCCGTGGTACCGAGCGAACGGTTACCGTTGGCACCTACACCGAAGGAGAACATCAACGGAAGCAGACCGATGATCATGGCCAAAGAGGTCATGAGGATAGGACGCAGACGGGCGCCCGAACCGAGAACGGCTGCCCATGAGATGCTCATGCCCATCTTGCGACGGTCGAGAGCGAACTCTACGATGAGGATGGCGTTCTTTGCCAAAAGACCCATCAACATGATAAGGGCAATCTGCACGTAGATGTTGTTGGCGGCTTCACCGAATATGGGGACTACGCTGTTGAGCGCGCCCATTCCCTGGATGAAGATGAAGGAACCGGCGAGACCGAAGGGCACGGAAAGCAACACGGCGAAGGGAAGGAGGTAGCTTTCGTACTGTGCGGAGAGGAGCAGGTAGATGAACACGAAGCAGAGCACAAACACGATGGCCGTTGTGCTGCCCGAGCTCTGCTGCTCTTCACGCGTCTGTCCGGAGAATTCGTAGGAATAACCGGTGGGGAGGTTCTGCTGTGCCACTTCTTCAATGGCCTTAATGGCCTGACCGGAGGTATATCCGCTACCGGGGTTACCATTGATGGCCATGGAGGTGTACATGTTGAAGCGGTTGATGTTGTCGGGACCCTTAGCCGGCTTGATGGTCATGAACTCGGTGATGGGAGCCATTTCGCTGCCGTTGCGCACCTTAATCTTATAGAGACTTTCGAAGTTGGCGCGCTGCGACTGTTCGCCCTGAACCATCACACGGTAAATCTTACCAAAGCGGTTGAAGTTCGAAGCGTAGAGACCGCCATAGTATCCCTGCAAGGTGGTGAGAATGTCGCGGGGCGAGAGTCCTGCACGCTTACACTTGGCAGCGTCGATGTCGATCATGTATTCGGGGAACGACGGGTTGAAGGTGGTCTGTGCCGACTCAATTTCGGGACGCTTCTCAAGTTCGGCAATGAAGCTCTTTGCCACGTCGTAGAACTTGTCGAGGTCGCCACCCGTACGGTCCTGAAGGTTGAGGGTGAAACCGTTCGTCGCACCGTAACCCGTAATCATAGGCGGCTGGAAGAAGAGCACCTGGGCATCCTTAAACACGTCGCGCGAGCGGAGGAAGAGGTTGGCGAAGACCACTGTGGAACTTTCCTTCATGGAACGTTCTTCCCAGTCCTTGAGCTTGATGATGAACGAACCGTAGGAAGGTCCCTGGCCACCGATGAAGGAGTAACCCGACACGATGGTACTCGTTTCCACTGCGGGGCAGGAACGTACGAGGCTGTCTACCTTGTCGAGATAAGCTTCGGTGCGGTCCTGAGAGGTTCCGGGAGGCATCGTCACAACACCCATGATGGTACCAGTGTCTTCACTGGGCACCATGGCCGTCGGGGTGATGTTCATCAACCAAACGAGGAGGGCGATGCCGGCTGCCACGAAACCGAGCGAGAGATAGGGACGCTGGATAAAGCGGAGCACGTTCTTCTTATAGGACTTGAGCATGCGTTCAAACGAGCGCTCAAAAGCGTTCTGGAACTTCTTCGTGGTAAGACCTACGAATGCCACGAGGGCAAGGATGGTCATGGGCACGGAAATCCAAAGGTTGTCAAAGTTGTAGGCACCGAAGATAAGACCGAGAATGCCCACGATGACGAGAATCATGGTGAACGCAGGGTGAAGGATGCGACCGATGGACTCGGCGTAGCGCTGGTACATCGTCTGACCTGCAGCTTTGTAGGCTACGCCCATACGTTCGCCGAGCGAGGCGGCTTCTTCGCCTTCCTTCTTGTGCGGCTTAAGCATGATGGCGCAAAGTGCGGGCGAGAGGGTAAGTGCGTTCAGCGCGGAGAATGCGATGGCGATGGCCATGGTGAGACCGAACTGGCGGTAGAAGATACCTGCCGTACCGGACATGAAGCTTACGGGGATGAACACGGCCATCATGACGAGCGTGATGGAAACGAGTGCGCCACCGAGTTCGCGCATGGCGTCGATGGAAGCTTTGCGTGCGGAAGTGTAGCCCTGGTCGAGCTTGGCATGCACGCCTTCCACCACCACTATGGCGTCGTCCACCACGATGGCAATGGCAAGCACCATAGCCGAGAGGGTAAGAAGGTTGATGGAGAAACCGATGACGTAGAGCACGAAGAACGTACCGATCAATGCCACGGGGATGGCGATGGCGGGGATGATGGTGCTTCGCATATCCTGAAGGAAGATATACACCACGAGGAACACGAGGATGAATGCCTCGATAAGGGTCTTGATTACTTCGTGGATGGAGGCGAAGAGGAAGTCGTTCACGTTCTGAGCCACGGTAATCTTAAGTCCGGCGGGGAGGTCTTTCTCGGAATCTTTGAGAAGACTTTGCACGTCTTTTACAATCTGCGTTGCGTTCGTTCCGGCCATCTGCATCACCATACAGGTTACGGACTTGTTGCCGTTCACCTTACCGGAGAATGCATAGGAGGTACGGCCGAGTTCTACGCGTGCCACGTCCTTGAGGCGGATGAGCGTACCGTCGGCATTGGCCTTGATGACCATGTTTTCAAACTCGGGAGCCTCAGTAAGGCGGCCTTTGTAGCGGAGGGTATACTGGAAGGTCTGGTTCTCGCGTTCACCGATGTTACCGGGAGCGGCTTCGATGTTCTGCTCAGCGAGCACGCTGCTGATGTCGGCAGGCATGAGGTGGTATTCGGCCATCTTTTCGGGATTGAGCCAAATACGCATGGAGTAGTCGGCACCCATCACCATGGCGTCGCCCACACCCTTCACACGCTGTACCTGCGGAATGATGTTGATCTTCGCATAGTTCTCAATGAACTGGGGATTGTATTGTCCGCTTTCGTCGGAGATGGAGAAGATAAGGAGCATGGAGCTCTGGCGCTTCTGCGTAACGACGCCGACCTGCGTTACCTCGGAGGGGAGAAGACCCTGGGCCTTGGACACGCGGTTCTGCACGTTCACGGCTGCCATGTCGGGGTCGGTACCCATCTTGAAGGTGATGCTCACCGTTGCCGAACCGGTATTGGTGGCGGTGGAGGTCATGTAGTCCATGTTTTCCACACCGTTGATCTGCTCTTCAAGAGGAGCTATCACGGAGTTGAGCACGGTCTGGGCGTTCGCACCGGTGTAGGTCGTGCTGACCTGTACGGTAGGCGGTGCGATGTCGGGGTATTGGGCAATTGGCAGTGAGGTCAAACCCAAAACACCCAAGATGACAATCAATATAGAAATCACGGTGGAGAGCACCGGTCTATTGATGAATCTATCTAATGTCATAGTTTGTTTGTAATTAAAAGGTGGCGCAACGTCTATTGCCACCATGAAATATTCAAATTCGGGCGATTACCGTTTTTGCGGCAATGGAGTTCCTAAGGCTGCCGCTTTTTACGCAGCCTTTTCTTTAAGGAAACGTCTTTAGGGAATCGCCCTTGAAACGGGGAGCAACGGAACTTTCCGCTGCTTACATTTTGGGTTTATTATTTTTCACCGGGCATTTTGCCGTCCTTGAGAGCCTGCTGCTCTTTCTTCTGGTTGGCTTCGGCCTGTGCGGGGGTGATGGGGTTGATCTTCTGACCGTTTTTAAGCTGGTTCACGCCGTCAACCACGATGCGTTCGCCGGCCTTGAGTCCGCTGGTAACCACGAACGACTGGCCGTCGTTCTGGGTGAGCACCTCAATTTCGCGGGGGCTAACCGTCTTGTCGGCATTTACGATGTAAACGAACTTCTTGTCCTGGATGTCGAACGTAGCCTTCTGGGGAACGAGGATGGCATCGTTGGAGTGGGTGGGGATGAGCACGGAGCCCGTACCGCCTGAACGGAGCACGTGGCTGGCGTTGTCGAACGTGGCACGCATCTGTACGGAACCGGTGGTCTGGTCAATCACACCGCTCACGGTGCTGATGGTACCGTTTTGGCTATAGGTGCTTCCGTCGGCGAGCACGAGGCTTACGGAAGGCATCTTCTTGATGGCTGCGTTGATGTCGCCGCTTTCGCGCGTGAGGGCGAGGAGCTGCTTCTCGGTCATGGAGAAGTAGACGTACATCTTCTGGATGTTGGAAACCGTGGTAAGGGGCTCGGCTGAGGAAGCGCTTACGAGGCTACCCACACGGTAGGGGATGGTACCCACCACACCGTCGGCAGGACTGCTCACCGTGCACCAGCGAAGGTTGTCCTGTGCGCTCTGCAAGTTGGCCTGTGCAGAAGCGAGCTGTGCTTCGTAGGAAGCGAGGGTGTTTTCAGCCATCTGAAGGTCGTAGCTGGAGATGATGTTCTGCTTGAAGAGCATGCGCTTGTTTTCCACGGTGAGCTTTTGCGTGGCGATGTTGGCACGGCACACTTTAATCTGTGCCTGGGCAGCTTTCACAGCTGCGCTGTACTGCTCGGAGTCGATGAGGAAGAGGGGCTGTCCCTTGCGAACCGTTGCGCCTTCGTCAACGAGGAGCTTTACGAGGTAACCAGACACTTTCGGACGGATTTCAATGTCCTGCATACCCTTGATGGTGGCGGGGTAGGAAGTGTTGAGTTCCGACTCCGTGGTCTGAACGGTTACTACTGCGAAGTCCGTGCTGGCTTCGCCCATGTTGTTCGATTTGCTTCCGCAACTTGTAAGCAACAAGCCGGCAAGCGCCCATAAAGCGATTTTCTTCATGTGTTGTGGATTAGTGTATGTTTTGTTGTTTGTATTCTATCGTAAAAACGTGTCCCTGTCCGCTCTCTCGCGGAACGCAGGTGCGCACACGTGCAAAAAGTCTGTGCAAATTTACGGCAAAAAACTTTGCGTAGCCTTATAGTTTTCATTCTTATTCCTCCTTATTATGTATTTTTAGGATGAAAGGTCGATGAATACGTGCTTTTGTTGGATAAACTTTGCAATATGCGCCGTAAGCATCGGCAGGAAACGCGCGTTTATGTGTCAGCAATCTGCGGAAGTTTACGTACGAAAAGCCTCCGCCAAATGTGCATGTACCACATTTGGCGGAGGAGATAAGAATAAAGTTCTGCGAATGTTATTTGAGCGTTACGCCTTGAAGAAGATCTTCGTAAAGAGATCATTGCTCGTGTAGAGCGCGAGGTTTTGAAAACCTCGCCCCCATATGCGGAACGATACTCGCCCATGGGGGTGACGTTTTCAAAACGTCACGCTCTACACGACGAACTTAAGCGAAGGCAGGCAGAAAAGAAGTTCGTGTAGAACAGTCAAGACGGGAGTCTTGACCTCCATGCGCTTCGCTGCATGAGACGCAAAAATCCGCGCTTAAGCTTTAATGTTATGCCGAAGCGTTTTAGCAATAAACAGTTAGGCGAGGTTCCTCTCTACGTATGGTTGGGAGAAGATTGCGCTCCAAGCACTTTTTCCGTTTTTCCTCAAACAGAGAAGAAGGCTGAATATGATGCAACCGCCAATGCTCTTCATCAAAGTTTCCGCACCGGCTTGGGGACAAAGGAGAGCAGAGGCAAGACATTGCACGACGTGCATGAAAAAGAAGAAATACACTGCAGTTTTATGCACTTTCGTCACTACGAGAACTAGAGCCAAAAGCGTCAAAACCGCGAATAGGATGGAAAGGTAACCATATGTCGGATTAAAGAGAGCTATAGCAAGCCCCTTAGTGAAAAACCTTACGACATAGATGACGCCCAATGCCATAAACACATACAGGACTGAGTTAAGACCTTGAGATGTTTTGTTGAGTTTTGTGGGAAAAAGTACCATGATTGTGTGTTTAAGATTATTATTGCCACAAAAGTATGCAAAACATTTTGCGCGCCTCCCCTTTTGCGCCTCTGCAAGGCTTGCAGAAACACAAAAGGGAAGGCGCGCAAAGAACAAGAGCCGGCTATGGGCATCAGTCCCAAATGATCAGTTCGCGGGGGAGTTGCATCTTTTTTGCCTCTCCGCGATAGCCGTCAATAATATAATGTTCGGCGAGAGACGGACGGATTTCACGGCAGAAGGCTTCGCGTATGCGGGCACATTTCTCGTTGATGGAATTGTTGAACGGATCGGTGAGGCGGCGTACGCTTTCTTCTTCCGCTTCAGAGAGTGGAGAGTGGCGGAGTTCGGCGTAGATGCGGCGCAGTTCTGCGCGATAGTCGGCAAGGCATTTGAAGAGGATGCCCTCGGGATGGGATATGAAGAGAAGATATACGGCTTTCACTAGCGGCGTCATGCGTATCTCCAAATTGCCGTAATCCGTAAGCCACAGGCGATAGTTGGCGTCGATGCGAAGCGTACTTAGCGACTCTTCTTGGTGAAACAGCGAGTTGATAAGGGACGCGGAAAGTCCGTTGTAACGAAGTTTGTTTATTCGCTCCCGCACTTCTTCAATGAGTTTCTGCGACTCGGCGTCAAAGTTTTCGTCAGCTTCAACGGGGGCGACCTCCACTGGTATTCGATTTTTCCTTACGCTGTATCGTACTTCCCCGCGAACTTTGTTTTCGGATTTAGGCCGAGTGCTCCTTATAATGTCTTGCCCCTCTATTTTTATCCGAGTAAGCCTTTCTATGTCTTGGGCCAAATCCGCAAAGATCTGCAGAAATTCTTCATCCGTTTTCGCCTTCCAAGCGTCAAGCGTAAATCCATAGCAAGCGTCTACACTTTCTTCGCAAAAGAAAAGCAGCATTGGAGCTACTTTGGAAGCGTTGCCTGGAACGGCAAGATGACTCAACGCCCAATCGCTTTCCAACGATGCTGACGGAGCGCCATATGCATACGGAGCGTAAAAGGAGCGATTATCGTTTATTTGCTTACTGAGTGTGGGGATATGGTAAAAGGTAAGGCCTTTAGCCGAAAAAGATTTTTCAATCAGGTCTAGATTCTTGGCTATAAACTCCTCTATGCGTTCGTCACGCAAACCTGAAGTATAAATTACCTGACTGCTGACTGGAGAGAAGGGAAGACTTTTGAGTTGGAGCTTTACGAGCATAATGGCTGGTGTGTGGTGATAATTTGTGGAACTTTTGGCAATGGACTGCGCCTCTACTAAGTGAATGTCAAAAAATAACTTGAGCAGTTTTTGATTCGAGAAATGTGCCA
>CAVJJO010000016.1:0-32461 GCA_963649665.1 Bacteroidaceae bacterium | reverse complement strand
ATTCCAAGGCACGCCGTAAAAATTCCAAGGCACGCCGTAAAAATTCCAAGGCACGGTGTAGTATCGGCCAAAAAGGCTATGCATTCGCAACTGAAAAGCCCCCATGCACTTCGCATGAATTTGCACAACTTACCTTTCCGCATCACTATATTGCTTCTTGTTTTTTTTACATCACCCAAGAGGCAATGAGATAGGTGGCATATGATGCCAAGTAGGCGAACACCGTGGTGTAGGCGGCGGCGAACAAGGCCCATTTCCAACCGCCGCTTTCGTTTTTGATGGCGGCGATGGTGGCGAAGCACGGGAAATAGAAAAGGATGAACACGAGGTAGGCAAGGGCGGATTGGGTGGTCATGTTTTCACGCAGGGCTTGAATGAGATGGTTGTCGGACGAAGCGGTGTCCGTGTCCACTTCCTCTCCGGCATACATCACCGCCAAGGTGCTTACCACCAATTCCTTGGCACCGACACCGGAAAGTATGCCGACACTCATTTTCCAGTCGAAGTCCATCGGACTCAGCACAGGTTGTATGAACTGGCCGAGCTGTGCCAGATAGCTTTCAGGCTGTTCTTCGGCCTGCGGGGCTTCGGCTGTTGCATTGGCAACGTTGCCGCTCACCGCTGTTTGTTCAGTGGGAGCTGCAGAAACGGGTTCTTCGCTGCGGGGGAAGTAATTGAGTGCCCATATCACGATGGAGAACACAAGGATGATGCCTCCCATCTTCTGCAGATACTGGCGACCCTTTTCCCACGTGTGGCGCACCACGCTCTTCATTGTAGGGAAGCGATAAGGCGGAAGTTCCATAACGAAGGGCAGGTCTTCTCCGTGAACGAGGAAACGGCTGAACACACGCGCCATGGCGATGGAAGCCACAATGCCAAGTGCGTAAAGACCGATGAGCACCCAAGCTCCGTATTGAGGGAAGAAGGCGCCAACGAGCACCACGTAGATGGGAATGCGCGCCGAGCACGACATGAAGGGAGTGATGAGCATGGTGATGAGGCGGCTCTTCGGATTCTCAATCGTTCGCGTGGCCATGATGGCGGGCACGTTGCAACCGAAGCCCATGACCATCGGTATGAAGCTCTTGCCGTGGAGACCCATCTTGTGCATGAGTTTGTCGGTGATGAATGCCGCGCGCGCCATGTAGCCCGTGTCTTCGAGAAAGGAGAGGAAAAGGTAGAGAATGAGAATGTTGGGCAAGAACACGATGACGCTTCCCACACCGCTGATCACTCCGTCGCACACCAAGTCCTTCAGCATGCCGTCGGGCATGCAATATTGCACAAATTCGGAGAGTTTACCCACAGTCCAGTCTATCCAATCCTGCGGATAGGCGCCCAAGACGAACGTGCCGTCGAAGACGAGGAACAGAAGGAGGAAAAAGATGGGGAAACCGCCCCATTTGCTGGTCACCACGCGGTCGAGCTTCTCGGTGAACGTTCTCACGCTGCGTTCGGCATGGGGTTCGTAGGTTTCCTTCAAGGCGCCCTGCACGAAAGCATACTTGGCATCGGTCATCGCATTGTCGAGCGAGTCGCCGAGCACTTCTTCTATGCGTTTGCGCTCCTCGTAACGTGCGGTGATGAGTTCGTCGTGCTCGGTAAGCGTTTCCACGAGCTTGTTGGTCTCGCTGTCGCCTTCCAGAAACTTGATGGCAAGGTAACGCGTGGAGTATTTCGAGCGGAGACTGCTGTGCTTCTGGAATATGAGCTTCACGCGGTCTATGCTCTTCTCGAGTTCTGCACCGTGGTTCACGTGGATGTGGCGGTGGAGGAAAGAGTCCTCGGGATGCTCGTACACGGTGACGACCGTTTCGAAAAGTTTGCGCAAGCCCTCTCCCGAACGCGACACGGTGGGAATCATCGGAATGCCCATCAAATGGCCGAGTTGTTCGTAGTCGAGTTTGTCGCCGCTGTTGCGCAGTTCGTCATACATGTTGAGCGCCGTGACCACGCGCAGGTTCAAGTCGATGAGCTGGGTGGTAAGATAGAGGTTGCGTTCCAGGTTGCTGCTGTCCACCACATTGATGACCACGTCGGGCGTTTTGTCGATGAGCTGGCGGCGCACATAAAGTTCTTCGGGCGAATAGGCAGTGAGCGAATAGGTTCCGGGCAAATCGATGATGCGGAAGGTATATTCCCGCCATTCCATTTGCGAACAGTCCGCTGCGGAATGCGACGCACCGCAGTTGCCGTCGCTGCATCCTGCGCAAGCCGAAGAGGCGGTGCCGTCGAAGGGCGACACGGTGTTGTCGGCCTTGTTGATGCGCACTTTCATCTTGAACACACCCTCTTTGGCATCGACCGTCACGCCGCTGTAGTTTCCCACGTGTTCGTGACTGCCTGAGGCTATATTGAAGAGCGACGTCTTTCCGCAGTTGGGATTGCCCACGAGCGCCACGTTGATTACGCGGTGCTTTCCTTCTGCCATATCCTCCATGTGTTTTTCCAAAGAGGATGCATTGTCTTCGGTGCGGCATTCGTCGTCGCAGCGGAGTGGCTGAAGGGCTGCGCCTTGCGTAAGGCGTTCATCGTTTTCCGCTTCGTTTTCGCCTACCACTTCCACAAGGGAAGCTTCTTCGCGGCGCAACGAAATTTTGTAACCCATTATTTCGTATTCTATGGGGTCGCGCAAGGGGGCGTTGAGTATTACCTTTACGCGTTTGCCTTTGATGAAGCCCATCTCTACGATGCGTTTGCGGAAGCCGCCGTGGCCCGCCACTTTCACGATGATGCCTATTTCGCCGGTGTGAAGGTCTGATAATTTCATTGTTTCTGTTTTTTGTAGAAGCCCACGGGGACTTTCAAGGTACAACTCATGCGCGCACTGCACGAAAGAGACCGTCGCCGGCCTCACCGTTCGCGCAATGCGTGTTTATGAGTTTCGTAGAACAGAAGATTGTCTGTATTTGTCTTGTATGAATAGTGGGCGTATCGCTACGCTTGAGAGGTGCTATTTGTCCTTATCCTTATAAAGAGGAGTCAGCTGAGCCGTATGATAGTAGTGGGAAAGGATGCGCTCGTAGCTGTAGCCGTCGTTGCTCATGACGGCGGCACCTATCTGGCACATGCCCACGCCATGGCCCCAGCCTGCTCCGAAGAGTTCGAATTGTTCAGGTACGGCCTCCGTGCTGCCTTCCACCTCGACGGCTCCGGAAGTGCGGACTATGAATGCCGAACTGTAGAGGTGAGTAGGCGAAAGCGAACGGCGTATTTCGAGTTCCTTGCCAATGGTCATCGTGTGGAGCGTACCTTCAATTCGAAGACTCTCAAGTCGGCCGCTGACGGAGCGCTTCACGGGCACCATGCGCTTCACATAGCCGAAGTCTATGCCCAGCTTTTCCTTGAGCAAAGCTTGCACTTCTTCCTGCTTGAGCGTTGTGTTCCAACGGTAGAAGTCGCTCGTTTCCTGATCATAGGAGTTGAGCACCTGACGCAGCAGGCCACCGTCGTGCGAGTTGCAGAAGGAGGCGGGAGCGGACATGATCCAGCGTTCAGCCTCATCCTCACGCGTAAGGTCGGGAAGCGGCTCTTCGGGCCAAGTGTCGCGTGTAGGTTGCAGGTAAGGCAAGTCCTTGTCCTCCCAGCAGGCGCCGTAGCGTTCGGTGGCGCCACCGCAACATTTCGAGAAGCGGGCATCGCATATCTCGTTGCCGTCCATAAGCACTTGTCCGCGGGTAGAAAGCACGGCCTCCTTCACGTTGTCGAGCAGCGAAGAGGTGATGCCTTGATAGCGCTGGCAATGGTCGTCGGCACACACGTCGAAAAGCGTGTGGTCGTTGCGGTCGTACCAACGGATGAGTTCATTGGGTTTGTGCACGAAACTGAAGAAACCCTTGCCCTGCTTCTGCTCGGCATTGTGGCGGTTTATCATCTGGCTGAAGAGCCAGCTGCGCGAAACCACGGCGTGGGCCTTCAGCAGTTCTAGCGACGAGGAGGCGCTCATTTCGGAGGAAATGACGCTCTGCAAATAGCTCTCGGCAGGCACTTCGTTGATAACCACGAGTTTGTTCTCGTCCACGATGAGGTGCAGACGACCGCAGAAGGTCTGCTTCTGCTTGCGTTGCCAGTGGAAGTTCACACCTATTGTCACGTCGTCGAGCGTAAAGGACGCGTCGTCGGCTTCTGGCGTGAAGAGGAGTTCGCTATAGATGTTTCCGTTCCAGCTTATGCCGCCGTCTTCATAGTGGACGTGCTGAATGCCGTCGACCTGCTGTCCTTTGGCAAGGAAATGGCCGTTGAGGGTGAAGGTGGCAGCTTCGGCTTCCATGATGCCTACACTCACGTTGGGTTCCGACGAGAAACGCTGGTCGAAGAGGTTGGTAGCGCAGCGCTTCTTGGCGCGTGCGGTGTGAAGTTTGCGCACGATGGCAGCCTGTTCGCTTTCCGTGATGGTCACCTCGCGAAGAATGCCTTGCGCTATGCGCGGAGTGAGGCGCTCAAAGTCTTCGTGGTGCGGCGTGATGAGGAGTCCGCCCATGTCCACAGCCCCCGGACTGATGAGGAAATGGCTCTTGCCTTCAGCGGAGTAGCAGTCGGGACGGTGCTTGCGGCGCGGGAACACTACGTTCACGATGTGTTCGCCCGTCGTTCCGTTGCCTTTCTGTCTCCAAGCAATGAGGTTGAAGTCGGGCTCGGCCTTCGAGTCGGCAGGCTTCATGGCCTGAAGGAGTTTGGAGAGGAGGAACGGATTGGACTCGGAAAGGTTTCCGCGCACCACGAATGCCGGACAGGCATAGCCCTTGAGCACAAAGATGCCGGCGTTTTGCAGGGAGTTGCCCTGCGCTTCCAGTTCTACTTCTTCATCGGCAGTAGAGGGATAGATGCGCTCAAGTTTGGCTTCGAAGTTTTTCCAGTCGCGCTCAATGGGTATCACCCCTCTTGCGCCGGCCTGCAGATGGGCATGGTCGGGAGCCGAGGCACCGCAACGGGGACCGTTGTAGAAGACCACATGGGCTGGCATGTTCCACACGAGGCGGTCGGTATACTGCGAGAAGCACGAATAGTCCTGCGGCGTGTGCCGGCGAGTGGGAATGGTGAGATGGCCGGGAAGGATGGGGAACGGGTTGACCAACACATGCAGTTTGCCGAGCAGGGGAAGGTCGTGCTGGGCTGCGGGGCGGTTGATATCGCAAAGGAAACAGGGGCGCTGCTTCACGGTATTCTTGTCCATCTTGGCTCCCGTGCTCACGATGCGTATGGGGTTGTGCTGCACTTCAAGCGTACAGGTTTCAAGCGGGAGGGAGCGGTTCATCACCTGAGTGGAAAGGTCGTCGAAGCGCTGCTTCACTTCGGGCCACGATGCCAGTTCCTTGTTGAAGAATGCATCCACTTCTTCCTCGCTGACGGGGCGGTTCCAGGTTTTCGTCATGGCCATTCGGGCATGGAGTTCCATGGTGCGAAGCTCGTCCTTATAGGCGTTGTTGCGGTTTTGCTTGTCAATGCTGAGTGCTGCGTCGGAGTTGCCGGTCCATCGACGGCAAAGGTAGAGTTCGTCGAATATACGGGCTATGCGGTAACGGCGCGAAATGCGCAGACCGAGGGCATAGTCCTCGCCATAGCTCGTGTTGGGGAATCCGTACGCGCGGAGCACATCGGTGCGGAAGGCGCGGGGTGCGCCAAGGCCGTTGATGCGCAGTGCATTGTTGCGCCCGTTTTCCGCCGTCCATTCGGTGTGGGCGATGAGGCCGGGAGGCAACGTCTGCAAGTCGAAGTCTACCATACGATAAGAACCTATCACCATGGCAGCGCGCGTTTTGCGGAATGTTTCCACTATGCGTTCGAGCACGTCGGCGGCGGAGTAGAGGTCATCGCTGTCGAGCTGCACGGCATAGCGTCCGCAGGCTTCGTGGCGGATAGCGGCATCCCAGCAACCGCCTATTCCTAAGTCAGTGCGTTCGGGACATAGCACCACTACCCTCTCGTCGGCCTTGTTGCGGGCAAGTATTTCGGAGGTGCCGTCGTCGGAATGGTTGTCCACGACTATCACATTGTAGGGGAACGTAGTTTCCTGCTGAAGCACGCTTTCTACGGCATCGACTATGGTTCGCGCACGGTTTCTCACAGGAATCACCACGCTGGCTTCCACGGGAAAGTCTGTTTCGCAGTGGGGCAAGTCGTCGTATTCATCGGGAGCCAACCAAGCGCCAACGGCCTGGAGGTGTTCCGTGCAGGCACGCTCCATCTCAAGCTGAACGGTACGGTTGGACGGATTGACGTAGTCGAACTGTTTTTCGCCGCTTTTGCGGTTGTCGGTCTCGTGTTGGGTGTAGAGATATTCGCGCAAATGTACGATGCGACTTGTGCGTGACACGAAGAGGCGCAGGGCATACATGGCGGCAAAGCGCCAACGCGGCGCAGTTTCTTCAAGGAAACGTGCGAGACTGTTGCGGGCGAAGAGCTGCAGAGCGCCGAAGTCGAAGTCGTCGCGAAGCGCACCTTCCTGATAGTCGATGACGGGATGCGGACCATCGGCATCGTTGCGGTCGGCATAGAGCATTCCGGCTTGCTGGTCTTCAGCCACTTGCACCATGCGTTCCAGGGAGCGATAGCCCAAGGCGAGGTGTTGAGAGGTGAGGAAGAAGAGCACATATTGTGCCGTGAGCATGGGGAGGAGTGCGCGAAGGAGTTTGGAGCTGTTGAGCTCATCGCTATAAACAACTTTCACTTTGCCGAGCGCTGAAAAGTCGGCAGGCGCAACGGCCTTCGGCACGACCAGCACGACGGTTTGCACGATGGGCAAAGTCTGGAGCTGTTCGAGCAAATGTTGCCGTTCTTCTATATCTTGGCTGTATGCCAATACGAAATCTATTTTGGGAGCCATTTCTTGGATGTATTATGGTGGTAGAACCGCTCTAGAAAGCGGAACCTTTGCAAAGTTAGCCAAAAAAGATGCGCCTACCATTTATTATGTAACTGAAGTTTCGGATTTAGTGACATGTAAAAAATAACTTGCGCATTTATTCAGTGTCTTCCGTGTTCAAAATAATTCATGAAAATTCGTGGTTAATTCACGATAATTCGTGTTCAAAAAAACAACGAGCAAAGCGAGTTGTCTCTGTGTATTCTGTGAATTCTGTGGGAGAAAATTATAATTAGAGGAGCCGTGTAGAACTGTCAAGACGGGAGTCTTGACGGGAGGGGAGTGAACACGAATTATCATGAATTAACCACGAATTTTCATGAATTTTTTGAATACGGTGCAGCCCAGTAAATGCTCAAGTTTATTTTTTACTCAGCGCCCTCATTGCGTTGAGCACGGCAAGCACGGTGACGCCCACGTCGGCAAAGACGGCCATCCACATGGAAGCCAAACCGAAAGCGGCAAGCAGGAGCACGGCTATTTTCACACCGATGGCGAACGCCACGTTCTGGCGAGCTATGCCTATGGTGCGGCGCGCTATGCGGACAGCAAGAGGTATTTTCGTCAGGTCGTCGTCCATGAGCACCACGTCGGCGGCCTCTATTGCTGCGTCGCTTCCGAGTCCGCCCATGGCGATGCCCACATCGGCACGCTTCAACACGGGAGCATCGTTTATGCCGTCGCCTACATAAGCCAACGTCGTCGCGCCGTTCGTTTCTTTCAATAGCCGCTCGAGTTCTTTCACCTTGTCAGTGGGCAGGAGTTCTGCCATACATTCGTCAATGCCTATTCTCCGCGCCACGTCCTCGCCCACTTCACGGCGGTCGCCCGTGAGCATCACGGTTTTCTCCACACCGAGTTTGTGGAGTTCGGCTACTGCCGACTTGCTTCCATCCTTCACCACATCGTTGACCACAATGTGGCCTGCATACCTACCGCCAATGGCCACATGGACTATGGTGCCCACCCGAGTACAACCGTGTGCCGCCACCCCGATGGCTTCCATCATCTTGCGGTTGCCCACACACACTTCCGTACCGTTCACGCGGGCACGGATGCCATGGCCGGCTATTTCTTCCACACTCTCCACTTCACAAGCGTCTGTGGCTTCGGCGGGAAACGCCTGACGCAGGGCGGCGCCGATGGGATGGGTTGTAAAGTGTTCTACATGGGCCGCCAAATGCAGCAAGAGCTTTTCCTGGTCGGAGTATTCGCCTTCATGTACACGACTCTGCGCTTCGGTGCATTTGCTCTCCGTGTGTACGGCCTCCACTGCAAACTGCCCATGCGTCAGCGTGCCCGTCTTGTCGAACACCACGATACCCACTTTGGCGAGTGCATCGATGTAGTTGCTTCCCTTGATGAGTATGCCGCACCGCGAAGCTCCGCCTATGCCTCCAAAGAACGTGAGCGGAACGCTGATGACCAATGCGCACGGACACGACACCACAAGGAATATCAGTGCACGGTTGAGCCACAACGGCACGTTCTCCCATAGCGTTCCACTGCCGAACAAACCGGTTGCCACGCCCATACTTCCCAACAAGGGAGGAAGGAAGGCCAGTGCCAAAGCGGCATATACCACGATGGGGGTATATACGCGCGCAAAACGAGTGATGAAGGCTTCGCTCTTCGACTTGCTCTCATCGGCCTTTTCCACAAGGGCAATGATTTTCGTGACGGTGCTGTCGCCGAAAGTCTTTGTGGTGCGCACACGTATCACGCCCGTAAGGTTTATGCAGCCCGACACCACGTCGGCGCGTTCTTCCACTTCGCGGGGCATGCTCTCTCCCGTGAGCGCCAGCGTGTTCAAGGCAGAACGGCCTTCTACGACCTGGCCGTCGAGGGGGACTTTCTCACCCGGCCGCACCACTATGGTCTCGCCCACCCTTACTTCTTCGGGAGAAACGGTCACCACCCCACCCTCGCGCTCCACATGCGCCACGTCGGGACGAATGTCCATCAAGTGCGATATGCTCTGCCGGCTCTTGCCTTCGGCATAGCCTTCAAACATTTCGCCCACTTGGAAAAAGAGCATCACAAACACGGCTTCGGGAAATTCCGTATCGGCTCCCGGAAAGAAACCGATGCACAATGCGCCAAGGGTGGCAATGGCCATAAGAAAGTTTTCGTTGAACACGTCGCCTTCCACAATGCCTTCCCAAGCCTCATGCAAAGTTTCGCGGCCTACCACAAGGTAGGGAACGAGGTATAGAAGCAGCAGTTGCCAAGTAGCCCAATGACACGTTTTCTCTACGGCGATTGCCACAGCCAACAAGACTGCTGCCACGGCGATCTGCACCGCCTTCGATTTCAAACTGCCTTCTTCATGTTCGTGATGATGTTCGTGATGATGCTCGTGACGGCAAGCGTGTTCCTCGCCATGCCGACGGGTATGCTTGCCGTGACAGCAGCAACAGCCTTTGCCATGCTTTTCGTGTGCCATAATACCTTTGTTTTTTGTTCGTTGTTTCGTATTTCTGCATGCAAAGGTAGCGGCAGGGCATTGCAACCGGGTTGCAATGTGTGTGTGCATATAAATCCGGCAAAACGAAATGTGCTCGATTTGAAAAACGAAACGTGTAAAAATCGGGAAAAACGAAACGTACAAAAAGTTTCGCGCACACGAAGACCAAAAGCAACGAAAAGATTCCTATCCCTTATAAAATCCGTTTGGACTCATCTTTGCCCAACGGATATACATTTCCTTGTAGTTGTCTTTGATAAAATCTCGGATGATACGTAAGTCTTTGTCTGTAAGTATGCCACGTGCCTTAACCTCTGTATCACCATTGCCTTTTACAAAGAGTTTCGCAGAGCCAGCCTCTGTAAGCTTATTGTCACTGGCATGCACGTGCATTGCTTCAATGATGCAGTGTGACGTGTAATACAGGTAATAACCCGAAACCTTGAAATCGAAGTATTTAGGCATACGACTCCTCCATATACTTTTTGTTCTTCTCCCAATATCCTTCCACAATGCTCAATTCCACATCATCCATTGTAGTTTCCAAGACCTCACCTTGTGCAGACATAAGCAATGCATGATGAGGTTCTTTAAGATCCAACACTCGTATATTGGAATCTTCCGCCTTGGAAAACGCATAGCCACAAACAATCATGCCAGCAGCAGAACTTACTTTCAATAACTCATCATCGTTCATAGTCTCCGATTTTTACAGTTTGAATATTCTTTAAGAATGTCTTTGGATTGATATATAGATTTTGAAGTATTGGCACCAAGTCAATATATTCTTCCGTTATGCCCATGCCGTCATAGTCTGCCATCACTACAATATAGCCATCGTCCCACGACTTTACTTCCACATACTTTTTCAATATGCTTGGAGTTCGGAAACGAATGTTGTAGTCGGCATATCTGAATGAGGTCATGTTGCCTTGATTTGACAATATAGCCTGAGTCGTTGCTTCTTGTGTATTCATAAGTTCACCTTCCTTTTCAGTATATATTAATACTTGTCTGCACAAAAATAGCGCAAACCGAATGCAATACAAAACAAAAGACCGTATATTTTTTATTGGAAGATTCAACTGCACATGGGGGGGGGGACGTTTCCAAAACGTCACGCTCTACACGCAGTCACGGTCTGTTTTTCGTGCTTCGCTTTATCACCTCCGCGCTCAACAGTCAAGACCGGAGTCTTGCCCCCATGCGCTTCGCACCAAAATGAGAACTGAGTATATCATTTCAACCTAAGCGTCAACGCATAAGCGGAAAACCACGAAGCGAATGCCGCAACGGCCAATGCCACCGCATTCACCACGAAGCACGTCAGTTCCACCCACACCGGAATGAAACTCTCGTCGCCGATGAGGCGAGAATCGGCTGCCGCAAAGGACGCCAACACATAGATGAGCACGGGCAGCAAGAGGAGCAAACGGACGAAACACGTGGGTATAGCGCAGAGCAAAAGTGCGCCAAAAGCCCTTCCCCAATGACGGAAGAATCCCGCAAGGAGCGATTCACCATACGACAGACCGTAAACGGCACGATATACGCCCGTCGCCCAAAGTCCACAACCCGCATAGCACCACAAGGGCGCCCACGCAAGCAATATCCACCATGAATAGTGCGAAGCAAGCCAGCCTACAAGAAGCGTAAGAACTGCGGTCAACGCATATACTGGCAACTGAACGAGAAACAACCGCAAAGCCAAAGCGCGGTCTTCTTTGGAGCAGAACCGGTTTTGAGCCGTCGGCATCCATGCCCGTCCCTTTCGGTACGAAAGAAGAAAACCCGCACAACGTCCCTTCAGCCAATAAAGCGCCAGAAGAAATATGCACAGCACGACGACACCTACCGCCGCGTCCGCCCAATGGGGAACGAGCAGATATTGCGCCACGTCACGTCCCTGGCCGCTCTGCCAAAGGCGGAGCGAAGGAAGCGCATGGTTCATCACATAGCGGCGCAACGTTTCCACAACGAACGCACCCGAAAGTCCCACCAACGTAAGCAACGGCCACGTTTGGCGTAACTCCTTATTAATATAGAGCGAAAACATGTACCATGCCGCAGATATGCTGCCCTTCAGTCCGCGTTCCTTATTGAAATGTCCTATTTGTTGCATTTGCAATTCGTAATTCAAGTTTCGGATTTAGGGAAAACGACCAGAAGGATCAATTAGCACCTAGCCCAGGGCTTTCTGCCCGTTCCCTTCTAAAATCCGAAACTTCAGTTCGTAATTTTAGAGCGGTTAAAATAACCTTGTGCAAAAGTAGCATTTTCACTACGAACACTTTCTTTGCTCAATGTAAAATATGTCAAGCAACGTTCACATGTAATATGCGTATGCCATCTATCCACATTGACTTTCAGTACCCTAACATGCGCATAAGTTACAAACAAAACGCCCGATTCGCGCATTTTGACAGACAAACAGCGAATAGAAAAGCAAATAGTCAGTAAAATATTTCCCGCAAAAGCTTTGTGATATAAAGATTATACTTACCTTTGCATTGCGTTACGAAAGAAGCAAACACAAAAGCGTTTTGAAAGGATGTAAGCCTATTGACGTGACACATTGCTTCGGTTCGCAACCAATCAACCAACAAAAGCTCAAAACCAAAATAAACCAAAACCCACAATACCGATACATACCATGTGCGGAATAGTAGCCATATTCAACATCAAGAAGCAGACCGCAGAACTTCGCCAGAAGGCGCTCAGCATGAGCAAGAAAATTCGCCACCGCGGCCCCGATTGGAACGGAATCTACTGCGGCAAGTCTGCCATACTTTGCCACGAACGTCTTTCCATCGTGGACCCGCAAAGCGGAAAGCAACCGCTCTTCTCCCCCGACAACAAGCAAGTGCTCGCTGTGAACGGCGAAATATATAACCACCAGGACATCCGCAACCAATACGCAGGCAAATATCCCTTCCAAACCGGTTCCGACTGCGAAGTGCTTCTTGCACTCTACCGCGACAAAGGTGTCAACTTCCTCGAAGACCTCAACGGCATATTCGCCTTCGCACTCTACGACGAAGAAGCCGACGATTTTCTTATTGCCCGTGACCCGATTGGCGTCATTCCCCTCTACATCGGCCACGACGCCGACGGCACGGTCTACTGCGCTAGCGAACTGAAGGCGCTGGAAGGTTTCTGCGAAAGCTACGAACCCTTCCTCCCCGGCCACTACTACAGAGGCAGCGAAGGAAAGATGACGCGTTGGTACAAGCGCGACTGGGAGAACTTCGACAACGTGAAGGACAACGCCGCGTCCGTCGCCGAACTCCACGACGCCCTCGAAGCCGCCGTGAAGCGACAACTGATGTGCGACGTACCCTACGGCGTGCTCCTCTCCGGCGGTTTGGACAGTTCCATCATTTCCGCTGTGGCAAAGAAGTTTGCCGCAAAGCGCGTGGAATCGGGCAGCACACAAGCCGCCTGGTGGCCTCAGCTCCACTCCTTCGCCGTAGGCTTGAAGGGTGCCCCCGACCTTGCAAAAGCAAAAGAGGTGGCGGACCACATCGGCACGGTTCACCACGAAATCAACTACACCATACAGGAAGGACTCGACGCCGTGCGCGACGTGATTTACTACATAGAGACGTACGACGTGACCACCGTGCGTGCCTCCACTCCCATGTATCTCCTGGCGCGTGTAATCAAGTCGATGGGCATCAAGATGGTGCTCTCGGGTGAAGGCGCCGACGAAATATTCGGCGGATACCTCTATTTCCACAAAGCGCCCAACGCGAAAGCCTTCCACGAAGAAACGGTTCGCAAACTCTCCAAACTCTATCTCTACGACTGCTTGCGCGCCAACAAGAGCCTTGCGGCATGGGGCGTGGAAGGACGCGTGCCTTTCCTCGACAAGGAATTTCTCGACGTGGCAATGCGCCTGAACCCCGAAGCCAAGATGTGTCCGGACACCACAATAGAAAAGAAGATTGTGCGCGAAGCCTTCGCCGACATGCTGCCCGACGACGTGGCTTGGCGCCAAAAGGAACAGTTCTCCGACGGCGTGGGATATTCCTGGATAGACACACTCAAGAAAATCACCTCCGAAGCCGTCAGCGACGAACAGATGGCTCACGCTGCCGAGCGTTTCCCCATCAACACGCCGATGAACAAAGAGGAATACTACTACCGTAGCATCTTTGAAGAATACTTCCCGAGCAAGAGCGCCGCACTGAGCGTGCCGAGCGTACCGAGCGTAGCCTGCTCCACCGCCGAAGCCCTGGCATGGGATGCTGCCTTCAAAAACGTCAACGATCCCAGCGGCCGCGCCGTTTCGGGAGTACACAACGAGGCTTACTAAACTATATAAATGTTATTTTGGTTGATCTGTCCGCTGCACGCGTCGAAAGGCGTTGGGGTAGCGGACTTTTCTTTTGCATATTGCTTAAGGCAGAAATTTAATTTTGAATTCCAACTGCCCCCTTTGTAGTTGAAATTCCAAAGCACGCCGTAAAAATTCCAAGGCACGCCGTAAAAATTCCAAGGCACGGTGTAAAAACTCGCATAGGGAGACAAAAGGAATGGGGCGAAAGCGCATGGGGGCGAAGCGCATGGGGGCAAAACTCTGTCTTGACGGGGAGTGAACACGAAACAACGTTCGGCGACCGAAGGGAAAGCCAATTATCATGAATTAACCGTGAATTTTCATGAATTTTTTTTTGAACATGCAAGCCACGCCTTGTTCCCCCTAAAAATAATTTATGAAAATTCACGGTTAATTCATGATAATTCGTGTTCAAAAAAACAACAAGCAAAGCGAGTTGTCTCTGTGTATTCCGTGAAATTTGTGGGAGAAATACACAAGAATATCACTTACCTAACACACACGCAACTCGCGCTCAAACACAAAAAACCGCGGTTTCATCGCACTTTCACGATAAAACCGCGTTTTTTTATTCTTTCTCAGAAATATGCAGTTACTTTTCCGCCTTCTTTCTCAGCACGACCGCCGAGCGTGCAGGCAGATAGAGCTGCAGCCAGCCCTTGCCGTCGCGCTTGAGCAACTGGTCGAAATTGGTGAGATGCTCCACACTGTCGTCTGCCAGACCATTGC
Source organism: Bacteroidaceae bacterium (assembly GCA_963649665.1). Taxonomy (GTDB): domain Bacteria; phylum Bacteroidota; class Bacteroidia; order Bacteroidales; family Bacteroidaceae; genus Alloprevotella. The sequence goes on along the minus strand of CAVJJO010000016.1, from coordinate 18,058 downwards.
CGCCATATGCCTTGTCGTCGGTGTTGAGCACCACGTCGTAGGCGCCCTCTGGCATCATGAAGCCGTAGCCTTCATAGGAACGCGTGGGAGAGAAATTGAACACGAAGAGAAGGTCGCCGCGACTGTAGGCAAGCACCTGGTCGCCGTCGTTGTGCCACACTTCCTGAACGGGATAGCGGCGTATGTCGCCCTCGCTCTGAAGCACCTTGAGCATGTCGCGGTCGAAGTCGCCGAGATAGTGGTAACACAGGTCGTGGTTGTCCACCAGGTTCCACTGGCGGCGCGCGTACTTGTAGCTCCAGTTGTTGCCCTCACGCGGGAAGTCGATCCATTCGGGATGGCCGAACTCATTGCCCATGAAGTTGAGGTAGCCGCCGTTGATGGTAGAAGCCGTCACAAGACGTATCATCTTGTGGAGGGCTATGCCACGGTGCACGGTGCCGTTTTCGTCGCCCTTGCGGAAGTGCCAGTACATGTCGGCGTCGATGAGACGGAAGATGAGCGTTTTGTCGCCCACCAAAGCCTGGTCGTGACTCTCGCAATAGGAAATGGTGCGCTCGTCGGAACGGCGGTTCGTCACTTCCCAGAAGATAGACGAAGGCTTCCAGTCCTCGTCGCGAAGTTCCTTAATGGTCTTTATCCAATAGTCGGGCACGTTCATCGCCATGCGGTAATTGAAGCCATAGCCGCCGTCCTTGAAAGGCGCTGCGAGACCGGGCATGCCGCTCACTTCTTCGGCAATGGTCACAGCAGAAGGTTTCACTTCGTGGATGAGCAGATTGGCCAAAGTAAGGTAGCAAATGGCATTGTCGTCCTGATGCCCGTTGTAGTAGTCGGGGTAGCCGCAGAAGGCTTCGCCCAGTCCGTGGCTGTAGTAGAGCATGGAGGTGACGCCGTCGAAGCGGAATCCGTCGAAGTTGTACTCCGTAAGCCAATATTTGCAGTTGGAAAGAAGGAAATGGATCACTTCGTCCTTGCCGTAGTCGAAGCAAAGGCTGTCCCAGGCTGAGTGTTCATGACGGTCGCCGGGATAGAAGAACTGGTTGGGGTCGCCGCAGTAGTTGCCCAAACCTTCCACCTCGTTCTTCACGGCATGGCTATGCACGAGGTCCATAATCACGCTGATGCCGGCGGCATGCGCTTCGTCGACGAGGCGTTTCAGTTCTTCGGGCGTACCGAAACGGCTCGATGCAGCGAAGAAAGAGCTTACGTGATAGCCGAAACTACCGTAATAGGGATGTTCGGCGATGGCCATAATCTGTATGCAGTTGTACCCTTCCTTGACGACGCGCGGCAACACGTTCTGGCGGAACTCTTCGTAAGTGCCCACCTTCTCGGCATCCTGGCTCATGCCGATGTGGCACTCATAGATGTAGAGCGGTGCCTTCTGCGGACGGAAGCGCTTCACTTTCCATTCATAAGGAGCGGCGGGTGCCCACACCTGTGCGGAAAAGATTTTCGTGGATTCGTCCTGCACCACGCGCTGTGCCCAGGCGGGCACACGTTCGCCTTGTCCTCCTTCCCAATGAACGGACAATTTGTAGAGGTCTTCGTGTTTGAGCGCACGGGAGGGGAGTTTCAGTTCCCAGTTGCCAGTACCGGCAATGCGCTTGAAGGCATACTCGGGCTGTTCGGACCATCCGTTGAAGTCGCCCACGAGATAAATCTCCGTAGCATTGGGCGCCCATTCGCGAAGCACCCATTGGCGCGGCGTGCGGTGAAGGCCGAAGTAGAGATGGCCGTCGGCAAAGTCCGACAGTTTTCCCGTACCCTTGCTGAGCTGCGCGAGCTTGTAGAGCGCATGGTCATGGCGGCCGGTGATAGCGGCCTCGTAAGGCTTGAGCCACGTGTCGTTCTTGACGAGTTTGAGTTCTTTCGCCTTAGGGGCGGCTGCCTTCCTGGCAGTTTTGGCCGTGGTTTTCTTGCCCTTGGCAGAAGTGGTCTTTGCAGCAGCTTTTGCCGCAGATTCTGACGTTTTTGATTTCATGGGACTAAAGGTATTTGTTTGTTCAGTTATCAGATTTGGATGGCAGCGACGGCGTTCGCCCTATTTGGCTGCACGGTTTGGGAAAGGGAACTAAACGGGACGTCCGTTGGAGTACTCTCCTTTCTTCACCACGTTGCCGTTGGCATCGTATTCGGTATAGGGGCCGTGCTTCACACCGTCCTTATAGGTGCAGTCGAGACGTGTGCCGTCGGCACGGATTTCCACCGACTTGCCGTGGCGCTTGCCTTCGTGGAACTGTCCTTTGAAGCGTCCGCCGGCAGCGAAGCGGAGTGTGCCTTCGCCGTCCATGCGGTTGTTTTTCCATTCGCCGTTGTATTCGTCGCCGTTCTTCCATTTATACACGCCGTGGCCGTGCATCATGTTGTGCTGCCATTGGCCCGTGTAGGAAGCGATGCCTTTCCACTGGAAGGTGCCTTGTCCGCTTTGTTCGCCATTGAGAAACGAGCCTACATACTGGTCGCCGTTGGCAAAACGGAAGGTGCCTTCGCCGGTGCGTTCGCCGGCCACGTACTGGCCTTCATAGACGTCGCCGTTGCGGAACTTGTAGATGCCGCGGCCGTCCTGCATGTCGTTCTTCCAGTCGCCGGAATAGTAGTCGCCGTCGGCATAGAAATAGGTGCCGCGGCCGTTGCGCTGGTTGTTGACCCACGAGCCTTCATATTTCGAACCGTCTTTCCAGTCGAAATAGCCCTTTCCGTTCTTCTGGTCGTCTACCCAGTCGCCTTTGTAGAAGGCACCGCTCTTGAAGGTGTAGGTGCCCTTTCCGTTGCGCTTGTCTTCTTTCCACGTGCCGTCGTAGACGTCGCCGTTGAAGTAGTACATCTTGCCCTGGCCCTCCTTCTGGTTGCGGTACCAGAGTCCCACGTAGCGGTTGTTGTTCACGGCGTAGAACGTGCCGCGTCCGTTGCGTTCGTTCTTTGTCCAGCTGCCTTCGTAGCGCGAACCGTCGGCAGCCGTAAAGGTGCCTTCGCCCTGGCGGTAGCCTTTCACGAATTCGCCTTCGTAGGTGTCGCCGTTTTCATACTGTGCGCGGCCTTTGCCGTTGGGCTTGTTGCCGGAGAGTTCTCCCGTGTAGATGCCGCCGTCCTTGAGGTCGCACGAACCGACCACAATCTTTTGGGCAGAAGCCACGGACGATGCGGAAAGGAGAGCGGAGAAGAGATATATGTGGAGAGAGGATAATTTCATTACGAGGTTTACCTTGAGTTAAAGATGAAGATATCAGGAAGGTTCTATAATAGGGATTGCACAGATGACGGGTGCCGGTTATTGAACATCCTTTAAGAACTGTTCGGCACGCTGGAGGTCTTCCGGTGTGTCTATGCCGATGGTTTCCACGTCGGTCGTACCCACTTTGATGCGGAAGCCGGCCTGCAGCCAACGCAACTGCTCGAGCGATTCGCAGGTTTCGAGTTCTCCCATCGGCATGGAGGTGATGCGCTTAAGCACATCGGCGCGGTAGGCATAGAGGCCTATGTGTTTCAGATAGTTGTGGTGCTGCGGCCATTGGGCTTTGTCGATGCCCCGAAGGTAAGGTATCACGCTGCGGGAGAAATAGAGCGCATAACCGTTGGCATCGACTACCACCTTGGGAGAATTGGGATTTTCTATGGCTTCCACCGCGGCATCGGTGCCGAAAGGCTTTACGAGCGTAGCTATTTCGGTCTGCGGGTCGGCAAAACATTCCATCACCGTACGCAGTTGGCTTTCGGCGATGAAGGGCTCGTCGCCTTGCACGTTTACCACCACATCGGCGTCGCCGCCCATCTTGCAGAACGCTTCATAGCAGCGGTCGGTGCCGCTCTTATGGGAAGTGGACGTCATGACGGCCTTTCCGCCAAACGAATCTACTGCAGCGGCAATGCGTTCATCGTCGGTAGCCACGCAGAGATTTTCGAAAACGCTCTGTACACGTTCGTATACACGCTGAATGATGGGTTTGTTTCCCAAAAGCGCCAAGGGCTTGGCGGGGAAACGTGTGGAGGCATATCTTGCGGGAATGATGGCCAAGAATTTCATAGTCTTTCTTGAACTTTGAGGATTATCTTTTTTTATGTGGAGGGCAAACGAATGTGTTGTGGGCATTAAAGGAATGAGGTTCGCTACTCGAAGTACGATTCGGCATTAGCATTGCTCTTCCCTTTCGCGGCGGACTGCTCGGCGGAACGCTCGGAAGCGGCGCTTTCTTCGTCGAAATCTTCTTCGTCGCCTTCCTCGTCGTTGCCGGATTTGCGGGTGCCGCCAGACGCGCCTTGCTCTCTTGAAGCGGGTTTCTCGAAATCGAGTTCAGGGTCGTAGCCCAAAGCTTTGTTGGCATAGACCTTCCGCATGTAAAGCGCCCAGATGGGGAGCGCCGAGGCAGAACCTTGTCCGTGTGCCATGCTGTTGAAATGGATGTCGCGCTCTTCACCGCCTACCCAGCACGAGGTAACGAGTTGCGGCACACATCCAACGAACCATCCGTCGGAATTGCTGTTCGTCGTACCCGTCTTGCCGGCTATGGGTCCATTCAAGTCATAGGCGTAACGCAGTTTGCGACCCGTGCCCTGGTCTATGACGGCCTTCATCATGTCTATCATGTCGTAGGCAGTCTCTTCGCTGTAGACCTCGTTGGTGCGCGGCACGAATTCTGCCACCACATTGCCTTCGTTGTCCTCTATCTTAGTGACGAGGATGGGGGCACGGCGTATGCCCTTCTCCACGAAGGCGGTGTAAGCCGAGGCCAGTTCAGCGGCGGTAATGTCGCACGTTCCCAGACAGAGAGGAAGTGACGGCTGCATATTGTCGTTCGCCACGCCCAAAGCCTGAAGGTCACGCACAAGGCCCTGACCAGTGGGGTCTATCTCGTACATGAGCGCCGCGGTCACCCAGTTGTTGGACTGGCTTAGACCCCACTTGAGCGTCACATGCTGTCCGTATCGCGAGCGGCTTGCGTTTCGCGGCATCCAGTTGCCGAATTTGCGTTGTACGTTAAGAATGGTGGAATTGGGTGTCCATCCTCCGGTCATGGCCATGGCATAGACGAAGGGTTTCATGGTAGAACCTACCTGGCGGCGACCCACCATGGCCATGTCGTACTGGAAGTGGGAGTAGTTCAAACCGCCCACATAGGCTTTCACGTAACCGGTCTGCGGGTCAATGCTTACGAGACCCGAACGGAGGAATTTCTTATAATAGAGGATGGAATCGATGGGGGTCATCGTGGTGTCGACGTCGCCGTGGAGGGTAAACACGGTCATCGGCACGGGCGTGTTGAAGTTCTTCTCTATTTCTTCCGGCGTCGCATTGCCGGCCTTGAGTTCACGATAGCGGTCGGTCTGCCTCATGGCCTGCTTAAGGCGCTTGATGACGTCGGCACGGGAGAGCTCGCTGCTATAGGGGAAATTGCGCGACTCGCGGCGCTCGGCTTCGAAAAGGGGCTGGAGTTTCTTTCCCACTTGCTGGAACACGGCGTCTTCGGCATATTGCTGCATGCGGGAGTCTATGGTGGTGTAGATCTTTAGTCCGTCGGTATAGATGTCGTAGTTGGAGCCGTCGCGCTTCGTGTTTTTGTTGCACCATCCATAGAGCGGATCGGTAGCCCATGCCAGCGAGTCTTCATAGAACTGCTGGCGCTGCCAATCGTGATAGTCCTTGCGGTTGGGCTGCTTGGCCATCATGATGCGGCGCAGATATTCGCGCATATAGGCTGCCATGCCTTCCTTATGGTCCACACGGTGGAAGTTAAGCACCAAGGGCTGATCCGCCAAACTGGCATACTCCGCATCGGAAAGTTTGCCGGCCTTCACCATCTGCTGAAGCACCACGTTGCGGCGTTCGCGGCAGCGCTCGGGTTCGCGTACGGGATTGAAGTAAGAGGGATTCTTGCACATGCCCACGAGCGTGGCACTCTCAAGAATGTCGAGCTTGTCGGGCGACTTGCCGAAGTAGACGTTGGCAGCCGTCTTTATGCCGACGGCATTGTGGAGGAAGTCGAAGTAGTTGAGATAGAGCGTAAGGATTTCCTCCTTGGTGTAATGGCGCTCAAGTTCTGTGGCTATCACCCACTCTATGGGCTTTTGGAAAAGGCGCTGCACGGAACTTTCCGCCGTAGAGGAATAGAGTTGCTTGGCCAATTGCTGCGTGATGGTACTGCCGCCGCCGGCTGACTTATGGCGCAGAATGCCGCGCTTCACCACGGCACGCCCCAATGCCCGCACATCCACGCCTGAATGGTCGTAGAAACGCACGTCTTCCGTGGCCACGAGTGCGTCGAACATATAGGAAGATATGCTGTCCTTGCCTACGAACACGCGGTTTTCATTGCGTGACCAGGTGCCGAGGAGTCTGCCGTCGGCACTGATTACCTGTGAGGCATATTTACTAATGGGACTTTGGAGTTCTGCTATCGGGGGCATATAGCCTATCCAACCGCGCTCGATGGAAACGAAAGCGAGCACGGCAACGAGTACTACAAACAGGTATATACCCCAAAGGATGGTGAAGAATTTCTTTCTCATACGGTAGGAACAGTGACGCACCGCTTGTGTGTATTTAGGCGCGTTTCGTGTCATTGTTTCTGCAAACTTACGGAAAATCGCTGAAAAATGCCAAGTAAAGGATAGATAATGCGCAGCGGAAGGAATGAAGCATAAAAACGCGGATACGCTATTGTGCAGACTGCTTCTGGAGTTCTTCGGGCGAAAGCAACTTGTGTTCGTGCGAGAAACGGTTTCGCTTGTGTACCCTTGGCGCGGTTTCGCCGGAGGAGCTGGACGCATCGGTTCTCATAGGCGCACCGGCACGTCCCACGTACGTTCCGCCGCCATAAGCCTGCCATCTGTCCATAATAGACTGCACATATCCATACGTCTCGCTTCCAATCATATAACCATGGCGAACTACAGGATCGCGATAATAGCGTGCCTGACTCAATCCGCGCACATATTCGCTAACGTCTGCCCATGAATTGGCATTGCGCCCATACTTGCGGGCCAATGCCTGGGCATCTTGGATATGACCCGGCCCGGCATTGTATGCGCCGAGAACGAAGCATATTCTCTCCATGGGATCGGGAACAGACTTGAAGATGCTTTGCAGGTGGGAAATATAGCGTGTAGCAGCAGCTATGTTTTCTGCCGGCTTGAAGATGAATTCCTGTTTGAGTCCCATTTGTGCGGCGGTCGAGGGCATGAGCTGCATCAAGCCCGAAGCACCTGCCCACGAAACGGCATTGGGGTCGAAGCCCGACTCCTGATAGCATTGCGCAGCCACCAGGCGCCAGTCCCAACCTACGGCATGGGCGGCTTCCTTGAAATAGGCATCGTAGGTGGAGATTACACCTTTTTCCTTTGAAATGAAAGGTGCATGGACGTGGCGGCGTACCTGCAGACGCTGTTTGAGGCGCTGGTTCTCGGCTTTCTCCACTTCCACTTCCACACCGTCGCCGAACCATTCATCGAGCGATTCGGCGAGATCTGCCATATCTTTCTTTACCAACCACGACGAGCGTTCGCCGTTTTTATTGGTGGAATAAGCGCCGGCAAACGTCAAACTGTCCGTTTTCACCGCATTTTCGGGCACTTGCAGTGCCACGAGGTCTACATCGCCATGCGCTAGCTTGTGGAGCAACTGAAGCGTATCGGAACAAACCTCCACCCTCAATGCCACACCCAGACTCTCAGCGTAGTTCGAAGCCAGCGCATACTGAAGACCGAAACCCTTATCTTGGTACTCAAAGTAGGTGTCGGGACCGCTCAGTGTGGCTACAATCAGTTCTCCCGAATCCACAATGCGGTTCACGTTATCGCCCTCCACTTTCTTTTCCTTTTTAAATGCGCCGTTCTCTTCAACGGGCTTTTGGGCGTTATGGCAGGAAACCACAAGCACGAATGAAAGTAATAAAAGGAAAAGACGCATGGAATGTGTAGGAATTGAATATTAAAACAATAGCAGAAGCCGGACGCAACGCTTATTCTTTACAATAGACCTCAAGCCCGTCGTAAGCAAAACGAACGTGTGGTGGTAGCTGACGCTCAATGTCGCGATGAAGTCCCATGTCGTGACTCATGTGAACGAGATAGGCTTCCCGAGGCTTCACCTTTTCAATAAAAGCCAACGCTTCCTGAAGGGTTTGATGGGAATTGTGATGCTCGTGACGCAGCGCATTGACTACAAGTACGTCTACATTTTGAAGGAAACAGGCGGATTCATCGGGAAAAGAACTCATGTCGGTAATGTAAGCCAAACCTCCCATGCGATAAGCAAGGATGGGCATTTTCCCGTGCATTACAGTAAAAGGCACAATATCCACGTTGCCAACCTTAAAGGACGTGGCGGCTTGCACTTCGTTCATTACCAGACGAGGCACACCCGGATAGAGATGTTCCGCGAAACAATAGGGCAATTGCTGACGAAGAAGAGCTGTAGTCGTGCTGTCGGCAAAAATGCGAATATCGCCAAATTCGCAGAACGGACGCAAGTCGTCTATTCCCCCAGCATGGTCGTAATGGATATGCGTAAGCAAAACGCCGTTCAAAGCGCGGAAATCCACGGGAATCATCTGCTGCCGGAAGTCGGGACCGCAGTCGATGAGGATGCGTTCGCCCGACTCAAAATCGACAAGGGCGGAACAGCGTAGGCGTTTGTCGCGAGGGTCATGGGACGTGCATACGTCGCACTCGCAGCCTATCTGCGGAACGCCCGTGCTTGTACCTGTGCCTAAGAATCTGATTTTCATCTAATCACAAGTATTTAGTTCGACAATCAAATAAAGTTGACTTCGGGATGGATGTCAATACCGAACTTTTCCTTTACATCATGGCGGACGGCATTGCTCAGCGCCACAATGTCACTCCCCTTAGCACCGCCGAGATTAACCAAAACGAGCGCTTGCTTGGGGTAAACGCCGGCGCGCCCCATGGAACGGCCTTTCCACCCGCACTGCTCGATGAGCCATCCCGCAGGAACTTTCACGCCGTTGGCAAGCGGATAATGGGGCATGTCGGGATACGTCTGAAGGAGCGACTGCGCTTTTTCTTCCGTCACTACTGGATTCATGAAGAACGAACCGGCACTGCCGACCTCTGAAGGGTCGGGCAACTTGGAGTGACGGATTTCGCAAATGATTTGGCGCAACTGCACGGCGGTGAGCGATGCCGGACTCACGCCTCGTGCGTCGAGCTCGCGGCTTATGGCGCCGTATTGAAGGTCGGGAGAGAATTTCAAACGGAGGGCATACGTCACATGAGTCACGATGTACTGCCCCTTCAGTTCATGCTTGAACACACTGCTGCGATAGGCGTATTGGCAGTCCTCGGCACGGAACAAGCGCACCATGCCGGTAGCCGCTTCCACCGTTTCCACTTCGCGGATAAGCTGGCAAACTTCCACGCCATAGGCACCGATGTTCTGCACGGCACTGGCACCCACCTCGCCGGGAATGGCGGAAAGGTTCTCAGCACCAAAATAGCCGTGCGCGGTGCAATAGTCTACGAAGTCGTCCCACACCTCGCCGGCTCCCACGCGAAGGAGTATTTCGTCGTCGGTGCGTTCGGTTTCCTCTATGCCGCATATGGCGGAATGGAGTATTGTGCCGTCGTAGTCGGCCGTAAAGAGCAGATTGCTGCCTGCTCCCACATGAAACCAGCGCGCTCCGCGAATGAGCGGAAGAATCTCCTGAAGTTCTTCTATGCTATGGTATTCGGAATACTGCGTGCAACGGGCATCAATGCCGAAGGTGTTGGGTATGGGGTATGACATATCGCAATGTATTGTTTAGGCTCTTATAGAATATCTAAAAAGACAGGCAAAGGCGTCAGTTCACGAGCTTCATGAGCGTCCATCCGCTTTTCTTGCGTTGGAACGTCAGCGAGCATCCCATTCCGCCTGAGGGTGTACACACCATGAGCACACGGCGGTTGCCGTTGCCGTAGTGCTGCCCATAGTTGATATTGGTGATGGTTCCTTTCGGCAATTCGGGACGGAAATCGGGCCATTGCTGGGCGTCGAGCGTGCCTTCTATGGGTTCGAAGTTGTCTTCGTCGAACGTTTTGAAAGTTATCGTGCTGTTCACATGACGAAGCTGGAAGGCATGGTCGCTGGTAAACTTGTCGTAGAAGAGATAGAAGTCGCTGTTGATGTTTTCATTCAAGGCATGCTTCACAATCTCAGTGAGAAACCACTCACCCTCAATGCGATGAAAACGGAACTGCTTCACTTCGCGGCGCTTGAGATATACCCATTCGACCGCCACGCTGTCGAGCGACGTATCTTTTTCTGCCTTCACGCTTTCTTCGGAGTCGAATATGATGGTATAGACGTCGTTGCGAAGATACATCTTGTCGTAGTGCCATGCCTTGGCGGCTATGTATTGCTCCTTTCCGTGGTCGTTGACGAGAAGTGGAAATTTTATGCGCTGCGCCTGGAATTTGGGGTTGCGCATAAAGGAATAGACAAAGTCGTCAAACAGTCCGTCGGCTTTCTTCGGCGGTGCAATCATCGTCGTGTCGGCCGGCAGGGTGTCGCTCGCCACGACTGCGGTGTCCTGTTCCTTTTCTGCGGTCGGTGCCGGTTTGTCGGTTTTGCAGCTTGCTGCGAGCAACACGACAAGGAGCAATGTTACAGCATGTTTTGTCATCACTTTATCTCACGAAAAATGTAGAGTGACGGTGAGTCGGTCACCCTTGAGTGTTATTGGTTCTGTCCTTTATGGGATTCGCGGCTACCATTGCGGGGCTTGTTGCCGCCGGTCTTGCCTTTCGAATTGGGTTTTCCACCCTTTCTGTTGGCTGAGTCTGACTTTTTGTAAGAAGACGAAGCGCCATCCTTACCACGCGACTGCCCTCTTCCATTGCCTCTGCCACGCTGACCGCCTTTGGCAAAGCCTCCGCGTGAACGTCCGCCCTGCGCACCGGAATGGCGCTCTACGGGATGAACGCCTTCGGGGAGTTTGGCACGGGGTATCTTTATTTTCAGTATGCGCTCTATGTTGGAAAGCGCCAAAAGGTCCTTTTCACCGATGAGCGTATAAGCCGAACCGGCACGTCCGGCGCGGGCTGTACGGCCAATGCGGTGCACATAGTCCTCGGCATCGTGCGGTGCGTCGTAGTTGATGACCATCGTGATGTCGTCGATGTCGATGCCTCGCGCCACGATGTCCGTTGCCACGAGAAGGTCCACTTTGTGGGCACGGAAGAGCTGCATCACCTCGTCGCGCTCGGGCTGCGAGAGATCGGAATGCATGGCACGCACGTTGAGGCCGTGGCGCTTGAGTATGATGGCGAGTTCCTTCACTTTCTGCTTGGAAGAAGCGAAAAGGATGACACGCTGGGGCGGCTGTTCCTTGAAGATGTGCTTGAGCACGAGTGTTTTGTCGCTTTCGCGGCATTCAAACACGCTCTGGCGGATGTTCTCGGCCGGTTTGGACACGGCTATCTCCACTTCCACGGGATCGTGCATCACGCTGCGTGCGAGTTGTGCGATCTTCGGCGGCATGGTGGCTGAGAAGAGGATGGTCTGGCGGTTCTCCGGCATTTGCTTCACGATGGTCATGATGTCTTCGGAGAATCCCATGTCGAGCATGCGGTCGGCCTCGTCGAGCACGAGATGGGTAGTTCGGCTGAGGTCGAGCGTGCCGAGCTGAAGATGGGTGATGAGGCGTCCGGGGGTGGCGAGCACAATGTCGGCACCGGCTTGAAGCGAACGGCGTTCTTGCTCGTAGCGAATACCGTCGTTACCACCGTAGACTGCCACGGCATTTACGCCCGTGTAGTAGGCGAATCCTTGCAGCGCCTGGTCAATCTGGCGTGCCAATTCGCGGGTAGGAGCAATGACCAAACAGTTTACGGCATCGGCGGGATGGGGTTCCGTTCCGAGAAGGGTAAGCAGGGGAAGGAGATAAGCGGCGGTTTTACCGGTTCCGGTCTGTGCCACACCCAGTACGTCGTGGTGCTCAAGTATGGGAGGGATGCAGGCTGCCTGCACGGGCGTGCACTTTTCGAAACGCATGTCGTAGAGCGCATCGAGCACGTCGTCGGAGAGTGCCAAGTCCTCGAAATAGGTTACCTGCTCTTCGGCGGGAGCGTCGGGAGTAGCGGATTCTTCGGTGGAATCGGCGGTTTTTGCTTCCAATACATTCTCGCTTGCCTCTACCTGAGGCTCTGCGCACGTTTCCGCCTCGTGGGAAGAAACGATATGGTCGTTGTCGTTTGTACTCATGGGTCTAGTGTGTGTGTATGTCGTTGTGTTTCGTATTACTGTGGTGTTCTCCACACCAGCACGAGGGCGATGATAGAGAACAGTATGTTTGGAATCCAGACGGCAAGGGCCGTAGGCACCTGTCCACTCACGGCGAAAGCCGATGAAACCGTCTGAAAAAGGATGTAGGCAAAGGATAGCGCGAGTCCGAAGCCGAGATTGGCTCCTATGCCGCCCTTACGTTTTTCGCTGGAGAGACTCACCGCAATGAGGGTGAGGATGAAAGCCGCAAAGGGCGAGGCTATGCGCTTGTGGTACTCCACTTCGAATTTGCTTGCGCCTGCCGAACCGCGCATGGCCTGACGGTCTATGAAATCCTTGAGTTCAGTGAGCGTCATGGTCTCTTCCTGGTCGCGAACGAAGAAGAAGTCGTTGGGCTCCATGATGATGGTGGTGTCGATGCGGTCGCCCGACTCAAGTTTCTCCCTCATGCCCTTGAGGGTGCGGATGTTGTATTGGTGAAGTGTCCAGGAGAAGCGATGGTCGGAAAGGGTGTCGTACTGAATGCTTTCGGCCGTAAGGTGCGACACGAGTTTCTTGTTGACGAACTTGTCGAGCGAGAATCCGTAACCGCTCTTGGTGATGTTGTCGAAGTGGGTGATGTAGGCCACCACACCCGTGTCGACCTGCAGTTGTACGTTGTCGATGGAAGTAGGGTCCATCGTTTTCTTTAGATAGCGGTTGGAAAAAGCCACACGCTTCACGTTGCTCTTGGGTATGACATAAGCACCTAAGGCAAAGGAGGTGGCAGCGATGAGTGCTGCGGAAAAGAGATAGGGTCGGAGGAGGCGCTTGAAACTCATGCCCGTACTCTTCATGGCAATAATTTCGGAATGGCCGGCAAGGTTGGAGGTGAAGAAGATGACTGCCACAAACACGAAGAGCGCACTGTAGAGGTTCGCTACATAGGGGATGTAGTTGAGATAGTAGTCGAAGAATACCTTCTGCATGGACACTTGGCTGCGCGAGAACTTGTCGATGCGTTCGTTGAAGTCCACCACCACCACAATCATCACGATGATGAGGATGAGAAATATGTAGGTACTGAGGAACTTATAGATGATGTAGCGGTCCAAGCGCCCCAGAAGCGGTTTGTTGAACCAGGAACGGACGGCGCGCAGCATCCTTTGGAGCAAAGAAGCGTTTCTTGCACTGTCCGACGCCGGCGCAAGGGAAGCGCTGACGGAATCGGCAGGCTCGTCAGCGTGAGGCTCTACTTGGGGAGCGGAGAATTTGCTATGACGCCGGAAGAACTTAAACATAAAACGTATAATCTATTGTACCTAAAGCTATTGTGCAGATTTGTTTAGTGAGATGCTCTAATTGGCACAGGTGTTAGAGTTTGCGCGAAAGGCGTTCCACCATATCGCGTTTCCAAGGGGTGAACGTGTCGTTAAGGATGTGTTTACGCGCTTCGCGGACGAGCCAAAGATAGAAGGCCAGGTTGTGAATGGAGCCAATCTGCATGGCAAGGAGCTCCTTCGACTTATAGAGGTGATGGAGATAAGCCTTGGTGTAGGCAGTATCCACAAAACTATGTCCCATGGGGTCGACGGGTTCAAAGCAGTCTGCCCATTTTGCATTGCGCATGTTGAGCACGCCTTCTGCGGTGAAGAGACAGGCGTTGCGGCCGTTGCGTGTGGGCATGACGCAGTCGAACATGTCCACGCCGCGTTCTATGCCTTCGAGGATGTTGACAGGAGTGCCTACGCCCATTAGGTAACGCGGACGGTCTTTCGGGAGAATGTCGTTGACCACTTCTATCATTTCGTACATGGTTTCGGCTGGTTCTCCCACGGCGAGTCCGCCGATGGCGTAGCCTTCCGCACCGAAGTCTGCCATGAAGCGGGCACTCTCCTGACGGAGGTCTTTGTAGACGCATCCTTGTACAATGGGGAAGAGCGATTGATGGTAGCCGTACTTGGGTTCGGTTTCGTGGAAACGTTTCCAGCAGCGCTTCATCCATCCGTGTGTAAGATCCAGACTCTTACGGGCATAGGAGCGCTCGGCTGTTCCAGGAGGACACTCGTCGAACGCCATCATGATGTCGGCACCGATGGTGCGCTCTATGTCCATGACGCGCTCGGGAGTGAAGAGGTGTTTGGAACCGTCGATGTGCGAACGGAACTCGCATCCCTCTTCGGTGAGTTTGCGGATACCGGTCAACGAGAACACCTGGAAGCCGCCGCTGTCGGTAAGCATGGGGCGGTCGAAACCATTGAATTTGTGCAGTCCGCCAGCACGTTCGAGTATGTCGAGGCCGGGACGCAAATAGAGATGATAGGTGTTGCCGAGAATGATTTCGGCGTTGATATCGTCCTTTATTTCGCGAAGATGCACACCTTTCACACTGCCAAGTGTGCCTACAGGCATGAATATGGGTGTGTGTATCCGACCATGGTCGGTGGTGATGAGGCCGGCACGGGCAGAGGATTGTGCATCGGTATGTTGGAGTTCGTATGTCATGAATTGTTCGTTCTTCGCTTTTAGGGATTATAAAAAGGACTTGACCCAACACGTTCGTTGGTAAGCAATGCGTAGAAAATAACTAGCGCAATTTTCATGCGACGCGCATGGGGCAAGACTCCGTATTGACAACTCTATAGGGCTATTTAAAGCGCAGCGAGCAAAACCCTCTGCGAGACCCGTGTAGAGCGTGACGTTTTGAAAACGTCACCCCCATGCGCAACGGAAAAACGCCCATGCGCTTTGCCCGAAAATACCCTTTGATAATGCTCAAAAGTTATTTTTCAGCGCTTACTTAGTAGAGCTGTATAGGCTTCTGGCGTTTCGGGGACGTCCTTGAAGGATTC
The DNA here is from genome assembly GCA_963649665.1 of Bacteroidaceae bacterium. Classification (GTDB taxonomy): domain Bacteria; phylum Bacteroidota; class Bacteroidia; order Bacteroidales; family Bacteroidaceae; genus Alloprevotella. Next base: position 3,001 of record CAVJJO010000016.1, on the reverse strand, counting down.
AATCCTTTTCTTTCATCAAACGCACGCAAGTGTCTGTACTCACTGGCTCTTTTTCAGCCTTTTCGGAGCGTTCGTCGCGCACCGGGGCTTCAAGATCGATGGCATCGTCGACTTTTTCTTCGAGCAATGCATAGGAAAGCACGTCGAGCACGTCGCTCACGTAGTGGAAGGTGAGTCCCTTCACGTAGCGTTCGTTGATGTCCTCCACGTCGCGGCGGTTTTCCTCGGAGATGAGAATGTCGGTGATGCCGGCACGCTTAGCTGCAAGTATTTTTTCCTTGATACCTCCCACGGGAAGCACGCGTCCGCGAAGCGTGATTTCGCCCGTCATGGCGATGTGGTCGCGCACACGGCGCTGCGTGAGCGCTGAAGCCAAAGAGGTGGCAATGGTGATGCCGGCAGACGGACCGTCCTTGGGGGTTGCACCCTCAGGAACGTGGATATGTACGCTCCAGTGGTCGAATATGCGGTAGTCGATGCCAAGACGGGAAGCGTGTGCCTTGATGTATTCCAAAGCGAGCACGGCACTCTCCTTCATCACATCGCCGAGATTGCCGGTGAGGGTGAGCTTTGCGCCCTTGCTGCGACTCACGCTGGTTTCGATATAGAGGATTTCGCCGCCAACGGCAGTCCAAGCCAAGCCGGTGACCACGCCAAGATATTTGTTGCCCTGGTATTTGTCGCGATTGAAGAGTGGCTTGCCGAGAAGCGTTTCCACGTCGGTAGCCTTGATGGTTTGTCCGGCGTAGGGCATTTTCCCGTCGTCGCTCGTGGCGGTGAGGTACGACACCTTACGGAAAAGTTTGTCTATCTGCTTTTCGAGTTGGCGCACACCGCTTTCGCGGGTGTAGTGCTCCACTATCTGATCAATGGCAGCAGCATTGATTTTCAGATTGCCGCCTTCTCCGAAATCATACTTTCCCTGTTCTTTGGGAATGAGGTGACGACGGGCTATTTCGCGTTTTTCTTCGGCAAGATAACCTTCCACTTCGATGATTTCCATGCGGTCGAGCAAAGGACGGGGTATGGTCTGGAGATTGTTTGCCGTAGCTATGAAGAACACGTTGGAGAGGTCGAAATCGAAGTCGAGATAGTTGTCGTGGAACGTACTGTTCTGCTCCGGATCAAGCACTTCAAGGAGGGCGCTGTGAGGGTCGCCGTTGTAGTTGTTCTCGCTGACCTTGTCTATTTCGTCGAGCACAAAGAGCGGATTGACGGACTCGGCCTTCATGATGCCCTTAATGATGCGTCCGGGCATGGCGCCCACATAGGTGCGGCGGTGGCCACGTATCTCAGCCTCGTCGTGAACGCCGCCGAGGGAGATGCGCACATATTTTCTGCCCAAAGCCTCTGCTATGCTACGTCCGAGTGAAGTTTTTCCCACACCCGGAGGGCCGTAAAGGCAAATGATGGGCGATTTCTCCTTGGTGGCGAAGCGCAGGGAGGCGAGATGCTCGAGTATGCGTTCCTTTACGCGCTCCATGCCGAAGTGGTCGCGGTTGAGCGTGCGTTCGGCATTCTTCACGTTGAGGTTATCGTCCGTGTGGCGCCCCCAGGGGAGGTCCACCATGGTCTGTAGATAGTTGAGCACCACGTTGTAGTCGGGACTTTGCTGGTTCATCCGGCGCAGTTTCTCGAGTTCGCGGTCGAAAGTGGCCTTTACTTTCTCGGGGAAAGGCAAGTCGCGCCCCTTGTCCTCTATGTGCTTGATGTCGGGATTGGTGCCTTGACCGAGCTCTTCCTGAATGTTCTTTATCTGCTGGGAAAGGAAATATTCGCGTTGCTGTTCGTCGAGTTCGGTGCGCGTACGTTCCTGAATCTCATGACGGAGGAGTGCAAACTGACACTGACGGTTGAGCACCTGAAGGAGCTTGTAGGCACGGCGCTTCACGTCGTGTTCCTTAAAGAGCGTGTCGCGCTCTTCCTGCTCCATCGGCATGTTGGTACAGATGAAGTTGACAAGGAATACGGGATGGGTGATGTTCTGTACGGCAAAGATGGTCTGCTGCTTCATGAGCTGGTTGCCGAAATTGAGGAACTTGATGAGTTCGTCTCGGCATTCTTCCACAACCATCATGAATTCTTCGTCGTCTTCCGCGGGAAGTATTTCTTCAAGAGGGGTAACTTCAGCGCGAAGCATCGAACGGCGGTGACTGAGTTTTTCAAGACGCAGCGGACCATAGCTTTGGATGACGGCAGACACTTGTCCGTCGGGCAGATGTATGAGCTTCACCACGCTTGCCGCCACACCTTCTTCGTAGAGGTCGGAAATGGAAGGGTCTTCCACTTCTGCGTCTTTTTGGGAAAGAACGGCTATGAACGAGTCTTTGGCATTGGCTTTTTTCACCACATTGAGACTGGCCTCGCGGCTCACCGTCACGGAGCATACCACTCCGGGGAAGAGCACCATGTTGCGTAAAGCCAAGGCGGGAAGCGAGGCTTCAAACTCCGTGGAGAGCAACTGCTTCATATCGCCCTTGAAGTCGGATATGAGTGAAAAAGATCGGAATTTGCTGTCGTCGTTTGTATTCATTACTTTACGGGGTTCGGTATGCGGGATTCTTCCAATGGAACAGTTCTATCCCCCTCCGAACTTTTTACGTTTGAATAAGAAGAAAAGTGTAAATCAAACGCAAAAATACGCCAATCTCGGCATATGCGCAAATACGCACGTGCTTTTCTTGGACAGACCGAAGCTTTTTACACAAAGCATAACAGCGGCTGCACACCGCCCTTTGCCGTTGAAATTCCAAGGCACGGTGTAAAAAGTTCAAGCAGGCGGACGAGCAAAAGATGCAAAGTGCAAGAGATACCACAATCTCTCGCGCACGAATTTCCGTGTGTCTACGCGCGCGAACATAGATATACATAAAGATGATTTGGAGATAAGGGAATTAAATCGCATTTTTGCAGAGTTATAGCAAAGATTTCAAAGACGAGAGTACAAGAATATGATTATCAACGTAGCCAACCCCATATACGACTCGGTGTTCAAGTTTCT
>CAVJJO010000015.1:0-33973 GCA_963649665.1 Bacteroidaceae bacterium | reverse complement strand
GTTGCCATTTTATATTGAGGAGAAAACGGCCTGAAAGGCCAAAAGCGCCTAGCCCGGGGCAACGCCCTGGGTATTGGTTTCCAGCGGCTTCGCGCCCTGAAAGGGCAAAAGCGTTACTAAACTTTACACGCTTTTGCCCTTTCAGGGCGCAAAGCCGCAGGAAACTGAAACCCAGGGCGTTGCCCTGGGCTAGGCGCTTTTGGCCTTTCAGGCCGTTTACTCCTAAATATCAAACAGCAAAGTGAACATGCACTAATGCTTCCCCCCCCACCTGAGTAGTTACAACTCTTTTCTTGAAATGAGTAAGAACTTCTTAATCTTCGGCTTGACCAGTCAAGCCTTCCTTGTAATTCTATATTTCAAACTATCTGGGAAATTCTCTAATTCTCAAATTCTTGACCTATTTATTGAAGCCAATTCTTGATCTATTTATAGAAACCGAAGTTCTTTGATCGTTGTTCAGTCGGAAAGACCATCGTCGCCTGTCGTGTCCTGGTTCTTGTCGCGGACGATGCTCGAAGCCGAACCGTTGAGCGGAATCTCCACGCAGAAAGCCGGACCTTCCTCAATGCCCACCTGGCCTATCTGCGCTCCGAGGCGGATGGCGTGTCCGTCGCTCTTCTCGCTGTCGAAAGCCATGCCGAGCAACACCGTGCCTTGCTTCTCGCTGTCGCTCAGGAATTCCTGAAAAGCCTCGCGGGTGTAGGAGCGGGTGAAGAACTCTTCGCCGCCAGCTTTGATGGTCACGTCCACACGGTTGTCGTAGAACTTCTTGCCCAGTTCGTCCGTCACCGTAGGAAGCGACTTGTCAGCTTGGCGGCTTATGGTAATCTCAAATTTCTGTCCGCCGAGCGTAACAGTGTTTGTGTTGCTTTGCGAGGGTTCTGCATACGGCGCATCGTTCACCGTCTGCTGGGCGACGGAGTCGGTCGTGGAATTGGTCTGGTCGCTCTTCCCCGATCCGCAGGCACAAAAAGTGGCGGAAAGCGCAAGAGCAGATATGGCGAGAGTCATTTTGTTCTTCATAATATGTTATGTGTGTCAATATATATATAATGGGTATTTCGTTATGCCGGTTTGTAACCGGCGGGCAAAATAACAAAAACTTAATCAGTTGAACAAGGAAAGAAGGCGTGGAGTGGTGCGTTACGGTGGATTTGTGTACATTTGCCAACGTTTCTTTTAGTAATCCCGTAAATGCACACCACAATGCGTTCCTTACGTCACGTTCCGTTCAGCCTTTGCCTTGCAGCTCTGCTGTTGCCGCCGTTGGCCGTGTCGTGCCGACGTGCGCCGTCGTCAGAAGCCGACCCGCGCGACAGCATACGCACTGCGCAAATAGACACCACGGCACACATCGTCATGCAGGTTAACAAATGCTCGCGGCTCTATACGTCGGAGTACGAGATACACAAAGTGGTGACCCACACCGACAAGCCCACCGTGGAAGGACAAGTGTTCGGCATGAAGTTCACCATGCCCGCGCGCATCGGCGAACGGAAAGTGGCCATCCCCATCACCCTTACGCTCAAGGCCTACATAGACTTCTCTGCATTCTCTGCCGCCAACGTGAAGCGTAGCGCTTCAGGCATTGTGCTCACCCTTCCTGACCCGCAAGTCACGGCAACGGCTTCGCGCGTGGACCATGCCGGTGTGCGGCAATACATCGACCTCACGCGTTCCCGCTATTCCGATGAGGAAATAAGCGGTTTTGCCCGGCAAGGAGCCGATAGCATCATGAGCCATGTGGGCGGACTCGACATCGTGTCGCAGGCGCAGCGCAGTGCCGCCGAACTCCTTATGCCCATGCTGCGGAGAATGGGATATGAAGAGTCGCAAATCACCATAAGTTTCCGCAGCGACCTTACGGAAGAAAGTCTTTTCAAGAAACTCCAGCTTCAATGACAACCACTCCGAAACCCCAACCCAAAGAGAACCGCACGCATGTCGGGCGCACGCTCCTTGTAGCCATCGTGCGCTATTGGTGGCTATGGCTTATTGTCGTCGCCTTGGTGGCGGTGGCCGTAGTGGTGCGCACCGTCAGCGAACATCCGCCCGTCACGCTGGAAGTGAAACGCGACACCCGCATCGACGTCACCCCTGAAGAAGTGCGTTCCATCCGCGACATCGGGCAATGGGAATTTATGGCCGTAACCACAGAGGAACTTGTGGAGTGGAACCGCAGCCGCACGTTTGGTACCGACCGCCTTGTGCGCATCTATACCGGCACCCTGCGTTTGGGCATCGACATGAAGAAATGCGGCGACGGCTGGTTCACGTCGCTGCCCGACTCCGTGGCGCAGCTGAAACTCCCTCCCGTAGAACTCCTCGACTCCAACTTCATCGACGAGGCGCGCACACGTTCCTTCTACGAGAAAGGAAGCTATCCTCCGCAAGCCGCCGAAGAACTCTACCGCAAAGCCCGTGAGCAAATGATGAACCGTTGCCTCACGCCCCAAAATTTCCAAACCACCGAACGCAACGCACGCGAACGCATAACCCAAGTGTTTCGTGCTATGGGATTCAAACGCGTCGATATAGAATTCCAATCGAACGCGTCGGGTAAATAGCATATTGCCAACTTGCGCTTCGCCCGCAAGCACTGCTTGAAAAATGTTCACGTTATTTTTAAACGCTTACTATATACATCCACGAAACGTGCTAAACAAAAAAATATCCCTCATATTGCCCGCTTCCCTTTTACTCGTTGCTTCCTGTCGGCACGACAAGGCGGAAGCTCCAGCCGATTATTCCACGGGACGCACGGTGCTCGTCTATATGGCTGCGCAAAACAGTCTAGGTTCGGGAAACTATCAAAAGAGCGACTCACTGGAAATCATGAACGGCGCGGCTTATCTTCCCCAAAACGGCCGCTTGCTGATGTTTATCGACGACAACCGCGCACCCCGTCTCTACGAAGTGACGAAAGACGCCAAGACACCCAAACTCATGCGCCAGTGGGCCGACGACGTTTGCTCTACCGATCCCGCCGTGCTCAAGGACGTGCTCTCCTATGTCCGCACCAACTTCAAGGCAGCTGACTACGGCCTCGTCATGTGGTCGCACGCCGACGGATGGTTGCCTGCAACCGACAAAAGTTATCCCGGCTACACTTCAGAGTTCTCGTCCACCCCCACCGTCAGTTCCTTCGGCATAGACACGGGAAGCAACAAACTCTCCTCCGACAAAGGCACACAAATGGACGTTTCCGACATGGCAGAAGCCATTATCGGTTCTGGTATGCATCCCAAATTCATTTTCTTCGATGCCTGTCTGATGCAGAACATAGAGGTGGCTTACGAACTTCGCAACGCCACGGACTACGTAGTGGCTTCGCCCATAGCCACTCCCGGCGCCGGCTCCTATTACACCCACGACATCCAGAGCGGATTCTTTACGGCCGATCCTGCCGACATAGCGCGAACCTATCTCTCCGATGTGCAAAGCACCGAACTTCAAGGAGAATATGCCGACTTCGGCCTCGCCATCAGTTGCCTGCGCACCGACCGCCTACAGGCATTGGCCGATGCCGTGCGCGAAGCCTTGCCCCATTCCGTGCTTGCCGACGGACAGACCATTGACCTTGCCCAAGAGGGCGTGCTGAACTACCAGGCCTACTGCGCAAACTATTTCTATCGTCCCCACAACTACGACATGCACCAGACGCTGCGCGCCATTCTCCCCGACGAGAGTTTCGCTAAAGTGAGCGAAGCCCTCGATGCCGCAGTGGTCTACCATGGCGCTACGGAAAGCTTCTGGATAGGTCCCGGCTATTGGGCCATGCAGCATGTGCCCGTGGCCTCCGACAACTACTGCGCCGTGAGCATGTTCGTTCCCCAAAACGTCTACAAGACTACCGCCTCGTCTTGCGCATTCGGTAACCTTAACGACGCTTTCCGTTCCACTTCGTGGTATAAAGCCGCCGGATGGGACACCATTTTCAAAGAGAACTCAACGGAATGACCCTAGATTCGTCCGCTTTTGCGTATTTTTGCAAGAGCGGACGAATTTCCATCGTGCAAAACCGCCATTCCCCAATCAACGTAGAATATGAAACGCATTTTCCTTATAGTAGCAAGCCTCGTGGCCTCGTTCACGGGCTTCCAAGGCATGGAAGCGCAAACCGCCTCCACGCCGCTCACGCTGGAGAACATCACCTCCGGGAAGTATTCACCCCAGTACGTCTATGGCGTCAATCCCATGAAAGACGGCGAGACCTACACGCAGCTATCCTCGGACAGCAAGCGCATCATCCGTCGCTCCTTCAAGACAGGCAAGGACGTGGAGACCATCTTCGACGTGGCTGAAGCACGCGGTCCCGTAAAGCTAGAGAGCATCGACGGCTACATCATGTCGCCCGACGAACGCCGCATACTCCTCCGCACGCAAACCAAGGCCATCTACCGCCGTTCCTACACCGCTGTCTATTACATCTACGACGTGCAGAACCATAAGTTCGAGCCCCTCTCGGAAGGCGGACCGCAGCAGATGCCCCTCTTCTCGCCCGACGGCAACGTGATAGCCTTCGCCCGCGACAACAACCTCTTCCTCGTGAAGCTCCTCTTCGGCAATGCCGAAACGCAGGTGACGAAGGACGGCAAGTTCAACGAAGTGCTCAACGGCATCCCCGACTGGGTCAACGAAGAAGAGTTCACCACCGCCCGTTCCTTCGACTTCTCTTCCGACAGCCAGATGCTTGCTTGGATTCGCTACGACGAGTCAAAAGTGCCCGTCTATGCCATTCAGCAGTTCAAGGGCATGTATCCCGAGCGAACCGAATGCGACGACTATCCCGGTGAATACCGCTACAAATACCCCGTGGCAGGAGCCAAGAACAGCGAAGTGAAAGTGCTGACGTTCGACATCAAGAACCGCGTGACGCGTGAACTTAAACTTCCCCTCGACTCCGACGGCTACGTGCCCCGCATCCACTTCACCTCCGACGCCACCAAACTCGCCGTGGTCACCCTCAACCGCCATCAGGATCGCATGGACATCTACATGGCCAATCCCCGCAGCACCGAGTGCAAGCTCGTGGTCCGTGAAGAAAATCCCAAGTACGTCACCGACGAAGCCTATGGCAGCCTCAAGTTCTACGGCAACCACTTCGCCTACATTTCCGACCGCTCCGGCTACCGCCACATCTATTGGTACAACCTCAACGGCCAGCTGGAACGTCAGGTGACGAAGGGCAACTACGACGTCAGCGCCTTCTACGGCTACGACGAGCAAAGCGGACGCTTCTATTATGCTTCACATGAAGAAAGCCCCTTGCGCACTGCTATCTACTCCATCGACAAGAACGGAAAGGAACGTAAAATCTCTACCGAAACGGGAACGAACCGCGCCACCTTCAGCACCTCGATGAAGTATTTTCTCAACGTCTACTCCTCGGCTCAGCAGCCCCCCGTCACCACGTTGCGTCAGGCTTCCGACGGTAAAGTGCTCTCTACGCTCATCGACAATGCCGAACTCAAGGAAACCGTGGCCGCCGTTTCCGGACAGAAAGAATTCTTCACATTCAAAACCGGCGAGGGCGTAGAACTCAACGGATGGATGGTGAAGCCGCGCAACTTCGACGCTTCGAAGAAATATCCCGTCATCATGTACCAGTACTCCGGTCCCGCCTCGCAGGAAGTGACCGACTCTTGGAACATGGGCTTCTATCCCGGTAGCGTGTTCGAAAGCTACATGGCCGACAAGGGCTTCATCTTTGCTTGCGTGGACGGTCGCGGAACGGGCGCCCGCGGTGCCGACTTCGAGAAATGCACCTATCTCAACCTCGGCGACCTTGAGTCGAAAGATCAGGTCGAAACAGCCCTTTACCTCGGCTCGCTTCCTTATGTCGACAAGGATCGCATAGCCATTTGGGGTTGGAGCTTCGGCGGATTCAACACGCTCATGTCCATGAGCGAAGGCCGCCCCGTGTTCCGCGCCGGTGTGGCAGTGGCAGCTCCTACGAGCTGGAAATATTACGACACCGTCTACACCGAACGCTACATGCGCACTCCCAAGGAAAATGCCAAAGGCTATGCCACAAACCCCATTGAACGTGCATCAAAACTCAGCGGCGACCTCCTTCTCATTCACGGTACTGCCGACGACAACGTGCATTTCCGCAACTTCGCCGAAGTGGAAGAAGCCTATGTGCAGGCTGGCAAACTTTTCCGCGAACAAGTCTACACCAACCGTAACCATTTCCTCCAGGGCGGCAACACGCGTCTCCACCTGTTCCGCACCATTACGAGCTTCTTCGAAGAAAAACTGAAATAAGCGCGAGCCGCTTATACAGCTCATACGATAAAAGCGAACCGATTGCAAATGAAACAAACGTTTGCAGTCGGTTCGCTTTTTTATGTGTTACAAAGTTTATAAAAGGCAAGGCATTGGCAGTTTTTCCGTACTTTTGCATGCAACGCAGTTTAAGCATTCGGTGCGAGGAGCTGCACAATGGAAAGAATCAAACAACAAAAAGCATAAATCACCTATGACACACAAGCAACTATTTGCCTTGGCGGCACTCTCAGTCGCCACGCTCCCTGCTTTGGCGCAGAAGTACGAAGTAAGCGGCACCGCACCGCAAGGAACCAAGATGGCATACCTCGCCAACCGTGAGAGTCAGACGCTCGACAGCACGGCCGTCGTAGACGGAAAATTCAAATTCACAGGCGAAGCCGACGGCAAAATCTTCGCTGCGGTCATAGCCGGCGACAACCGTCACGACTACACACCCGTTATCCTCAACGGCACGGTAAGCGTAGATCTTACTGCCCACACGGCAAGTGGCACGTCCGAAAACGAAGCGCTCACCAAATATGCCGCACAGCTTCGTCCCTACGAAAGCAAACTCGGCGAACTCCAGACCGAATACTATTCCTATCGTCAGAAAGGCGAAAAAGTTCCTGCCGACGTGGAAGAGCGCATCAATAAGGAATACGACGAAAACGAAGCCAAGATTATCGACGCGGTAAAAACCATCTGCCGCGAAAACAAACAGTCGAAGTTCCCCGCATTCTTCCTCCGCAACTATGCTTCCTCCATGGAAAAGGCCGACGTCATTGCGCTTGCCGAAGAAGGCGACCCCGCATACATGAAGTTGAGCATGATGGACCGTCTGCGCGGAACACTCGAAGGCTGGAAACGTCAGGCTCCCGGCGTGATGTTTACCGACCTAGAGCTCAACGACGCCGACGGAAAAGCCCATAAACTCTCCGAATATGTCGGTAAGGGCAACTATGTGCTCATCGACTTTTGGGCTTCGTGGTGCGGACCTTGCCGACAGGAAATGCCCAACGTCAAGGCAGCCTATGAGAAGTTCCACGACAAAGGCTTCGACATCGTAGGACTTTCCTTCGACCAGGATAAGGCCGCTTGGACCGGCGCTATCAAGCGTCTCGGTCTTCCTTGGCATCATCTCTCCGACCTCAAAGGTTGGGGAAGCATCGCCGCAAGCACCTATGGCGTCAACTCCATTCCCGCCACGCTCCTCATCGGTCCCGACGGCAAGGTCATTGCCAGCGGTCTGCGCGGTGAAGAACTTGCCAAGAAACTTGGCGAACTTATTAAGTAAAGATAACTCACCGACATAATGTGTCGGCTAATATAAAAGAGTTGCATCAGTCGATAAGCAATAATTGCTTGTAGACTGATGCAACTCTCTTTTTGTATTGCGTTGCCGTTCCTTTGTTTTGGGCTTGTCTGCGGACGAAAGCGCATGGAGGTCAAGACAGACTCTGTATTGACAACTCTACATCCCCATGGGCAGCTGTAAACGCCGCCCATACGCTTTAGGCAAATACTCGACGCACGTACGTACAAAGAGCAACGCACGTACGTTCAAAGAGCGGTGCACGTACGTTCAAAGAGCAACGCACGTACGTTCAAAGAGCGATGCACGTACCTGCGTTTTATGATGAGGTATAGCCTCGTTGGTAGATGAGGTATAGTCTCGTTGGCTGATGAGGTATAGCCTCGTTGGCAGATTCCTAAAGGTTACTTGCAAAGTACAAGTTAAGCACTTGCAAACTATTTTCCTTCAACAGAAGCCGCTTCCGCCGGTGCTTGTTCTTCTGAGTTTTCTGCGGGAGCAGCAGCGGATGGGGGTGCGTCGTCCGTTTGCTGCATCACGTGGCTGACGGCATCGCCAACCACGTCTTTTCCGCTGAAGCGCTTCGTGTAGCTCGAATAGTCCGGACGTGTGCGCTCATAGTCGGGGTCAGTGAAGAGGGGAGAGGAAATGATGTGGTCGGCAGTCGAACGGTTGCAGCAGAACACGATGTTTTCTACTCCTGCAAGGCGTGTGAGCGCTTTCACGTCCGTGTCGTGCGGCTGAAGCGTCATGGGGTCGGTGAAGAAAAAGAGATAATCGATCTTTCCCTCCACAATGCGCGAGCCCATCTGTTGGTCGCCGCCCAACGGGCCCGACTTGAGAATGCGGAAGTCCCATTCCGTTTCGGGGTGCTTGGCCTTCAGGGCTTCAAGAATCATCGTGCCGGTAGTGCCGGTGCAATAGAACTTGTGGCCGATGAGGCGTTCCGAATTCCACAGGACCCATTCTATAAGGTCCTTCTTCATGGCGTCGTGCGCCACAAGGCCAATTCGTCTTACGAGTTTCGTTTCCATAAGTCTACTTGTTTTATGTGTTTGAAAATGCGTTGCGCTTGTTGTCGCTTTGCCGATATCTCCACAAATGCGTTGCGTAACGGCCGCAAGGTATGCATTCGGCATGAACGCGTGGTTAAGAACTTGTGAAAAAGCTGCCATTATGTACAAACTTTAAGGCTTTAGCTTACGCTCTGCTTTGTCGGTGTAACGAACGGCTTCGTTATGTCTTGTGCTAATCCGCCGTTCGTTTCGTAATAGATGAAAAACAACTTACGCGATATCGCCGCACCGCATATGGTGCGATTTCCAACTGCTCATGGGGGTGACGTTTTCAAAACGTCACGCTCTACACGTACATTATAATATAGGTGTGGCTTACAATGCGCAGCGCCCACAAATATCGCTTGAATGAATGTTCTAGTTTTTAATCCGTACTTGTCGCAAAAAAAGTCCCGAACCGCATTTCAGTGCTGCGCTGAGGCTGTCGAAATGCGGTTCGGGATTGAAAAAAGATAAAGCGGAAGGGGGCTTGCGGCTTATTGGTCGTCGTTCTTCACATAGCCCTGATATTTTTCGGGGAGCGCCGACATGATGACGCGGTAGGCCTCGTCCATCGTTTGTCGGATGTCTTCCGGACTGTGCGAAGTGGGATAGATGGGTTTGTGGATGACGAGGCGCATCGGGTGGCGGTGTACGAAGTTGATGCCTGCCATGCGCGTTAGCACGTCAAACGAGCCGTCTATCGTGATGGGTACCACGGGCAGCTGGAGGTCGTCGGCAAGTTGAAAAGCACCTTTGCGGAACAGCCCCATGTGGCCGGTGAACGTGCGGCTCCCTTCGGGGAAAACCACGAGCGATGTGCCGCCCTGCAGTGTGGCGCGTGCCTTTTCTATCGTTTCCTTCACGGCCTTCGGGCCGGACTTGTCTACGAAGATGTGGCGTGCCTTTTCGCAGGCAATTCCCACGAGCGGTGTCTTGCGCAGTGCCTTTTTCATCATCCACTTGAAGTTGCGACCCAAATAGCCGTAGATGAGGAAGATGTCCATTGGTCCCTGGTGGTTGGCTACGAACACGTAGCTCTGCTTATGGTCGATGTTTTCACGTCCCTCTACGTGGATGGGCAGAAGCAATATACGGCAAATGATTTTGCTCCAAATCTTACCAGGATAGTAGCCCCAAAAATGGGCGTTGAAGAAAGCGCCCACAATGGTGACGAGCGCCGTAAGCACCGTGCTTACGAGAATCACAGGCAGCGCAATGCAAAGTTGGTATATCTTGTAAATCATCGTTTCGTGTAAGTTTCAGGAAAATGTGACGGACTTCGGGCAAGCCTTTATGTGTAATCGCTGTCAACGTGCGTAGCAGATGGCTTGTCCGCGGAACTTTTCGTCTGTTACATGTCCGCGGTTGAAGATGGGGAAGCCGTTGCAGAAAGTGCGTTCCACGCGCCAGTGGAACGTGTGTCCTTCGAGCGGACTCCAGTTGCACTTGCTTTGTATGCGGTTGGGGGTGAGCGTCCAAGGCGTGTGCGGACGTACCATCACGAGGTCTGCCATGTAGCCTTCGCGGAGGTAACCGCGGTTTTCTATCTGGAACAGGTCGGCGGGGTTGTGGCACATCAGTGCAACGAGCGTTTCAAGCGAGAGCACGCCTTTGTCGACCAACTCAAGCATGGAAATGAGCGAGAACTGAATGATGGGCATGCCCGAAGCGGCTTTTGCGCAACCGCCGGTCTTTTCGGCAAGGCGGTGGGGCGCATGATCTGTGCCGATGGTGCGGATAAGGCCAGAGGAGAGCGCAGCGCGAAGGGCATCGCGGTCGGCAGCCGTCTTGATGGAGGGGTTTACCTTGATGCGGGCGCCGAGGCGTGCATAGTCGGCATCGGTAAAAAGCAAATGTCCAACGCAGGCTTCGGCGGTGACGTTAGGGCGTTCCAGACTGAAAAGTTCAAGTTCGCGGGCGGTGGAGATGTGTGCCACGTGAAGACGTGCTCCCGTTTCCTCGGCGAGACGTACGGCCAATTCGGTGGAGCGGTAGCAAGCCTCTTCGCTGCGAATCTCGCTGTGGTGACAAACGGCGGGGTCAGCACCGTAGAGCTCCTGTGCCTTGCGGAGATTTTCGTCAATCAAGCGTGAGTCCTCGCAGTGCGTCATGATGGGCAACTTCGCATTCTCGAATATGGCACGCAGGGCAGTTTCGTTGTTGACGAGCATGCCGCCAGTAGACGAACCCATGAAAAGCTTGATGCCGGCCACTTTGCGCGGATTGAGTTTGCCCAGTTCGTAAGCGTTTCCGGCTGTGGCACCGAAGAAGAAGCCGTAATTGATTACGCTCTTGCGGGCGGCAATCTGCATTTTCTCTTCAAAAGCTTCCCATGTGGTAGTCTGCGGCACGCAGTTGGGCATGTCGAGCACCGTGGTCACACCTCCGGCTGCGGCTGCGCGGCTTTCGGAGCAGAAGTCGCCTTTTGCCGTAAGGCCGGGGTCGCGGAAGTGTACGTGGTCGTCAATCACACCGGGGAGCAGATAGCATCCCGAACCATCGATGGCTTCGTCCACAGGAATGGTGGCTTCTTTGTCGCTGCCTTCTATGATTTCTTCGATGCGGTTGTCGTCAATGACGAGCGTGCCGATGAACGTGCGCCCCTCGTTGACCATCTTTACGTTCTTTATCTGTATTCTGAGATGCATGGCTTGATTTGTTTTTGTGTTGAGAGGAATGTGCTTGGGGGTATGACAGAAGCCGCCCTTAAGCTTTTCGCGGTTTGATTTGTCCGGTGAGCGAAGCCCAGCGTAAGCGCATCACGCCGAAGAGCGCTTCACCGAAAATGCCTCCGCTCATCTTGCTCGTGCCGAGTTGGCGGTTCACGAAGATTACGGGCACTTCTTTTATCTTGAAGCCAAGTTTGAAGGCTGTAAACTTCATTTCAATCTGGAAGGCGTAGCCTTTGAAGCGAATGGCATCGAGGTCTATCGTTTCAAGCACCTTGCGGCGGTAGCACTTGAATCCCGCCGTGGTGTCGTGGATGGGTATTCCAGTCACGAAGCGTACGTATTTCGATGCGTAGTAGCTCATCAGCACGCGACCCATGGGCCAGTTTACTACGTTTACACCGCTTACGTAGCGCGAACCGATGGCCACGTCGTAACCGTCCTTCGCGCAAGCCTCGTAAAGGTGCGGAAGGTCGTTGGGGTCGTGGCTGAAGTCGGCGTCCATTTCAAAAATGTAGTCGTAGCCGTGTGCGATGGCCCATTTGAAACCGGCTATGTAGGCAGTGCCCAGTCCCAGTTTGCCGCTGCGTTCCACAATGTGGAGCCGGTCGGCAAACTCGTCGGCTTTCAGTCGCTTTACAATGCTGGCTGTGCCGTCGGGCGAACCGTCGTCAATGATTAAGATGTGGAAACCGTGTTCAAGGGAAAACACTGCACGGATGATGTTTTCAATGTTTTCTTTCTCGTTGTATGTGGGAATGATAACAACGCTGTCGCTTTGTGCCATGTGCTTGGTTTTAGAAATTTTGCGCTAAACATCTTGCACAGTAGGTCATGTTTTTGCCCTCAAAATGTAAGTTGTTCTTTGCGTGAAGAGTTTAGACTGTGCAAAGATAGCGCAAGACGGGCGGAGAGAAAAGGAATGTGCATCGTTTTTCCTTTCTTTATACTTCATGCGTGGGAACGGTCAATGGTTTCTTTGACGCGTTTGAAAAAGTTTGGGTTCCATTGGCACGTAGGTATACAAAAAAACCTGCAGGAGCAGTCCTACAGGTTTCAGTCTCTCGTTGTTCGCGAGTTCGCTTAAACTTCCCTTAGGGAAGCTTTCGCATGTCTGTTACTTATGCAGCTACAGTGTCAGCAGGAGTAGCAGCGCTATCAGCAGCAACGCTGTCAGCAACAACGCTATCAGAAGCAGCGCTGTCAACAACTGCGCTATCAGCTACAGAGTCAGTAGCAGCAGCGTCAGAAGTCTTGTTGCCGCAAGAAGCGAAAGAGATAGCAGCGAAAGCTGCGAACATGAAAACTAACTTTTTCATTGTGTGGTTAAAATTTTAAGTAAAACAATCAATTGCCTTTGTAAAACGCTGCAAAGGTACGGACTTTTTCCTATCACCAAAATGTTTGCCCAACTTTTTTCGGAAAAATCTTTTGTCTTTAACAATATCTTCACTTGTAATCTTTGGCTGCAATATATAGATGGCAAATCAAATGCTTTTTGTGCTATGCAAAGGGTAAAATGCCTAGCCGTTTCTGCTGCAAGGGCTTTTTGTGCTAACTTTGCAGCGTTTACATTGTGCTCCGGTCTACTTCTTGAGCCACTCACACTCATTATATATATAGTGTATATCCCGAAATCGATGAATCTGTCATTACTTCATAAGAAAGCTGCCTACCATACGTTGGGCTGCAAACTCAACTTTGCTGAAACATCGTCTGTGCGTGACCGCATGGAACGAGAAGGTGTTGAAACAGTGCGTCCTGGCGAGAAAGCAGATATATGCATTGTCAACACGTGCTCCGTTACCGATGTGGCCGACCACAAGTGCCGCCAGGCCATACACCGCTTCACCCGTGAACACCCGGGAGCTTTCGTGGTGGTGATGGGATGCTATGCGCAACTCAAGGCCGACGAGATTGCGGCTTTTCCCGGCGTGGATCTCGTGTTGGGTATGGAGCACAAGGGCGAAGTGGTGCGTTACATTGCCGAACGCATGGCACAAAAGCTTGAAATGGGCGAGGGCGATGCTTGCCACGAAGCCATAGCCGTGCCTACGCGCGACATCCGCACGTTCGTTCCCTCTTGCTCGCGCGGTGACCGCACACGCTACTTCCTGAAGGTGCAGGACGGCTGCAACTATTACTGTACTTACTGCACCATCCCCATTGCCCGCGGGCGTTCGCGAAACGGCAGCATAGCATCGCTCGTAGACCAGGCGCGGCAGGTGGCAGACGACGGCGGACGCGAAATAGTGCTCACAGGTGTGAACACCGGTGACTTCGGACGCTCTACCGGCGAGAATTTCCTGCAACTCATCAAGGCGCTTGACGAAGTGGAAGGCATAGCCCGTTATCGCATCTCAAGTATTGAACCTAATCTGTTGACGGACGAGATTATAGACTTCTGCGCCTCTTCGCGTGCTTTTATGCCCCATTTCCACATACCGCTGCAATGCGGATCCGATGATGTGCTCCGTCTGATGCACCGCCATTACGACACGGCACTCTTTGCGGAGAAAATCAGCCACATCAAAGCGGCAATGCCCGATGCTTTTATCGGTGTGGACGTCATTGTGGGAATGCGCGGCGAGACGGATGCCTTCTTTGAAGACTCCATATCCTTTATAGAAGGACTGGACATTTCGCAACTCCATGTGTTCAGCTACAGTGAACGCCCCGGAACGAAGGCGCTTGAGATACCCTATGTGGTGTCGCCGCAACAAAAGCACGCACGAAGTCAGCGACTGCTTGCCGTTTCCGAAGAGAAACGGAAGGCGCATTATGCCAAATTCATCGGCACGAAGCGCCCCGTACTTTGGGAGCATGCTAAGGATGGTGAGGCCATGCACGGATTTACCGACAACTACATCCGTGTGAAGCAAAACGAAAATTCTCATGCCGAAGACAATACGTTGAGTACTGTGCTCTTGGGCGATTTCACAGAAAACGAAGAAGCCTTGCAGGCGTTGTTGTGATACACATAGTCAAGAACAACATGATAAAGACAGACAAAATAGCCGTCGTCATACTCAACTGGAACGGCCGCGACATGATGCGGCGTTTCCTTCCATCCGTAGTGCAGCATAGCGCTCCGGAAGGCCTCGTTGTGGTGGCCGACAACGGTTCTACGGATGGTTCGCTCGAAATGCTTGAGGCGGAGTTTCCTTCTGTGGTGCGTTTGCCGCTTCCCGAAAACTACGGATTCGCAGAAGGCTACAACAGGGCATTGGCGCAGATTGATGCACCTTATTATCTGTTGCTCAATTCCGATGTGGAGGTCACTCCCCATTGGCTTTCACCTCTGCTTGCCTATATGGAAGCGCATGCCGAAGTGGCAGCCTGCCAGCCCAAACTGCGTGCCGAAACGAGTCGTGACGACTTTGAATATGCCGGAGCTGCCGGCGGCTATATCGACCGCTATGGCTATCCTTTCTGTCGCGGACGCGTGTTCGGCGTAGTGGAAACGGATCGTGGTCAGTACGACACCGTGGCTCCCGTGCTGTGGGCGTCGGGTGCCGCCTTGATGGTGCGTGCCACGGACTGGAAAAGCAGCGGCGGACTCGACGGCCGTTTCTTTGCCCACATGGAAGAAATAGACCTGTGCTGGCGTTTGCGGTGCAGAGGCCGTCAACTGGTGTGTGTGCCGCAAAGCGTGGTCTACCACGTGGGTGGCGGAACGCTCAATGCAGGAAATCCGCGGAAAACGTTCCTCAATTTCCGCAACAATCTGCTCATGCTCTATAAAAACCTTCCGGCCGACGAACTCCGTCCCGTGATGCGTGTGCGCCGTTGGCTTGACGGCATTGCCGCGCTCAAGTTTCTTCTTACGCTCGACTTCAAGAACTTCAATGCCGTTGTGCGTGCACGCAAAGCCTTTCGGCAAATGCGTCCCGATTTTGAGAAAGACCGTGAAGAGAACCTTCGCCTTTCTGCCGATGGTGGAAAATACATTGACGAACGTATGCAGCGCAGTTTGCTGTGGCTGTTTTATGCCAAACGTTGCACCACATTCCGTAAACTGCTCTTTTATTGGAAGTGAAACACACGTTTGTCCTAAAAACCGCGTTATTTATCTATTAATGTCTATTAAAGAGAAAGTCCGTGCTCGGGCGACTGTTTTGAGTTCATTAATAATTGCTAACTTTGCTCGTGGAACGTTGAAAAAGTGCCGAACGTCGGCCGCTTGACGATGTAAGCATTTTCTCTTGATAACTTTAACTACATAGCCGCATAGACTTTCATTGAAACATTTCGCTCACATATTCAAATTGCTTGGGGCTTTGCTCTTCATTGCTCTGCCCACCTCCTGTCAGTTGGACCGTAGCTTTTTCCGCCATGCCAATCGTGGCGAGCTTGAAATAGCGCGTTTCGATTGTGCAGTGGAGGAATATTTGAGTACGGGAAGTGTGGTTTCATGGCAAAAGCTCAATGCCGATTATCCTCGCGAAACGAAGGCGCTCGTGGAGAACGTGCTTCACATCGGGAAAATCGACAGTGAGGGAATAGAAGATACCCTGCGCATTTTCTATGCCGACACCACGCTCCTGAAGTTGCGCCATGATGTGAGCACGAAGTTTAGCGACATGTCCGACTGCGAGAAGAGTCTTCAAATAGCGTTCAAACAGTTGAGCAAGGAGTGCGACGACTTCGTTACGCCCCGCGTATACACCCAAAACTCGGCATTCAACCAAAGCATTGTGGTTGGCGACAGTTTGCTCGGCATCAGTCTCGACAAATATTTGGGGGCAAACTATCGGCCTTATAAGAAGTACTTTTCGGAAAACCAGCGTGCCACGCTTGAGTCGTCGCGCATTGTGCAGGACTGCCTTTCTTTCTATCTGGCACAGCTGTACATCATTCCCAACGTGCGTGGACGTGTGCGTCCGTCGTTGCTCGACTGGATGATGCATCAGGGAAAGATAGCCTGGGTCGTTGCACAGTTAACCGACAGCAAACTGATTGACATAGCCGGTTGTCAGAGCGAAACGAAAGCTTGGTACGCGAGTCACGAACCTGCCGTGTGGGCGGCGTTGAATCATGAGGAATTGCTTGGCAGCCGCGACTCTTTGCTCGTGTCGTCTGTCATAATGAGTGGCGATGCACACCCTTATTTCCATGACGCCCATTCGCGCGGCGTAGGTCTTTGGATAGGTATGCGCATCGTGGACAGTTATATGAAGAACCATCCCGAAGTGGACATCAACACCTTGCTCCATACCACCGACTACCCCACTATGCTGAAGGAAGCCAACTATCAGCCCGCCACTTGCGGCAATGACAATTGACAATCCTTCGGGCTTTTAATATTGTACGTTTTTTGCAATGTCTGCACTATATCTTATTCCCGTTACATTGGGCAACACACCGGTAGAACAAGTGTTGCCGGCTTACAACAAGGAAATCATTCTCGGCATTCGCCATTTCATTGTGGAGGAAGTGCGTACTGCGCGCCGTTTCCTCAAACAAGTTGACCGCGACATCGACATCGACAGCCTTACGTTTTACCCTATGGGCAAACATGCCGACGCTGCATTGTTCAGTCGCTACCTTGCTCCGTTGCGCGCCGGCGAGTCGGTCGGCGTAATCAGCGAGGCGGGTTGTCCTGCCGTGGCCGATCCGGGTGCCGACGTGGTGGCCATAGCCCAGCGTGAAGGACTGAAAGTAGTTCCGCTTGTAGGTCCTTCGTCTATTCTGCTTGCCGTGATGGGTTCTGGATTCAACGGACAGAGTTTTGCGTTTCACGGATACCTTCCCATTGAGTCGTCAGACCGCTCAAAGCGCCTTAAACAACTCGAAGCGCGAAGTGCGCAGGAACGGCAGACGCAGCTCTTCATTGAAACGCCTTATCGCAATGGCAAGATGATTGCCGACATCCTCTCCGCCTGTTCGCCCCATACCCGGCTTTGCATTGCTGCGGGACTTACTACGGAAGATGAATTTCTGCGCTCGAAAACCATCAAGGAATGGAAGCAGGCTGCGCTTCCCGATTTGAAGAAGATTCCTACGATATTCGCCATTTATGCGGGGAAGTGATAAAAGTCAGTTCGTACAAGAATGATTGCCGTCCGCTAAGTGACGTGTAAAATATAACTTAAGCATTTATCAAGCGGTATTTGCGGCGAAGCGCATGGAGGTCAAGACTCCAGTCTTGACTGTGCTCTACACGGATAATGAAGGCGCAGCACGCTTTCAACTGCACATGGCGTGACGTTTTCAAAACGTCACGCTCTGCACGATCCACACTATGGCTTCGTTTTGCAAACCTTGTGTAAGGTGTTTTACCAATAAGAAATCACAAACTTGCGAGATTCAAAAATAGCTCAAGTCTTTTTTCTTTTGAACATTACTCAAATTCCAAAGTATGGTGTAAAAATTCCAAAGCACGCCGTAAAAATTCCAAAGCACGCCGTAAAAATTCCAAAGCACGGTGTAAGAATTGTAAGGCACGGTGTAATTGGTGCGAAGTGCTACCGCCTATGGGGGTGACGTTTCCAAAACGTCACGTTCTATACGCAGTCACAATAATACTCCCTTGACTTTAGATACCCATATTCGAGCAATTCATATTGTCCGAATATGGGTATCTAAAGTCAAGGGAGTATTGTATTCGCTCTCTAACAAAAGAGAACGGACTCCTTCTTTATGTCAAGTTCGGTTGCTTAGAGTTCCAAGTCGCCGTCGAACTCTTCGTGCCAAGGAAGACCTTGCTTGTTGAGTTCGTCCATGAAGGGATCGGGGTCGAACTCTTCTACGTTCCAAACACCGGGCTTCTTCCAGAGGCCGAGCATGAACATGCGGGCACCGATGCAGGCGGGCACGCCGGTGGTGTAGCTGACACCTTGCATGCCTGTCTCTTCATAGGCAGCCTGGTGGGAGCAGTTGTTGTAGACGTAGTAGGTGTGTTCCTTTCCGTCCTTGATACCGCGGATGCGGCAGCCGATGCTCGTTTCACCTTCGTAGTTCTCGCCGAGATCCTGCGGGTTGGGAAGTACGGCTTTGAGGAACTGGAGGGGAACAATTTCGTGGCCTTCGTAGTTGATGGGCTTGATGGAGTCCATACCGATGTTTTGAATCACACGGAGATGGGTGAGATATTCTTCGCCGAAGGTCATCCAGAAGCGTGCACGCTTGATGGTGGGGTAGTTCTTTACGAGACTTTCAATCTCCTCGTGGTGAAGCAGATAGCTTTCCTTGGGGCCGATGCCGGGATAGGTGAGCGGCTTGTGGATTTCAAGCGGTTCTGTTTCCACCCACTGTCCGTCTTGCCAGTAGAGACCCTTTTGGGTAATCTCGCGGATGTTTATTTCGGGGTTGAAATTGGTGGCGAAAGCCTTGTGGTGGTTACCGGCGTTGCAGTCCACGATGTCGAGATACTGTATTTCGTCGAAGTGGTGTTTGGCAGCGTAGGCGGTGTAGATGCTCGTTACGCCCGGGTCGAAGCCGCAGCCGAGGATGGCGGTGAGTCCGGCTTTCTCAAAACGGTCCTTGAAGGCCCATTGCCAGGAGTATTCGAAGTGAGCCTCGTCCTTGGGTTCGTAGTTGGCGGTGTCGAGGTAGGAGCATCCGCACTGCAGGCAGGCTTCCATGATGGTGAGGTCCTGATAGGGGAGGGCGAGGTTCATCACGAGGTCGGGTTTGAACTCGTTGAACAAGGCGCAGAGCTGTTCTACGCTGTCGGCGTCTACTTGTGCCGTCTTGATGTCAGAGCGGCCGATGGCTTTCACAATGGCGTCGCACTTCGACTTGGTGCGGCTGGCAATCATGATTTCGCTGAACACGTCGGTGTTCTTTGCCACTTTGTGGGCGGCTACTGTGGCGACGCCACCGGCGCCGATAATCAATACTTTTCCCATTTATCTTTGTTTCTTTTGGTTTGTCGGGGTGTATAATACGTATTTTACGAAACAAAATTACTGTTTGGTGGGCGAAGACGAAAGCGTTTCTGCAACTTTTTGCTGCCCGTAATGTTTATTTATTGCGCTGCTTCAGTCAGCGTTCGGGCATTTCGAGTTTCACGCGCACCCAGTCTTCGTGTCCGTCGTGCGAGGCTCCGGGCATGCGGTAGGAGATGTGGAGCTTGTCCTTGCCCTCGAAGCGGTAGGCGATGCGGTTGCCCTTTCCTACGAGTTCGGGGTCGGTGATGGAACCTTCGATGTGTTCGGTGAGGACGGAATCGTTCTCCACGGAGTAGCGTCCTTGGTTGGTGATGATGCTCTGACCTTGCTGGTTGGCAATGAGAAATGCGCAGAAGCTGCCGTCGGCTTGCATCACTTTCCACACGGGAAGTTGCATGACGTGTCCGTCGGTCTTGGAGGTCTGCACTTGTTGCCAAACGCCCACGAGGTCGTTGGCATTGTCGGCATGCGCTGCAGTGAGTGAGGCTGCGAGCAGGGCGGTGGATAGAAGTACTTTTTTCATGATGGTAGAAGGTTTGTTGATGGAAGGGTTAGCTGCGCAGTTCAATGCTTCCTTTGGCAACGGTTTCGCCGGAGGCCGTTTTGCGGAACTCAAAGAGGTGGCGTTGCGGAAGTTTGGCATCCACGCAGTGGAGTATCTGCAACTCGTCGCCGCAGTACGACTCTAAGGAATAGGCCATCTCAATGCGGCGGATGGGTGTTTGTTTCAATGTTTCGGGCTGGAAGAAGTTTATCATCCAGTCGATGTAGCGAATGGAGTTGACGTGTCCGTTGATGTCGAGGTCGGTGTATGCGGCGCGACGTGTGTCGAACACTTCGGGTGCATTCATGCGTATGCGTCCCATGGGAGGGATGGGAGAGTGGCGCTCGGGGATGAGGCTGTGCGAGAATCCGCCGTTGGGGAGCTGCGTGAGGTCGGCGGGCTGTCGTGAAGAGGTGTCGATGAGTGCCCATATGCTGGTAGCGTGGCCATAGGCGGTGCCGTCGGGACGGGTTATGCTGAAATGGCGGTCGGTAAACTGCCGGTAGAGGCGGTCTACCCATGTTTCTATGGCGAACTTTTCGTCCGTTCGGGGCAGGGCGTCCATCTCTATTACGAGGCGTGAGAGCACCCATGCGTGGTGGAGGGCTATCATTTGCGGATAGCCGAATCCGTGTTCGCCGGCATGCATGGAGGCACAACGGAGAATGAGGTTGCCGAGTGTGCCCCAGGCAAGGTTTCCGCAGTAGTCTTCAGAGAAGGGCTCCACGGTGTAGTGGTATTGACTGGAATTTTCCATGTCTTTATTTGCGTGTCTTTATTTTTGGAAAATGTGTTTGCCGAAGTTTACGCCCTTTGCATTGTAGTAGTCGGGCTCGCTCTGCATACGTTCAAGGAACGAGGGGTAATTGCGGAGCGTCTGCGGGGTCCATCCCGCTTCTGCCACAGCGGCAAGGCGGGGGAACATGAGATACTCTACGGTGCTGCCGTCTTCCACCCATTCCGTCCAGAAGTTGGCCTGCACGCCCATATAGGCGGGCTGGAGCGTTTCGGGCACGTCTTTCATGGGGACGTAAGCGTAAACGGCTTCAACCGTTTCGGTGCCGTGGCCCTGAGAGCGAGGCTCGGTTGCCAGTTTGCTTTGCCGGCGGTTGATGTAGTAGGGAATTTGCGGGGAAAGTATGGTGGTCATGCCGCGCTGGGCGGCTTCTTTCGCGGCACCGTCGGCACCTACCCATGCCATGATGGTGATGTCCTTGCCGAGCGCGGCGGTGTTGCCGTGAAGCACTTCGTTCCAGAATACGAGGTGGCGTTGCTCGGCTTTAGGCTTGGCAGCGATGTGTTCCTTGAGCTGGCGGTAGAAGTCGGTCTGGAGGTCGCGGTAGTTTTCAGAACCTATTTCCTTGAGCCGCTGTTGGCAGAGCGCGTTTTTCTCCCATTTCTGTGTGGGACATTCGTCACCGCCCAAGTGAATGTAGCCGAAGGGGAAGATGCC
The DNA here is from genome assembly GCA_963649665.1 of Bacteroidaceae bacterium. Taxonomy (GTDB): domain Bacteria; phylum Bacteroidota; class Bacteroidia; order Bacteroidales; family Bacteroidaceae; genus Alloprevotella. The sequence goes on along the minus strand of CAVJJO010000015.1, from coordinate 12,766 downwards.
GGTAAGTTCATCAATCACGTCTTTGGCAAACTGTACGGCGCGGGGTTCTGCCACATTGATTACGTCGGCCGAAACGCCTTGCCAGAGCCACACTTCGTGAGGCTGCTGAGGGTCGCAACTGAGAAACTCGGGGTAAGAGGCGACGGCAGCCTGAGAGTGGCCGGGAATGTCCACTTCGGGTACGATTTCCACGAAGCGTTCGCGGGCATAGGCCACTATTTCGCGTGCATCGTCTTGCGTGTAGTAACCGCCGTAGTGCTCGCCGTCAGGCTTGGTGTCGCCCCATCCGAGCACTTTGCTTTCGCGCCATGCGCCTACGGAGGTAAGGCGCGGGTATTTCTTTATTTCAAGACGCCATCCTTGATCCTCGGTGAGGTGCCAGTGGAAACGGTTCATCTTGTAGCGTGCCATGACGTCGATTATTTTCTTCACCTCGTCCTTTCCGTAGAAGTGCCGGCCTTCGTCGAGCATGAATCCGCGCCAAGAGAAACGGGGAGCGTCGGTGATGTCGACGGTGGGCAAGGTCCATTGCTTGGTGGCGGCGTTGGCGTCCGCTCCGGCAAGCACGTTGCGCGTGGGGAGCAACTGTTCAAGCGTGTTGAGGGCATAGAAGAAGCCGGCGGGACGTGCAGCGCGTATGGTGATGCCTTTGGCGGTCACCTGCAGCGTGTAGGCTTCGGCTCCGAGCGAGGCGTCGAGGAGGAGGCGAAGCGTGGCTTTCGAAGTTTTTGCCGCGTTGAAACGTATGCCGGTGGTTTGGGTGAAGTTTTGCTCAAAGTGCTGCAACACCCATTGTATGCTATCGCCCTCGTAGGCGTCGGCATATGCCTTCACGCTTTTGGGAAAGGTGAATGTGCCGTTTGAGGTTTCCATATGGGCGGGAAGGGGAATGATTGCCGGAGCTGTCTGCGCCGAAGCAAATATGGCGCCCGAAAGGGCGAGGCTGAGCAAGAGGTTTCTTGGGTTCATAGTGAAGCAAGGTTGTTGTGAATCTTTATTGGGCAAAATTAAACCAAAACGAAGGAAGTACGAAGAAAAGTTCGGTGATTTTATGATGGGAAGATTCAGAGGCGCAGTGCATGGGGCGTATGGGGGGAGCACATAGGGAGTGAAGCGTACCGGGGGGCAACGCATGGAGGACGAGGCTACCGTCTTGACAGATAAGTGCAAAAAAATCGCTTGTAAAAAATGCAGAAGCGATTTTTTACAAGCGATTTATTTGAAACTAAAACGTAAGCCGCCTTGCATATTGAGATTGCCGGGGTGTTCGTGGCGGATGTTGGGAAGGCTGCTGCCGTCGTTGATGTAGTAGCTCACGCCGGGTTCGAAGTAGAGGCCGATGGCGGGCGTGAAGTTGAACTGTATGCCGGCAGAGGCGTTGAGCGAGAGTTGCCACAGTCCGTCGGCAAAGCCTTCGCTCTCCGAAGCGGTGGAACGCTTGGAAGAGGTGTTGTCGAAAGTAGTGGAACGCTTTGCTTTCACGCATTTCTCCAAGGTGGCGCCTGCGGCGGCATAGACGTTGAAGAAACGCGAGGAGTAGATGGTGTAGGAGGCAGAAAGGGGAACGCCCACGTAGTGGAGACTCTGTTGGGTGACGTAGTAGGCCACGTCGGAACCGGCTTGGATGTCGGTAGACAGGCGGGTGTAGGTCATGCCCGTTCGTACGCTCCATCTCTTTGTTAGGGGAACGCTTACGGAGAGTCCGAACTGGAAGGGCATCTTGTGGCGCACGCGGCTTTCCACCTTCTTGTCGAGGTTCGTGCCCACAACATGGGCAAAGTCAATCTGCTCCACGCTGAGCGTGTGTACGTTTCCCGTGGGCAGACTGACTGATGGGCTGTAGTAGCTGCCTTGCTGGCTCATTCGCTGCGTGTTGGGCGTGCTGAAGTGCATGGCAAGGGTGGGGCGGTGGTTGACGCTGCGCTTTGTGCTTTGCGAGGATACGGCTTGTTTGTAAAGTCCCGTTCCGCTTTTTGCCCGGGGAGAGAATGTCGCATCGGTGTGGGACGTGCGGTCGGCATCGGTGTGTGTAAGTTCTGCTTCTGATGCCGTGGGCGCATTGGACGTTTCGGCAATGTGTTCTTCAGTTGCCGATGGCGGCTCTTCGTTGCTTTCCGAAGCGCTCTTGAGCAAAGGCACTTGTTCTTCCGTTTCGTGTGCCATGGCTGCGGGCTGTGTGGCGTGTGCTAGCAAACGACTCACGTTGGAGACGGCTGTAGGCTCCGCTGCGGTTGGCGTCTCGATGGCTTGCGGTGCGTTCGTCGCTTGGCGTGCTGTCTGTTGTGTGCGGTCAATGGCTTGCTTGAGCGGTTCTTCGCTTTGGCGTACGGCTACGATGGCTACACTGGCGGCTACTGCCACGCTGGCGGCACTGACGACGGATTTTCCCCACAATGTTTTAATCCAAGGTCTTTGCGCCGTTGGCTTGGGGATGGTGTGGTTTTTTGAGGTTGACGAAGAAACAGCATCGGCGGAAGCGGCGGCATGGAGCGCGCTTTCGAGTTTTTCCCACCCCGTGGCGGGAGTGGCGACTTCGTGGTTGGCGAGGCCGCTGCGTATGCTTTCTTCCCAATTGCTGAGGTGGTTCATTGTTCTTGTTGTTTGAAGTATTGTAAAATCTTTTCCTTGAGTAGTTTCTTGCCTCTAAGGTATTGCGAGGCGGAGGTGCTTTCAGTGATGTTCAGGCGTTTGGCTATTTCGGCATGGCTCCAACCTTCCAGTAGGTAGAGGTTGATGACGGTGCGGTAGCCTGGCGGAAGTTGGGCTATGAGGTCGTGGAGCACGTTCATGTCTATGCTAACGGGCTGTTCCTCATCGTCGGGAGTGTCGGGGAAGCTTTCCGTGTCTTGCATCTGCAGGCGCTTGGCTGCTTCGAGGTGGTTGAGCGAGAAGTTGGTGAACACCCTGTAGAGCCAAGCTTTGAGCGAGCCGTTGCCCCGCCATGTAAAGTGCTGTATGCCTGAGGTAAACACTTGGATGAATCCGTCGTGGAGCACGTCTTCGGCTTCTTCGCGGTTGCCCACATAGCGTTGGCAAAGCGACAACAATGCCCCTGCAAAACGCTCGTAAAGCGCTTTGCGTGCCGCGTTGTCGCCTTCTTTAAGGCGCTGTGTGAGTTCCTCTTCGGTCACCGATATATTAATGGGGTTTATTGCCGCATGGCTTGTTGCCACGGAGCGTGGGTGGATGGAGCGGGACTGCGTTGTGCTGTCCCCGTCGGGGCAAAGTTACGAAACGGGCGCGAGCGATGCGGGCTTTGATGCACGCAAAACGTTGCTGCCCGCTTCAGAAGAATACGCAGTCGTTGGAGAGTTCAACCATGGAAGGGTTGGCGGTGGCGATGACCGTAGTGGGCTGTTGGGAGTCGCCCCATTGGTATTTCAGACTGATGGCTGCGGCATTGGCAAGCGTTCCGTTGAGTTGGAAGCAGATGTAGGCAGGGTAGGAGAGTGCGGCGCCGAAGTCTTTTCCTGCATTGTGGCAGAGGGAGACCACAGGGCGTCCGTTGCTGTCCGTTTCGTTGAGGCTTACGGCGTTGATTGCATGTGGGCGTGAAGCATCGGCGTAGTAGATGCGGAAGATGACGTTGAGATATCCGCCGGCTATCCATGCTTTCTGCACGTAGACGGGATCGTGCCCGAGACTGTCGGGGATGGCGGCTGTAGTGGGTGTCACTATCTGTTTTGTGGTGGCAGCCCGAACGCGTTGTAGCGTGACGGTCTGTGCGTCTTTCCATTCATACTCGAGGAGCAGGCGTTTCCCGTCTTGTGTGAGACTGTTCACGTTGAGCAGATTGTAGCTCTCGGGCGTTACTGGCGTGTCGGCGTGGGAGTCGAGCCGGAGTGCGGTACCTTGCTCCGTGGTGACCACTGTGGCCATTTCAACGATGCTCTCCTGTGTGCTATGATGGAACTTTCCGTTTCCTCCGGCATCGTTTCCGTCGCACGAGAAAGCGAGGAGCGGGAGCAGGGCTATGGTGAAGAGAAGCGTCTTTGATACTTTGAACTTCATTTGTATAGTGTCTGTGAAGTGGTATGTGTGCATGCAGATTTTCTGCGGCGGTGCAACTATATAATGGGTAATATGTGCTTTCCTTGCATGTTTTCGGCAAAATCTTGGAATAGTGGAATAGGAAATCTTGGAAATTTCATAACAATTGCCGAAGAAGCTCAGCAAGGCCGCATGTGCACCTCTTCTATTCTATAGATTTCGTTGAAGTGGGGAGTCCAGCGGTTGTCGGCAATTCCCAGTTGAAGGCCATAGAAGCGTGTGCCGCTTAGCTTGAGCGTTTCCATGATGCCGAAATAGTTCGGTTCGGGAAGGGGAATGCGGAAGTCGCTGATCCACAATACGTCGCCGCCAACGTAGCGTGCTTCGTCGTGGAAAAGCTGCGGGAGGAGCTTCAGCGTGGAGCGCACGTCCGTGCCGCCTTCTGCTCGGCTGCTGAAAAACTTGAGCAGTCCGGCTCGGTCCTTTATCACGTCGATGGGCGTTGCCGCTACGGAAAAAGCTACCAGCATGCATTCGCGTTGGTCAGCCAGGCACATCTCAGAAAGCCGCATTGTCAGCGACAAGGCTATCTGCCAGGCATCGCCTGCCATGCTTCCCGAAGTGTCCACACACACCACCATGGGGCCGCACAGACTTGCCGCTTCGCGACGCAAGTTTCGCGCGGAACTTACCGACTGGCTTTTGTAGGAAAACGTTTGCAGGCTGTTGGTCGTTAGTTTCCGCAGAAAGATGTTCTCCAAATCGGCATCCACAAAGTGTGCCCATTCGTGAGGCAGCAGACTTTCAAAACTTCGTCCGACGGTTACGCCGGCTATGTCGCTCTTCGTGGCATGCGGAATGGTGGCCGTGCCGCGTTCCTTTGAGCCGATGGCATGAATGTCGGAAGGGTCGGCTTTGCGCCCCATCCTGTCCGCCACTTTCTTGAGAATGGGGTAACGCTCCTGCAGCTTCACCTTTTTCGCCAAACGTTCGTACACCACGTCGTTCCAACGTCCGCCCATAAGCGCCCAGGCTTGGAAAAACGAATCGAGCGGCGTTTGGTGCGCGCTTATGTATCGCGCAGCGGCTTCTACGTTGTGGTAATAAAGTTGCAGTTGGTGCGCTCCGTTTTGTTCGATGTATTGGTTGAGGCAATTCTTGAGCGACTGTGTCAAGCAGTTGCGCCAATCGTCGAGCAATGCGTTCCAAAGTTCTTTGCAGACATTTCTGAAATGGTTCGACTCCCGCAGGTAGAAATCGGCATTGAAGTCAGAGCCGGCATACTTCTTCGCCAACGATTCCGTCAATGCTGCACCTTTGTAGACTATCTGCTCGCTGGTCCAATGTTCCGCTTCCTTCAGTTCGTTGAAGTCGTGCTTCAAGCGGCGGCGTAGGAAGTCCACTTTCTGCAAACATGCGCAGACGAACTGCTCCATCGTGTCGCAAAAGATGCGTGAAGCCAAGCGGTCTGTGGTCACACGCGAACGGATGTCGGACTGCTTCATGACATAGCGCAGATAACACACGAGGCTGTCGCTTCCGTGCTGCACGGTGTCGGGCAATGTGCCGTGGTCGGCATACTCCTTCAGAAACTTGCGGTAGAATGCACTGTCATTCATTGTAGAGTAGCTTTCTGATGCCCACTCGGCACAGGGCAATACGCTTATAGAGGTTCTGAACATGTACGCCTACCTCCTTCTTGCATGAGTTGTCTATGAAAATGTTTTGAAGAACGTTGTTTTGCAGCGTTTCCAACTCGTTGCACAAGGTCTCCGCATCGTTTTCGTAATGTTTGGCTTCCAGCAATATGTCGCCGACGGCCTCTTCTTCGTTTGTTCCGCCGTGCGTGCCGACTTTGCCGGTAGAGGGCGAGAGAACATGCGAACCCTCGCACCGCATCGTGAACGCCACTCCATTAATATATATATGGTCGTTGTCGCGGCAAAGCGTCACTTGCTGCGCTCCTTTCGGTGCAAAGCGCTTCAGCGTAGGCGACGACAGGCGGAGAAGTGTGCGTCCGTCAGTCTCTTCTGTCTGGTAGCCCGTGGCGGGAGGTTGCAGCATGCTGCGTGTGGGCAGTTTCTTGAAGTCCACCACGGAAATCAGCGTGTTCCCGTTTCCGTGGTTCTCCACTTGGTAGAACGAACGGTCCACGATGAGTAGCGCCTCGTCGTGGCGGTCGCGTGAAGTTGTAGCGTTTTGCAGCGTTTGCTGCGTCTGTATGGCATGGAGGTCGCTCTGTACATCGTCGTACAAGTCTTCAATGCGTTCTTCGCAGGGTGTAAACGCGGCGTCCACCACAAGGTTACGTACCGTTTCCGCTTCGTCGGGTTCGTTCCAAAGACAATGGTACATGGGAATGAAATCCGTGACGTCCGCCACGCTTCTGCCTTGTAGAAAGGCTGACATCTTGAGTAACCCGGCTATGTGTTTCCACCTTCTGTCGCTCACATAGATGTTTCTCGTCAGTTCGTGGCCTTCTATGTTCGCCGTTTTCAAGTTGGTGCGTACCGTGGAGATGGCGGTGAGCAAAGCCGGAGCGAGCGTAACCTTCGCAGCCTCCTTCTGCCATGTCTCATATTCTTCACGGGAAACGGCTTCTTGTATGTCGACGCGTTCAGGACTGTCGTGTTCCAGCATTTCACGGAACACGTCCTCCGACTCTATGCATTTACTCACGATGCGCACCAGAAAACGGTCCCACAGCGCCTCCAGTCCTTCCCCCTTGGCGGGGAGCTCATTGCTTGCCGCTACGAGCAACTTGAGTGGGATGTGCATTTCCACGTTGCCGTTCCGGAAGAGCTTTTCGTTCATTGCCGTCAGTAGCGTGTTTTGTATGGCGGGACCTGCCTTCCATATCTCATCGAGGAACACAATGTCGGCCGTGGGCAAGAAGCCGTCTACGGCGCGTTCGTAAGAGTCGGATGTTTTGAGTTTGGATATGCTTACGGGGCCGAAGATTTCGTCGGGCGTGGAAAAACGCGACATGAGGTATTCAAACGATTTTGCACCGGCAAAAACGTCTTTCATCCTTCGTGCGACCATCGACTTTGCCACTCCCGGAGGGCCGAGTAGCAAAATGCTCTCGCCTGCCATAGCTGCCAGAAGGGCCATGGCGGTTTCGGTTTCTTTTTCGTAGATGCCGCTTCGCACTTGTGTGAGCAGCGATTTTATGCGTGTGGTGATAGGAGTCATGGGAGTGGAACTTGCAAAGAGTTTGGGTGTAAAAGTGGTACAAAGGTATCAAAATTGGTCATTTCTCTACGTGTCGCATGCCGTGAACGAAGACTTTTGTGGATTTTATGCATAAAAGTTAGTGATTTGGGTGCGGAACATGATTCTTTTACATACTTTTGCTTTGTCCTAAAGGATGGGCGCAAATAATTAGTGCGTCGTACCATGAACATTCCATTATAAAAATGGGGGGGGTGCTTGCCCCACCATTGATATTAAACACCCCTTCCCATGAACAACTCAAAGAAGAAAACGTACCTTTCCCCTGTGTTGCGCTCCATTGAAATCGGTAGTCAGCAGTTGCTGAACGACAGTAGCGAGGACCGCTACGATCCTCCCAAGAACATCTACAAGGACTACTACGAAGAACATAGCCAATCGTTCTGAAAGATATGGCGTTTCACCTAAATCTCAAGACATATTATGGAGAAGAAATTCCGAAATAGACATTTTGCATCATTTGCTTCAGCGTTCGTTTGTGTACTGATGTTGCTTTTCGTTTCCAATGCCCCACTCCGTGCGCAAAGTTTAGACGTAAAGCGCCTGAAGAAAGTGACGAGTTTGGCAGACATTTCAACTAATAAGAAGTACGCTTTCGTCAGCACCACTTCCGACGGCAAACTTTATACGATGACCTCAACGATGTCTAACAATGGCATAGTGGCATTATGCTTGACGGATTCGCCTGAGAGTTTTTCGGAGTCGAGCTTATTCCAACTTAGTTATACTGTAAAAACGAGTAAGGCTAATTTTACGAATTGCGCTACAAATACGAAATTAAATCACAATGCACAGTTGAAGTCTAATAATAATTCTCTTGAAATCGGAAGTCTTAAGTCATCGAAGTGGTCCTACGATTTCTATTTAAACGAGAACACCGACGGCATCAGCACAAGCAATGACAAGGATAATGCGGGTGCTTATGTGGGATATTGTAATTCCTCAGTCAATATTTTCAAAATCTACAAAACCACCAAAGACTATCCTATAGCCTACCTCTACGAATACGACGAGTCCAATAATACCATAGGAAGCATAACCATATTAACAGACGAAGGCTACGGCACTTATTATTTGGACAAAGACTTTGTGATGCCAAATGGCTTGAAAGGCGCCACCGTTTCGAGTGCCAACAAAGAGAGCGGCGAACTCAACATCGACTGGAAATACACGGCAGGTTCTATCGTGCCGGCAAATACCGCTTTGCTCGTCTATGGTACAAAAGGAACGACCTACACGCTTGAAGCACCTACGGAGACTGCAACCGTTTCAGCGCGCTCAACGGAAGACGACGTAAATCTGCTTCGCGGAAGCGTGGCGGAAGAAGAGACGTCAGCACCGGAAGGCGCAAGCGCCGATGACTACTATTTCTACCAAATGTACTATGTGACGAAACTCAATGAAGGTCAGAAGCAACTCGGTTTTTTCTGGGGAGCGGAACAAGGCGGCACATTTACCAACGGTGCCAACAAGGCCTACCTCGCCTTGCCCCGCGTAAGTTCCGTTTCCATCAAAGGCTTTGCCCTTCCTTCAATAGACGATAACGTATCCGCAATAACTCCAATCAAAACACAGGAAGGAAATGCCCAATCGCCGTCCGTCTACACCCTCTCAGGCAAACGCTGCAACGGACAGAATTTGCCAAAAGGCATCTATATCGTCAACGGAAAGAAAACGATAATGGGCGGCTCGCTAAAACACTGATACGTGCGAAGCCGTCATATGTATAAGTGAGTGATTTCTGAAAATTTCCCTTAGGCCCAAAACGTTGGGCCTAAGGGAAATTTTTTCTAGACGCCTTGGATTTTTCACAACGCATAGGCGATGTTTCCATCTGCACCAAAATAGCGCAAGTTTTTCTTGAACATCACTAAAAAGCACGTTTGACGATTTTTTATGGTGCGATGAACATTTTTTCCTCCGTGCCATGGATATAAATCAGTACTTTTGCGCCATAATGACAAATCTTTCAGCATCCCTATAGGATTCCATTCATCATGAAAAATCTTTACACCCCACTTCTCCTTGCCGCAATGGCAGGAACACTTCCCCTTCAGGCTTTGGCGCAAGACGACGTCACGAGCCAGTACATCACTAACCCCAGCTTTGAAAACGGACTCACCGGTTGGAGCAGTTCCAATCTAAAGAGTCAGACCAACTCTTCGTTCGCACCCAAAGAAGGCAACACCTATCTCGAACAGTGGGTAAGCGCCGGCAACAAGGTAAGCAATGCCTATGTGAAGCAAACCTTGAAAGGACTTCCCGCAGGTACTTACAAACTCACCGCTGCCGCTCAAAACACCCAAAACGGCAGTGCCGCAAAAGGCGCTGTGCTCACGGCAGGCGGAAAGACTACCACAGTGGGTGAAGCCGGCGACTACAGCGTGGACTTCACCGTGATCAACGGCGAAGCGGAAATAGGCTTCGAAGTGACGAGCTGCACCGGCAACTGGGTAGCTTGCGACAATTTCCGCCTTACCCTCATCGGCCAGGACTTGGAAGCCCTCCATGCCGAACTCCAAAGCCGCATAGACGAAGCGCAGAAGGTGCTCAATGCCAATCCGTCCGGCAGCAAGGCCGCAGAATTGCAAAATGCCATATCCAATGCACAAAGTGAACTTGCGGCCACCACTGCCGACAATCTTTCGGTGGTAGCCAAAGCATTGACGAATGCCGTTTTGGAATTCCGCGTGGCCAACAGCAAGGGCACGGTGCCCACCGTAGTCACGGAAAAACGCTTTACGCGTGGGGTGACCCACATCTATGCCCGTTCGCAAGTAAGCGGTGTGGCAACGTCAAAGATTCTTGAACAAGGTTATTGCTGGAGTACGGAAAACAATCCTAGCATTTACGACAACCGCTCTACGGACTACCTTGAAAGCAACGGAACGGTATATAAAATGTCAGGCCTTTCAGAGGCTACCGTCTATTATATACGTGCCTATGCCATCACCACCGACTATGCCGTGGGCTATGGCGACGTGCTGAAGGTAATCACCCTTCCCCGCGGTGGCATCACCTACACTTACGAAGGCAATGCTCCTACGGAAGAAGTGAACACACGCATTGAAGCCGCAGTGAAATCGGCCGTTGAGGCTTGGAACGAGCAGACTAGCATTCAAGGGTTCAGTACTTCCGTACACTATGGCGCCGACACGCCTACGGCCGACTGCTCCTATGGCGGTTGGATGCGCATCGGTCCTAACGAAGGCAACCAGAAGACCGGAACCGTGATGCACGAGATGGCACATGGCATCGGCGTAGGTACTCACACCATATGGACCGCTACCAACTCCCCCATGCGTGCCGGACAAGGCACGGGCAACTGGCTCGGTGAGAGAGCCAATGAAGTGGTGAAGTTTTGGAAGAACGACGACACGGCAGTGCTCACCGGCGACGGTACGCACATGTGGCCTTACGGCGTGAACGGCGCACACGAAGACGACGGCTCTGAAGTGCTCTATACCGCCAATGGCCAAATCGTGCAGGCACTCGGTGAGGACGGACTTCCCCCCGCAGGCGGATTCGGTACGCCGACCTACAGCTTCGAGCATACCGATGGCGTGAAATATTACCTCAAGAACGAAGACGAAGACTATGGTCTGCTCACCTCGTTCCTCACCACGTCGGAAGACGGAACGCTCTCCTGGACGGAACTCAGTACGGGCGAGGTGACTCAGCACGACGAGGCTGCATGGACCGTGACGTTCAATCCCGCCACGTGCTACTACCAGCTTCGCAACGTAGGCACCGGACGCTACCTTACCTACGATGAGGCTAAAAGCTTGAAATACTGCACGGCAGAAGCTACGGCTCCCGCCGATGCCCAGAACTTCCACCTGATGAGAGGACGTGTGGATGTCACCATAGGCAATGCTCCCGAAGTGTTCCGCGGCTACTGGATTGTTCATCCCGAAAAGACGCTGAATCCGCATACAATGGGAACGATGTCCAAGGGCCGTGTCCTCGCCACCACGTTCGACCTCAAGAATACTGCAACGGCTCAGCGTTGGCTCATTCTTACCGCCGACGACGTCAATGCCCTTGAGGAAAACATCGTTGCGGAAAACAAGCAGCAACTGCAAACTCTTCTCACCGCAGTGAAGCAACTTCCCGCTGTGCCCCACAAAGAGCAGTCCGCCGGTGCTGATGCGGCTTTGGCAGAAGCCGTCAGCGTGGCTGAAGCACTGCTTGCCGATGCTAAATCTACGTCAAACGCTCTTGCCGATGGCGTAGACAATCTTCGCGCAAGTGCCGTGACATTCCTTGCTGCGGTTACTCCCGTCGATGCAAAGCACCCCTTCGACGTGACGTTCCTTCTCAACAGCGCCGACCTTTCCGACCTCTCGGCTTGGAAGGGCACGCCGGAAGAAACGAAAGACGGTTGTGCGTCGTTCTCTTCTACGTTCAACTTCTACCAGACCGCAACGAAACTTCCTGCCGGAACTTACGCCTTTACGGCTCAAGGCTTCCAGCGCGTAGGTGAAGCCAAAACCGCCTATACAAACTATGTGAATGGCGAGGCCGGCATCACTGCCACCATTTATGCCGGAACGAAGTCCAACAAACTCATGGCGCAGGGTGCAGGTGCCCAAAGCGAGAAGAAAGCAAGCAAGGACACGCGTGTTTCCACCACTCCGTCGCTCTATGTTCCGTCGGACCTCTCTTCGGCAGTGAAATATTTCGAGGATTCGGTTTATACGAACAAGGTGGTTGCGAAGGTATCTACTACTGGCGGAAGCCTTATGGTCGGTTTGCGCAACAACACCGACGTCACTTCCGGATGGTGCGCATTTGGTTGCTTCGGGCTCAAGTTCTACGGAACGCTGAGCGAAGATGATGCCACAACGGGCATTCATCAAGCGCAAAGCGCGGTGGAGAACGCTCCGATGGACGTATATACGCTGAGCGGCGTTCGCATCCGTAGCCAAGTGAACACGCTTCAGGGCCTTCAGCCAGGCTTGTACATCGTCAACGGAAAGAAGACGTTGGTAAAGTAAGTAAGCGTTAAAAAGCAACTTGAGCATTTATTCAAGCGATATTTGCGGGTGGAGCGCACAAACAAAGTTCGTCCGTTTAAAATCCGTTTAAGTTCCGCGGATAAATAAATGTTCATCGGAATCCAGACGGAACTAAAACGGAACTCGTCCGTTTTAGTTCCGCAGACAACCTCCGTAAGGCCTTATCAGTCAATACTCAGTCTTGATTGATAAGGCCTTGGTTTTTGGGCATATAGCTTTAAATAGCCGTGTAGAGCAGTCAAGACTGGAGTCTTGACGCTCTACACGGCCATTGCTCCGCCCATGGGGGTGACGTTTTCAAAACGTCACCCCCATGAGCAGTTTAAGACGCCCCATGTGCGTTGCACTAAAATTGCTCAAGTTGTTTTTGAACACAACTAAGTAATATGTAAAAAATAACTTGAACATTTTTATTCGAGAATCACGCAACGCATTCATCAACGACGGGCTGAACCAACGATAATCAATGCCAACGACGGGCTGAAAGCCCAATGAGCGCATAGCCCAGGGCAAGCGAAGCG
>CAVJJO010000014.1:0-35534 GCA_963649665.1 Bacteroidaceae bacterium | reverse complement strand
AGCCTCCGTGAGGCCGTGTAGAACGTGACGTTTTGAAAACGTCACCCCCATGAGCAGCTGCTAACGCCGCCCATGCGCTTCGCACTAACGCTTGCCCCAATCTGAGAGTTACAGCGTTTGGTAAAAAATCCTTCTTTTGTTAATTTCGCGCCCTTCGTTTTTTCGTCCGCGAGGTTCAAACTAGAGAAAAGAGCTATGCTTTTTTGCTCGTTTTCCGCACATTTTTTCCACTGCAAGGCACCTTCTGAAAACTCCCCCTAGGCCCAAAATTTTGGGCTTAGGGGGAGTTTTTTCTAGATGCCTTGGAATTTTCACGGAAAAGGCTCCGTTTTTTGCTCTGAAAGGACGATTTTTGTAGCTGCATGCAGCGAATTCTGAATACATGCATATTTTACGACGATAAGATATATAATTATATACGCTAAAAATCGCGTATTTCTAAGCAACAGTGCGTTCGGTGATTTCTACGCGATTCTCAGTGTTAAAAAAACGAGTTACTGAGTGGCTGCGCCTTCTATAGGGTTGACGTTTCCAAAACGTCACGCTCTACACGAGGCTTCAGGGCGCAGCACGCAAAAGCCTTAATAGGAGCCGTGCTGAACGCGAGGTTTTGAAAACCTCGCCCCATACGCAGTTCCATGCTCGCTTTAACCCAAGTTTGACCCTCTATTAGTTGTTAGTTGTTTTCTCCGCCATACAGCAAGATAGCGGTTTTGATTTGCGTTACTGTGATAACTTTGTTCGAGCCACACTCTTTTAATGAGGGGCATAAACAAAAAAAAATTGATTGTCTCCCGACAACCAATCTTTACTAACCTTAAATCTAATACCATGAAAAACATTGCAAATGTACGGGCTTTCGCCACTACATGCAAGCAATGCACTGATTTTATCTGCGTTATTTAGATTAATTTACTGCAAATGCTTCAATATGCCATCCGCAGTGCGCATATCACGCATTATGATAGCCTGTTGAATTATTTTTTCACGTCAAAGAGATAGGTCACTTTTGCCACGATGGTAGAATTGTTGGAACGGCCGAACACATCTTTCTTTGAGTTGTTGAACACGTCGGAAAGTCCGTAGTAATATCTGCCTTCGAGCAAGAAATGACCGAGCGATGTGTTGAGTTCCACACCAGCACCAGCAGTGATACCATAATCGAACTTGCGGTCTATCGACATGGAGTACTGACTGTAAAGGCCGTTAGGACGGTCGGGATTTCCCTCGTCGTTAAGCGTGAACGTGCTTTGCTTCGACTTTTCCGAAAGGCAATAGCCTATTTGCGGACCGGCAAGGAAATAGCCCATTGCTCCACGACGCTCTTTACCCCAGGCCAGACGCGCCAACATGGGAAGCTGTATGTAGTGGATATTGCGTTCGTAAGTGTCGGGGAGAGGCTCGCTGTTGGAATTGAGAATATTCTCGCGCCAACCGAGCACACTGTAGTTAAGTTCCACCTGCAGCGCACAATACGACTTAAAATAACGTTCACTCGTATAGCGCGCGACCACACCGAATGTCGGACCTATATGCTGATTCTGCTTGATGGTCGGGTCAAAACCTATGGTGTTCATCATCACACCGCCAGTGAAACCCACAGCCAAACTATTGCGGGCTTCTCCCACCTGTGCATTCGCTTGAACTGCGCATAACAACAGAAAACAGCAGACAAGAATGCCTTTAACTTGTCGGGATAACATATTATATATAATATCAAGGAATAAAAGAACCACATGGGAGCACCAAAGGTGCAGCGCTTCCTCACGCGACTATTTTGCGGAATACTTATAAATCATGCCGTCGGGACTAAACCTCACGAGCCACATGCTGCGACTTACGTAACCGCCGCCGCTGGCTGCCGTGATGAAACGCAGGTCAGACTGCAGACGGGGGACGTCGGACATCGTGCCCGCCACGGGCGATTGCGTAGCGTAGCTGTAACCGAAAGTGGCAAGTCCGCCCAACATTGCCACAGCCACGTCGTAGCCCAAAGGTGCCATACGGGGCGAGCAGTCGAGCAGTTTCGAACCGAACCATCGGTCGTATTCCTGAGTGAAACGCAGGGCGTCGGTAGTTGCAGGATAGAAATAGGAAGCCGCAAATATATGGCTGTCGGCCTCACGCATCTCTGCGGCACGGCTACTGCTTGCCGACTTCATCCAAGGCTCGTAACCGACCATGCTGAACGTGCCGCCCGGCATCAGCGAGCGCATACTCTTTATCAGCGAAAGCGTTTCGGCAAGCGTTGTTTCCGACGAATTGTCGGGTATCACCACGAAATGGCCGTTTCCCTTACTTTTCAGTTGGGCTTTCAAGTCTTCCGCCTTTACATGCAAGGGCACGGATGTCACGCTATAGCCTGCCGCATTCATGCGTTTTACTACCAGCTGACAGAAGCCTGCCTTGTCGCCGCCCGCGGCATGAAGAAACACGAAGTGGTCCGTTTTCTTGAAAGACGACATGAGGAGGTCTGCGCAGAGCGTATTCTCGAAATCGGCGGGAGTGTTCACCACAAACACGTTGGGACGGTAGTTCACCTGCTGCACCTTAGAGGAGAAGGGAACCACCACGCGCAAACGCTCCGACGACTGCGAAGCCACATCGGCAAAGTGCTGCGGATAGACAGGACCGACAACGAGGTCGGGAGATGTGGCGGCCACACTGTTCATCAGTTGTGCCACGCTGGTGTTCGGATCAGGTTCGTTGTAAGCCGAAACGGCGACGTTGAGGCCGCGATTCTTGAGCTGCTCTACGCCCATGAGGAATCCGCGGTAAAACTCCAAACTGCGCACGTTTTCCATCTTTTCGCCTACCAGCGGAAGCAGCACTGCCACACGCACCGAGCTAAGACCGGTGTAATGCGGTTTGGCGGACTGCGCCTTTACGGGCACCTTAATGACCGTCCCCTTCTTCAGTTTATAGCCCTCGGCTTTCAACTGCGGATTGATCTCCAATAGTTCATCAACTGTGACACCATGAGCCTTTGCCAAACTGTAAAGCGTATCTTTCTTCTTCACCTTATAGTCCTTATATTCCACGCGAACCGTAGGCTGCGGAACGACGGGCTGCGCTTTGGGGAACGCTGCCGTAGGCACCGACAACGTCTGACCGCTCTTTATGTTGTCGGCAGACAGCCCTTTGTTGGCATCGAGTATCTGCTGCACGCTTACTCCGTAGTCGCGGGCTATCTTTGAAAGCGTTTCGCCCGCCAGCACTTTATGCATCACGGTTTGGGCTTCTGCGCACGGAACTGACCAAAGGCATACGAATAAGGCAAGGAGCAAAAAGCTCCGTAACAAATATTGTCGTTTCATTATAGCGATAGTGCTTGAAAAGCAGCCATACGGCCACAATAAGAATTATCAGCATTCAAGAGAAACGTATCGCTCTTGAATACATATAAAACACACCGGCATTCTGCCAATATTCGGCAAAAGTACGCAAAATCCACTACACTCCACACGGCATTTAAAAGAAAAAGCGTACTTTTGAATGCGCTTCTATCGGGCGCCAATATTATCCGATATATTTTTCCAACAAGCAAAACCATGACACACACCCGTCACTCCATACACCCCGCGCTCCTTTTCGCCTTCGCGCTGTTGCTTGCCCTACCCTCTTATGCCCAGAGCAAACGCAAAGCGACAAGCACAAAAAACGCAGCGCCCAAGGAAGCGGCTCTCACTCCCGAAGAGTATATGCAACGCTACGAATTCGGCAAAGCCGCCCAAGCCATCCAACGCGAGATTGCCGCCGCCCACAAAGCCAACAAAAGCACGGAACGCCTAGAGGCCGACCTTGCCCGTGCCAACATGGGACAGGACATGCTGCGCGGCACAGAGAAAGTGACGTTCATCGACAGTTTCGTGGTAGACCGCGACCACGTGCTTGAAGCGCTCAAGTTCAATCCGCAAGCAGGCACCATTGCCAACACGGAGAGCATTAAGGCCACATTATCCCAACTTCCCGCTGAGTTGGGACAGACGGCATTCATCAACGAACTTGCCGACCACATATACTTTGCCGCCACCGACACTACCGGACAAGCCAAAGGCCTGTGGACCGCCTACCGCAACGGCAAGAAATGGGGCGCACCCTCGCCGCTCAACGGACTTGACAACACGGAAGCCGACCGCGACTACCCGTTCGTCATGCCCGACGGACTCACGCTCTACTTCGCAGCACAAGGCGACGAAAGCCTTGGCGGATACGACATCTTCGTGACCCGTTACAATACCGACACACGACAGTTCCTCAAAGCAGAAAACATGGGCATGCCGTTCAACTCACCCGCCAACGACTACCTCATGGGCATTGATGAGCAAAACAACATAGGATGGTTCGTCACCGACCGCAACCAACCTGCGGACAAAGTGTGCATCTATGTGTTCATCCCCAGTTCTACCCGCGACGTATACGAGCTCACCAGCTCCAACGAAGAAGAAGTGATACGCGCCGCACGCATTGCCTCCATCGCCGACACGCAAACGGACAATGCAACCGTAAAGGAAGCGCTCGGCAAATGGAACGCGGCAAAATCGGGAAACACATCAGCCAAAGAGCTTGCCCACCGCTACGTGATCAACGACCACACGGTCTACACATCCCTCTCGCAATTCAAAAGTGAAGCTGCGCGACGAATCGCAGAGCAAGCCGACGAAACGCTCGGCCAGCTAAACACCAAACTCGCCCGGCGCGACGAACTTGAGCTGCAAGTGGCGCAAAGCGGAACCTCGGCAAGCATAAAAGCCGAACTGAAAGAATTGAACACTTCCATCCCCACCCTCCGCAATGCCTACAAAGAGCTTTGCAAAAACATGAGAATCAGCGAAACGGCAAATTAAGCAATATATAAAGAGCCGGAACAATTTTCATGCGAAGCGCGCTTGTCTGTCAAGACTCCATTCTCGACAGACAAGCGCGGCCTATAGCGTTTTACGTGGCTGCGCTTTCAACAGCCGTGTAAAACAGTCAAAGACTGGAGTCGTGACCTCCATGCGCTTCGCCCGCAAACGCTACTTGAGCACTCAAGCTCTCCTAAGAGTCCAAAATACCGGAAATTCAGTTTATAACAACATACAACCACTAACCATGTCTACACCCATTCCATCTTCAGAACTCATCATCAACAGCGACGGCACCATTTTCCACCTCCACCTCAAACCCGAGCAACTCGCCGACAAAGTAATCCTCGTTGGCGACCCGGGACGCGTGCCCGTTGTAGCAGCACACTTCGACACCACGGAATGCGACGTTGAAAGCCGCGAATTCCACACCATCACCGGCACTTTCGAAGGCAAGCGCATCACCGTGCTCTCTACGGGCATCGGCTGCGACAACATCGACATCGTACTCAACGAACTCGACGCGCTCGCCAACATTGACTTCGCCACGCGCACCATTAAACCCCAATTCCGCCAACTCGAAATCGTGCGCGTAGGCACTTGCGGCGG
The DNA here is from genome assembly GCA_963649665.1 of Bacteroidaceae bacterium. GTDB lineage: Bacteria > Bacteroidota > Bacteroidia > Bacteroidales > Bacteroidaceae > Alloprevotella. Next base: position 30,078 of record CAVJJO010000014.1, on the reverse strand, counting down.
ATTGCAGCCCTTCACCCCCGAAGGCACATTCGTCGCCAGCGAGTACAGCATCGGTTTCGACGGGCTCCTCAACTTCTACGACGGACGCAACGAGGTGTGCGACCTCAAGTTCGAAGAAGCCTTCCTCGCCCACATGAACTGGCACGGCACACAGTGCATAGCCCACCCCTACGTGATCAAGTGCAACGACGAACTCCTCGAGCGCATAGCCTCCGACAATATGGTCCGCGGCGTGACCATCGCTTGCGGCGGATTCTACGGACCGCAAGGTCGCAAACTCCGTCTGCCGCTCGCCGACCCCGAAGCCAACGCCAAAATAGAAGCATTCAACTACGAAGGCCACCAAGTGACGAACTTCGAAATGGAAAGCAGCGCCGTAGCCGGACTCGCCCGCCTCATGGGACATAAAGCCACCACGGTGTGCATGGTCATCGCCAACCGCGTGGCCGGTCGCGCCAACACGAACTACAAGCAGTCCATCGACACACTCATCACCCAAGTACTGCAGCGTTTGTAATCCACATTTTGCAGACAAAGTCCTTACGGTGAAAAATATTTCAAAGAAATAACAAGAAAAAACTGCAGTCTACTTGGCAGTTTCGGAAAAACGGCCTACATTTGCAGCGTTATCCTAGAAACAATCTTTTTACCTTAAGGACTAATACCTATCAAAAACGAAATAGCGAGACGTTGAGAAACGCCTCGCTTTTTATTTTTCCACCTTTCTTTCCGCGTACGCTTCTGCCGTTCCGAAACCTCTACACACATTACATTTACCGAATACCCCGATTTTGATTGAGGACGAACTGAAAGCCCAACGATGCCTAGCCCTGGGCTATGCTCAGGGTAGAAAAAACGCCCTTATCAGATTGAGCACCAATATCTATGTACGCATACGCACGCGTTAGTAAAGAAATGCAACAATCTGTAGCGAAGCGCATGGGGGCAAGACTCCCGTCTTGACAGACAAGAGTGAAGTGGCCTAACCGAGTCTACACACCATGCATTGCATTTCTTACACCGTGCCTTGGAATTTTTACGGCGTGCCTTGGAGTTCAACGTTAGTGCCTCTACAAACGTAGCGGAAGAAAATATGCACAAATTCGCAAAAAACTTGTAACTTTGCACGCGTTCGTAAAAGCGCGGACGAAGAGCATGGCACAGCGCGCCATGTACACTATCATCCTATGCGCTTAAAACAATTGAGACAAATAATCACACATCATGAATATATCCTACAAGTGGTTGAAAGAATATGTCGACTTCGACATGACGGCACAGGAAGTGGCCGACGCCCTCACCAGCGAGGGACTCGAAGTGGACGGAGTGGAAGAAGTGCAAGCCATCAAAGGCGGACTTGAAGGTCTCGTTGTGGGCCACGTGCTCTCCTGCGCCCCCCACCCCAACAGCGACCACATGCACATATGCTCCGTAGACCTCGGCACGGGAGAACCCTCGCAGATCGTTTGCGGAGCCGCCAACGTGGCAGCTGGCCAGAAGGTCATCGTAGCCACCCTCGGCACGAAACTCTACGACGGCGACCAATGCTTCACCATCAAGCGCTCCAAGCTCCGTGGCGTAGAAAGTCTCGGCATGATTTGCGCCGAGGACGAGATTGGCGTAGGCACCAGCCACGACGGCATCATCGTGCTTCCCGCCGACACGCCCGTAGGCATGAAAGCCGCAGACTACTATGGATTGGAAAGCGACTACGTCATTGAAGTGGACATCACCGCCAACCGTGCCGACGCCTGCTCACACTACGGTGTGGCACGCGACTTCTACGCATGGCTCGTGCGCAACGGCCATAAGACCGCGCTCCACCGCATGGATGTAAGCAACTTCAAAGTAGACTCGCACGACCTCGACATCGACATCGACGTGCAAAACACCGAAGCATGTCCCCGCTACTGCGCCGTGACGGTGAAGAACTGCGAAGTGAAGGAAAGCCCCAAATGGCTTCAGGAGAAGCTCGAGACCATCGGTCTTCGTCCCATCAACAACATTGTAGACATCACAAACTACGTGATGATGGCCTACGGCCAGCCCCTCCACTGCTTCGACGCCGACATGATTGAAGGCAACAAAGTGGTAGTGAAAGCTATGCCCGACGGCACGAAGTTCACCACACTCGACGGAGTGGAACACACGCTTACCGACCGCGACCTCGCCATCTGCAACACCAAAGACGCCATGTGCATTGCCGGTGTGATGGGCGGCAAAGGTTCCGGCACCTATGAAACCACAAAAGACGTGCTCTTCGAGAGCGCCTACTTCAACCCCACTTGGATTCGCAAAAGCGCACGCCGCCACGGCATGAGCACCGACGCTTCCTTCCGCTTCGAGCGCGGCATCGACCCCGACGGACAGATTTACGCCCTCAAAGTTGCGGCTCTCATGGCCAAGGAACTCGCCGGTGGCGAAATAGCCATGGAAATCAAAGACGTGGAAGCTCCCGGACTTACCAAGGCCTTCGACGTAAAGCTCGACTACAAATACGTTCACGACCTTGTAGGCAAGACCATCCCCGCCGACATCATCAAGGAAATCGTCACCTCACTTGAGATGACCATTGCCAACGAAACGGAAGAAGGGCTTGAACTCAAAGTACCCGCTTACCGCGTGGACGTGCAGCGCCCCTGCGACGTAGTTGAAGACGTGCTCCGCATCTATGGCTACAACAACGTGGAACTGCCCACCCAAGTAAAGTCGAGCCTTACGCTCAAGGGCGACATCGACAAGGCATACAAGCTCCAGAACACCGTAAGCGAACAGCTCGTTGGCGAAGGCTACCGCGAAATTCTCAACAACTCGCTCACCAAAGAGGCCTACTACACGAAGCTCCAGACTTACGCCGCCGAACACCTCGTACGCGTAATCAACCCGCTGAGCTCCGACCTCAACGTGATGCGCCAAACGCTGCTCTTCGGCGGACTTGAAAGCATTGCACACAACGTAAACCGCAAGAACGGCAATCTCCGTTTCTTTGAAGTGGGCAACTGCTACTACTTCGACGAATCAAAGCGCGATGCAGAACGCGTGCTCGCCGCCTACAACGAATACAACTTCCTCAGCCTTTGGCTCACAGGCAACCGCGTAGAAAGCTCTTGGGCTCATGCCACGGAAGCTTCCAGCGTGTACCAGCTCAAGGCTACGGTCTACAACATTCTGCGCCGCGCCGGCATAGCACTCGGCGCCTTCGTGGAAGAAGCCGGAAAGAACGACATCTTCAGCAAGAGCCTCGCCATCAACGACCGCAACGGAAAGACCTACGTGGAGTTCGGACTCGTGAAGAAGGAACTCTGCGCAGCACAAGGCATTGACCAGGAAGTCTACTACGCGCAGCTCAACTGGACGCTTCTCATGAAGAAACTCCCGAAGAAGCCCGTAAGTTTCAAAGAGATTGCCAAATATCCTGCCGTTCGCCGCGACCTCGCACTGCTCGTGGATCAAAGCGTAGAGTTTGCACAGATTGAGAAGATTGCCTACGCTTCTGAAAAGAAACTTCTTAAGAACGTAGAACTCTTCGACGTCTACGAAGGCAAGAACCTTGCACCCGGTAAGAAGAGCTACGCCGTCAACTTCACGCTCCAGGACGAGAGCAAGACGATGAACGACAAGCAGACCGAAGCCGTGATGAAGAAAATCATCCAGAACCTGGAGAAGCAGCTCGGTGCCTCACTGCGCTAAGCGTAAACACGCACACAAGACGAACAGAAATCACAACAAAACAACATAACATATCCTATGGGAAGAGCTTTTGAATACAGAAAAGCAACGAAAATGAAGCGTTGGGGTCACATGGCCCGCACATTCACGAAACTGGGCAAGCAAATTGCCGTGGCAGTAAAGGCCGGCGGTCCCGAACCCGAAAACAACCCCACCCTCCGTGCACTCATCGCCACCTGCAAGCGCGAGAACATGCCCAAGGACAACATTGAACGCGCCATCAAGAACGCAATGGGCAAGGACCAGAGCGAATACAAGACCATGACCTACGAAGGCTACGGTCCTCACGGTGTGGCCATCTTCGTGGACACGCTCACCGACAACCCCACCCGTACCGTAGGCGACGTTCGCTCGGTATTCAACAAGTTCAGCGGCAACCTCGGCACAATGGGCTCGCTCGCTTACCTCTTCGACCACAAGTGCGTGTTCTCCTTCAAGAAGAAGGACGGCGTTGACATGGACGAACTCATTCTCGAGCTCATCGACTACGGAGTTGAAGACGAATACGACGAAGACGAAGAAGAAGGAAGCGTGACCATCTACGGCGACCCCAAATGCTTCAGCCAAATCCAGAACCATCTCGAAGAGAACGGATTTGAAGTAGTCGGCGCTGAGTTCACCTACATCCCCAACGATCTCAAGGAAGTCACTCCCGAAGAGCGCGAAAGCATCGACAAGATGGTAGAACGCCTCGAGGACTTCGACGACGTGCAGACCGTCTACACCAACATGAAACCCGCTGAGGACTAATCCCTCCGGCATTGACAAAAGAGGCTTAGAGCCCCATATCAAAAAAACAAGCGAGCTACGAAACGGCGGCATGCACGCAGTTCCATAGCTCGCTTGTGAAGCATTTGCACATAAAGAATCCCTGCCACATGAAAACATACGACATTCGCACACAAGGCGTTTGCAGTCGCAGCATCCACCTCACCTTAGACGATGATGGACGCATTGCTTCCGTCAGTTTCGAAGGAGGATGCAACGGCAACCTGCAAGGAATCTCTGCACTCGTGCGCGGCATGCGCCCCGAAGAAGTAGCCACACGACTGAAAGGCATAGAGTGCGGCATGAAGGGAACCTCCTGCCCCGACCAACTGGCACGCGCCCTTGAAGCTATAGCCAGCGTGAAATAAGTGACGTGTAAAAAAACAATTTGAGCTTTTGCCCAAACGGTATTTGCGGGCGAAGCGCAGGAGGGTCAAGACTCCTGTCTTGACAGATGAGCACGAAGATGACAAAGCGAAGCCACGCAAAACAGTCTGTGACTGCGTGTGTAGAGCGTGATGGTTTGATAACGTCACCCTCACGCGCAAATAGAATACGCCCCATGCGCTTCGCATTAAAAATTGCGCAAGTCACTTCTTGCACATTACCGAAACGCAAGGTTTCACTAATTCTTATAATCCGACGGCTTCAGCGTGGCTTCATAAACCAACTTGCCATCCTTCAAGCGGTACACGAAACGGAAATTCACGTCGTGTTCCTTAATGGTTTTAGACTTTTCGTCCATCACCAAACGTTCTACAAGGCCGTCGCGAACATAGGCAAGGCTGGAGCGGAACACGGCTTCGTTTTCACTGCTAAGCGTGTAGTACATACTGTAGACTCGGCTTGAGACGTCGTAAGTCAGGCTGTCGAGCGTAGTGCCCGGTTCCGACTCTTCAGGACAATGTTTCTCGGTATACTCCCGCGCCTCACGCTGCAGGCGCTTGTCGAAGTTTTCCTGACAGCCCGTCACGCACAACGCGGAGGCAGCGAGAAGGAGAATAACGTTTAAACGCATCATAATTCGTTGAGATTAGACATGCTTGTTTAGCTCACAAAATTATAAAAATCAGACCACAACGTGGAAGAATCCATCGACATATTGGCCCAAGGGGAACTTAGCCCCGAAATGGCTTCACGCGTGACGCGTGCCACAGAACTCTTTTCACAAGGCTTCAACTGCTCACAAAGTGTGGTAGCAGCATTTGCCGACCTCTACGGATTTACAGAGGAGCAAGCCCTTCGCATGTCCGCTTCCTTCGGCGGTGGCATAGGCCGCATGCGCGAAACGTGCGGTGCAGCCTGCGGCATGTTTCTCCTCTGCGGACTCGACTGCGGTGTCACCGACGGCGCCGACCGCGCAGGCAAAAGCCACAACTATGCCGTTGTGCAACAGTTGGCTGCAGAATTCAAGCGCGTCAACGGTTCTCTCGTTTGTGCAGAATTGCTCGGTCTGAAACAGCCAACAATCACGTCGGAAGCCGAACCGCGCACAAAGGAGTACTACAAGAAGCGCCCTTGCTCTGAAATGGTGCGCACGGCAGCCGAAATCTTTGCACGTTATCTCTCGAAGAGCCACAACACTAATTCGTAACATGAAAATCCTGCTATTAGGCGAATACAGCAACGTACACCACACACTGGCTGAAGGTCTCAAACGCCTGGGGCACGAAGTGGTGGTGGCCTCCGACGGGGACGGATGGAAAAACTATCCGCGCGACATCGACCTTCGTCGCGACACGTCGTCGCCTGTCGACACGCTGCGCTTCATGTGGCATCTGTTGCGCAACTTCAGAAAGTTCAAGGGCTTCGACATCGTGCAGATTATCAATCCCGTGTTCATTGCCCTTAAAGGCGAGCGCATTCTTCCCTTTTACAAATATCTCCGCAAGCACAACGGCCGCATCGTGATGGGCGCCTTCGGCATGGACCACTACTACGTAAAGGCATGCCTCGACATGAAGACCTTCCGCTACAGCGACTTCAATTTCGGCCACAGTGAACGCCTGTCGGAAGAAAACGCCGTATTCAAACGCGACTGGCTCAACGGCCCGAAAGGAGAGCTCAACCGCATCGTGGCAGCCGATGCCGATGCCATCGTGGCAGGTCTCTACGAATACTACGCCAGCTACCGCAATCATTTCACCCCCACCGAAAAGCTCCATTTCATTCCCTTCCCCATCGTGGAAACCCCGACGACCGAAACGCCGCAGAGAAAAGCAGGCGCGCCCGTCCGTTTCTTCATCGGCATACAGGAGCAACGCTCTGCCTACAAAGGCACCGACATCATGCTGCGCGCACTCGAACGCGTAAAGGCAGAGCGCCCCGAAGGGTGCATTGTCCACAAAGCCGTGTCGCTCCCCTTCAACGAATACGTGAGACTGCTTGCCGAAAGCGAAGTGATTCTTGACCAGCTCTACTCCTACACGCCCGCCATGAATGCGCTGGAAGCCATGAGCCACGGCCTCATCAACGTGGGAGGCGCCGAACCGGAGAACTATGCCATCATCCACGAGGACGAATTGCGCCCTGTGGTCAACGTGGAGCCCACGGAGGACGACGTGTACAAAAAATTGCTGTACCTCGTTGACCACCGCGACGAACTCATTCCACGACTTCGCCGCGAAAGCACGGAATACATTAACAAGCACCACAACTACCTCAAAGTGGCCAGGCAATACGAAGCGCTTTACCTCTCGCTGATAAAATAAGCTGCTTCTAAGGATTTCCACGACTGACAGGTTGCACCACAGAACAACCCCGACACAAACTCTTCTAATAAAGGTTTGTGTCGGGGTTGTTTCTTTGACTGTTAGGCCTGTAAGTTAAATCGAAAGCTCGTCAAGCACCTTGATGAGCTTTTTGTCCATGGCCTTGCGCTTGCCGACGGCATCGACGAAGGGGACGTAAACCACTTCGTTGTTGCGCACGCCGACCATCACGTTGCGCTGACCCTGCACGAGCGCTTCAATAGCTCCCACGCCCACCTGCGAGGCAAGTATGCGGTCGCGGGCAGAAGGACGTCCACCGCGCTGAAGGTGCCCGAGGATGGACACACGCACGTCGAAGTTGGGATATTCTTGGTTCACGCGCTCGGCATAGTACATGGCGCCGCACTTGGGGCTTTCGCTCACGATGACTATGCAGCTCTTCTTGCTCTTGCGTATACCGCGCTCCATGAACTGTATGAGCTGGTCAGAGCCCGTGGAGTCCTCGGGAATGATGGCAGCTTCGGCACCTGCCGCGATGGCACTGTTTTGTGCAAGGAAGCCGGCATCGCGTCCCATCACTTCCACGAAGAAGATGCGTTCGTGGGAAGTTGCCGTGTCGCGGATTTTGTCTACGCAGTCGGTGATGGTGTTGAGCGTGGTGTCGTAACCGATGGTGCTGTCGGTACCGTAGAGGTCATTGTCGATGGTACCGGGAAGTCCGATGCAGGGGAAGTCGTACTCCTCGGCGAGCTTCATGGCACCGGTCAACGAACCGTTACCGCCGATGACGATGAGTGCGTCGATAGCTTCCTTGCGAAGCGTTTCGTAGGCCTTCTTGCGTCCCGAAGCCGTTTGGAACTCCTTGGAGCGGGCCGTACGCAATATGGTACCGCCAGTCTGGATGATGTTGCTCACATCTTCCGTGGTGAAGAGCTTCACCTCGTCGTTGATAAGGCCGTCGTAACCACGATAGATGCCTTTAATCTTGAAACCGTTGCAAATGCCGCTACGCGTTACCGAGCGGATGGCTGCGTTCATTCCGGGAGCGTCGCCACCGGAGGTCAGCACGCCGACACATCTTATTTTTCCCATTGTGGAACAATTTGTTTGAATATTCTTATTTTAAAACTTGCCGGACTTCAGCGAAGCCGGCAATGTGGTGTATCAATAGTAAAGGAGCACTACGGCCGTGAGCACGGCAAATCCCGCAAGGAAACCCAAAAGTATTTTGGGCGTGACATGGCGGAAATACCAGCCGAACGTAATGCGCTCCATACGCATCACCGCAAGGCCGGCAATGCTTGAAGTGGAGAGAAGCAGTCCGCCCACCGAAGCGCAGTAGCTCAGCATGGGCCAGAAATAGCCCTCTGCCGCAAGCGGCGAATCGGGTGAAACTGTCGTGTTGGCCATGCCGAACACGTCTACGCCGGCAACGAGCGTGGGAAGGTTGCCCACCAAAGCCGACACGGCTCCCATGCAGAGATTCACCGCAAAGAGGTTGATGCTGTGGCTGAATATCCATGCCACGAAGCTTTGCGCAAGTCCCGACTCTACAAAGGCGCCGAACATGAGCATGAGTCCGATGAAGAAGAGCATGTTCTGCATGTTGGCATACTGAAGCGCCATCGGCATGCGCTTGCGCACCATTTGGTCGCTTGCGATGAGTTTGCGGTTCATCACTTCGTTGATAATCCACAAGAATGCCAACACGCAAAGCGCGCCTACGAAAGGCGGAAGGAGCGTGATGCGGTGGAACGTGGGTATGAACCACAAGCCGCCTATGCCGATAAAGAGCATAAGGGCTTTTTGCCAGGCGGGCAAAAGGTTGTCGTCGCCACGGAACGTGGGGAGTTGCTCGGAATATCTCAAGCGCTCGGGCAGTTCGCGGCTTATGAGCCAAGTGACAGTTCCTTGGCAAGCCATTACTGGAAGGATGAGCGTGGCGAAGTAGTTGGTAGGCGTCACGAGTCCGTCACACCATAGCTTGAGGCTCGTCATGTCGCCAATCACCGTCACCGCACCGCCCGTGCAAGCTGCTACCACGGTGTTGACCATAACCAGGCGCTTTGCCTTTCCCTCTTGCAGAAGGGGATGGACGATGCTGAGAAGGAGGATGGTGATGACGAGGTTGTCCACGTTGGCCGAAAGCACAAATGTGATGAGCGTGGAAAGCCATATAAACTTCCGCGACGAGCAGTTGCGCAGCCTGTGGCGTATGAAGTCGAGGCAGCCGTTGTGGTTGAGCACTTCCACAATGGTCGTCGTGGCCATAAGGAAGAGCACGATGTCGGCACAGCGGGCCACATATTTCATAAACACGTGCGACGCAATGAACTGCTTGACCGCAGAGCGGCCAAGTTCGCCATGGGAAGTAAGATAGGAGGAAAATTCTTCGGGATGCACATCGTGGACGAACGATGCGCCTTCTACAATATAAAGCAACCAGCAAGCCACACCGGCGAACATAGCTACGGCCGCCTTGTTGATTCGGTTCAACTTGTCGGTCGCTATAAGAATAAGGGCCAGCGCGATAATGGTTACTAACACATATGCCATACTGCTAGGATTTTAAGGACGGCCGAAGAAGGAACCGCCCGAGGCGTGTATCTGCATACTTTTCTGCATGAGCGGCAAACGGGGCTCGAACCCGCGACCCTTGGCTTGGGAAGCCAATGCTCTACCAACTGAGCTACTGCCGCAAATGTTGATGCAAAAGTAAGAAGAATCTTCGTATACACCAATCCATCATCGTTTTTTTATCCCGTTTATCACACTGTTTCTAAAAGGAAAGTACTTAATTTGCAATTTGTTGACAGAACGCACTTTCCGCATTGATATAGCATGACATTTACAACATGAAACTCATTCTTACGCTCTTTACCTTTGCTGCCATATCCGTCGCCTGCACTTCCACTGCACCAAACGATAGCAGCAAGCACGGCGGCGATGGAGCAACGGCCTCCGCGACCGAAGGCGAACGCAGTTCCTCCCTCAAGGACACCGCCACGCTGGCACTCGTCGGCGACATCATGCCGGGCACTACGTTCCCTAAAGAACGTTTGCCGGAAAAGGACGGCGCCCTACTCTTCCGCGACGTGAAAGCCATACTTTCACGTGCCGACGTGGCAGCCGGCAATATGGAAGGCGCGCTTGCCGACACCGGACGCACCACGAAAGAAGACGGAGCGTACGACTACGCTTTCCGTGTGCCCACACGCTACGGACGCTGGCTTAAGGAAACCGGCTTGGACTTCCTGAGCATGGCAAACAACCACGCCTTCGACTTCGGCTACAAAGGCATCGCTTCCACGGAAGCCACACTCGCCGACTGCGGCATTGCCTTTGCCGGCATAGCGGGAAGAACGGAGAGCGCCGTAGTGGTGCGCAACGGCATACGGTTCGGATTCTGCGCCTTCGGCCACAACGCCTACACGCTTCAGCATGCCGACCTCGGCACGGCAAAGCGCATCATCGGCGAGCTGCGCAAGAAAGCCGACATCGTGGTCGTTTCGTTCCACGGAGGAGCGGAAGGAACCCAGCACAGCCACCTGCCCTACGGCGAAGAACTTTTCCTGAAAGAGAAACGCGGCGACCTTCGCCGATTTGCCCATTTCTGCATCGACAACGGCGCCGACGTGGTGTACGGACACGGACCGCACGTGGTGCGTGCCGTAGAGGTCTACGACGGACACTTCATTGCTTACAGTCTGGGAAACTTCTGCACGCCTTACGGCATCAACATCAGCGGCATTTCGGGTTATGCTCCGGTGCTTGAACTCCACATCAACACCGCCGACGGCACATTCCGCAACGGGCGCATCCATTCCTTCGTCCAGCAATACGGCCGCGGTCCGCGCACCGACCGCAACAACCTTGCGGCAAAAGAAATACGCACGCTCACCCTTGCCGACTTTCCCGAGCCCAGCGTCGACATAAGCAACACGGGCGTCGTCACAAAGCGTTGATTTTTTAAGCGTCCCGCTCCACGGGCAACACTCTTTTACGCTTGTTAAATCTGTGACTAAATATTGACAACGTGGATTCACGAACTAGAAGAAAAGCACGGCTCTGATGAGCGGTGCGAACTGCGTTTTTTCAACAGTCAGGCATCTTGTAAAAATTCCCCTTAGGCCCAAAACGTTGGGGCTAGGGGGAGTTTTTTCTAGATGCCTTGGAATTTTTACAAAAACTGTGCTCGCGAAAGCTCGTTTACGGCGCGTTTTACAACGGACGGCGGAATATATTCTTATATTGCTCAACATTGTTCAATATACCGAATTTCTTCACGCGCTGAAAATCGCGTATTTGCGAGCGACTGGGCAGTTGGTGATTTCTACGCGATTCTCAGTGTTAAAATGCGGAGGTTTCTTCGGCATATAGGGGACACAAAACACTTACGCAATTTTGGCGCGAAGCGCATGGGGGTCAAGACTCCCGTCTTGACAGCTCTACACGGCGATCACGGACCGTTCTTCGTGGCTGCGCCTTCCATGGGGGTGACGTTTTCAGAACGTCACGCTCTACACGGCCTCACGGAGGCTTCTGCGCGGCTGCGCCTTCCATGGGGGTGACGTTTTCAAAACGTCACGCTCTACACGGCCTCACGGAGGCTACTGCGCGGCTGCGCTTTATGAAAGGTTCGCCCTTATCAGTCAAGACAGGAGTCTTGACCCCCATGCGCTGCGCTTTGTATATTACACATATAAAAGGATGCACGCGCGTGTATGTCTGTGTAGAGCGTGACGTTTTGAAAACGTCACCCCCATGGGCTACTGCAAACGCTCCATGCGCAGTTGAAAAACTCTACCTGCGCAATTGAAAAACGCTCCATGCGCAGTTGAGAAACGCTCCTTACGCAGTTGAGAAACGCTCCTTACGCAGTTGAGAGATTCATAAGTTCGGCAATTTACAGAATCTTCCCCACGAAACTTTCCCATAGCCGCATTCGCCCATTTCGGCTATTTTCCGTAAGTTTGCAATCAAATTAGGGTTATTCCGACGTTTTGATTTTAAGGAATCGCCCATTATATATATAGAAAAGGAACGTTTGCCTCACCGATGCCGGCACGTTCATCCTAATCCTTTCAATAGATTTTCTTACAAGCATGTCCTGCATACTCCACATTGAAACGTCCACTTCCGTTTGTTCCGTAGCCCTCTCCCAAGACGGCGCCTGCATCTACGAAGAAAGGGACGAAAACGGACCTTCCCATGCCAAGGTGCTTGCCCCATTTGTGGAAAGCGCCGTGTCGTTTGCCGACAGCCACGCCATCCCCATCGATGCCGTTTGCGTGAGCAAAGGTCCCGGTTCCTACACCGGTCTCCGCATAGGAGTAAGCACAGCGAAAGGCGTGGCCTACGGCAGAAACGCACGTCTGCTCAGCGTGCCTACGCTGAAACTCATCACCGTGCCCACTCTGCTCCATAAAGAACTTCCCGAAGACGCCCTGCTCTGCCCCATGATAGACGCACGGCGCATGGAGGTCTACTGCGCCGTATACGACCGCGCGCTGCGGGAAGTGATGCCCACGCAGGCAGTGGTGGTCGACGAAAACTCCTTTGCAGAACTTCTCGAGAAACACCCCGTCTATTTCATGGGCAACGGTGCCGACAAGTGCACAAGCGTGATAACCCACCCCAACGCCCACTTCATTGCTAATGCGAAACCTTTGGCGAAACACATGATTCCGCTTGCCGAGATGGCGCTCGCACGCGAAGACTTCGAAGACGTGGCTTACTTCGAACCGTTCTACTTGAAAGAGTTCGTGGCCACGCAGTCAAAGAAACTTTTGTAAGCCAGCCATCACATCAAGAGTTCTAATGAACGCTGGCCCGCAGACGCCTTCCCCACAAAGCATCAACAAACGACACTTTCACGCCAATATGCGCAACGACATACCCGAGAATCCCTGGATACACGCTGCCGAAAAGCAGCAAAAACTTGAATACAACTCCACCCGCGAAGCATTGAAAATGCCGGAATACGGACGGCTCGTGCAGGACATGGTAGAATATGCCATGACCATAGAAAACGACGCCGAGCGCCAGAACTACGCCGAAGCCATCGTTTCGGTAATGATGGGCCTCAACCCCAAAATGAAGGACGTGCCCGACTTCCAGCATAAGATATGGGACCACTTAGCCTACCTCTCCGACTACAAGCTGAACATCAACTACCCCTACCCCGTAGAGAAATCGGCAACTCCCGTCAAGCCCAAGCAACTCCCCTACCCCAAAGGCTTCATCCGCTTCCGCCACTACGGCCGACTCATCGAACGCGCCATGGGCGAACTGGAGGAAACGCCTGCAGGCCCCAAGCGCGACGAGCTGACGCGCCTCATAGCCAACCGCATGAAGCGCAACCTTGCCGACTGGAAAGGCGACGGCGTGGAAGACTCCAAGGTGGCCCGCGACATCACCTACTACACCGACGGCTCCGTGCAGCCCAACTTTGACAGCGCGCCGCTCATCCGCATCACCGACAACAAGTTCCGCACACGAAAGAACAAGGGACTCGTATAATATCCCTGGGGGCGCAGAAAAGCGTTAGTCGTTGGCACGAAGCCTCGATGCGCCGACATTCCCCGCCACAGCAAAGACCTCAAATCAACCCGACCGCCACATCACATCTGACGGTTCGACAACGACACGAACAACATATGGCCTCATTCATCATAGAAGGCGGTCACCGCCTCAAGGGAGAGATTGTTCCCCAAGGAGCCAAGAACGAGGCGCTCCAAGTTATCTGTGCCACGCTCCTCACCCAAAGCGAAGTACGCATAACGAACATACCGGACATTCTCGACGTGAACAACCTCATCGGCCTATTGGAGAAGATGGGGGTAAGCACCAAATGGAATGCCCCCGGCGACTGCACCTTCTGCGCCGCCCACATCAACCTCGACTTCATCTACAGCCCCGAGTTCGTAGCCCACTGCGCCAAGCTCCGCGGCTCGGTGTTGCTCATCGGGCCGCTCACGGCACGTTTCGGCAAAGCCGTCATAGCCAAGCCCGGCGGCGACAAGATAGGCCGACGCCGCCTCGACACGCACTTCTACGGCATGAAGAAGCTTGGCGCCCACTTCCACATCAACGAAGACAACGGCACGTTCCACATCGTGGCCGACAAGCTTGAAGGTACCTACATGCTGCTCGACGAAGCGTCCATCACGGGTACGGCAAACATCATCATGGCCGCCGTGATGGCAAAAGGCACCACCACCATCTACAACGCCGCTTGCGAGCCCTACATTCAGCAGCTCTGCCACATGCTCAACGGCATGGGCGCACGCATCTCGGGCATCGCCTCCAACCTGCTGACCATTGTGGGCGTGGAAAGTCTGCACGAGTGCACACACACCATCCTGCCCGACATGATAGAAATAGGCTCGTTCATCGGCATGGCCGCCATGGTGGGCGACGGACTCACCATCCGCAACGCCGGCATAAAGCACCTCGGCATCATCCCCGAAGCCTTCCGCCGCCTTGGCGTGCAGTTCAGCATAGAAGGCGACGACATATTCATTCCCCGTCAGGACCACTACATGATAGAGTCGTTCGTAGACGGTTCGTTCATGACGCTTGCCGACGCTCCCTGGCCGGGACTCACCCCCGACCTCATCAGTGTGCTCATCGTAGTGGCCACGCAAGCCCACGGCTCGGTGCTCTTTCACCAAAAGATGTTTGAAAGCCGCCTTTTCTTCGTGGACAAACTCATAGAAATGGGTGCACAGATTATTCTCTGCGACCCGCACCGCGCCGTAGTGGTAGGCCACAACAACCAGATTCACCTTCGCGGCCACCGTATGGTTTCGCCCGACATCCGTGCCGGCATTGCCATGCTCATTGCTGCGCTCAGCGCAGAAGGTACGAGCCAAATTGACAACGTGGAGCAGATTGACCGCGGATACGAAAACATAGAGGCACGCCTCACCGCCCTTGGCGCACACATCAAGCGCATCGACTGACAACGGCATCTCCACCCATAAACACAGATTTTCCCTTCAACAAGAAACATGATTCGTCAGGAAACTGTCTTCAAAATAGGATACATCACCAAGCACCGCGGACTGCGCGGCGAAGTGGAACTCTCGTTCACCGACGACTGCTTCGACACGGGTTCGGCAGAATACCTCGTGCTCGACATGGACGGCATTCTCGTGCCGTTCTTTTGGGAAGAATACCGCTTCAAGAACGACGACACGCTGATTCTTAAGTTTGAGGACATCAACAACGAAGCCCAAGCACGTACCCTTGTGGGCCATTCCGTCTACTACCCCAAAGCGTGCGTAGCGGAAGAAAGCGAGTCGGAAGGTCTCTCGTCCTACAAAGCCCTCACCGGATTCAGCGTAGAAGACGCCGCGGGCCACGCTCTCGGCACCATAGTCCACGTCGACGACTCGTCGGCAAACACGCTGCTGACCATCGAGAACGAGAAGGGAGAAGACTTCATGGTTCCCTACCACGACGACTTTCTCGTAGACTACGACATACGCCAGCGCCGCCTCGTGCTCCAGTTGCCGGAAGGCCTTCTCGACCTTAACAGCTGATGCGCCGCAGCATCCCCACAGGCACAAACAGAACTAAAGTTTTTCCCATGAGACACATCGCCATATTAGGCTCCACAGGCTCCATCGGCACGCAGGCGCTCGACGTGATTCGTCAGCACCCCGACAAGTTTGAAGCCACCATACTCACCGCCGGTCGCAACGCGGAACTGCTCATTGCCCAAGCGCTCGAGTTCAAACCCGACGCGGTAGTCATTGCCGACGAGTCGCGCTACGAAGAAGTGCGCGAGGCTTTGGACGCATTGCCCACGAAAGTATATGCCGGCGCCGATGCCCTTTGCCAAGTGGTGCAGTCGGACGGAGTGGACATGGTGCTCACCGCAATGGTAGGCTTTGCCGGACTGCGCCCCACGGTAAGCGCCATCAAGGCAAAGAAAGCCATTGCCTTGGCCAACAAGGAGACACTCGTTGTGGCAGGCAGCATCATCCGCTCGCTCTGCGCCGAACACCATGTGCCCATCCTCCCTGTCGACAGCGAGCACTCCGCCATATTCCAGTGCCTCAACGGAGAAGGAAGCAATCCCGTGAGCCGCATATTGCTCACTGCATCGGGCGGCCCGTTCCGCCATTTTACGCGTGAACAGTTGCTCAACGTCACCCCCGAGCAGGCACTCAAGCACCCCAACTGGAAGATGGGCGCAAAGATTACCATCGATTCCGCCACCATGATGAACAAGGGCTTTGAGATGATAGAAGCCCACTGGCTCTACGACGTGGCACCCAAGGACATCCAGGTGGTGGTACATCCCGAGAGCGTAGTTCACTCGGCAGTGGAATTCAGCGACGGCGCCGTCATGGCCCAGCTCGGCGTGCCCGACATGCGTCTGCCCATACAGTATGCCTTCAGCTACCCGCAGCGTCTTCCGCTCAACGGCGAAAGGCTCGACCTCTTCAAACTGGGCAAACTTACGTTCGAGCCAGCCGACATGGACCGCTTCCCGTGCCTTGCACTTGCCTACAAGGCCATTGAGAAAGGCGGCAACATGTCCTGCATACTCAATGCAGCCGGAGAAGTGGCAAATGCGCTCTTCCGTTCACACCGCATCGGCTTCATGGACATGCCACGCATGGCCGAGCAAGTGATGGAGCGCGCCACATTCATAGCTCAGCCTTCGCTCGACGACCTTTTCCGCACCGACAGCGAAGCACGTCGCCTGGCAAATGAGTTAACGGTGACTATGTAATAAAAAAAGACAAGTTCCTTCCGAGAACATTGCCCTCACACAAAAGCTAACATTCCGACGGCGCGCTTTCCCCTTGGCGCCGTTCATCTCCCAAACATTCACACATCTACCGCAAAAAGTGGAAACATTTCTCATCAGAGCGCTACAGCTCATCGCATGCTTCTCGCTGCTCATCCTACTCCACGAAGGAGGACACTTCTTTTTCGCCAAGCTTTTCAAAGTTCGCGTTGAAAAGTTCTGCCTCTTCTTCGACCCCTGGTTCACCCCGCTAAAGTTCAAGCCGAAATGGAGCGACACGACCTACTGCATCGGTTGGCTTCCGCTCGGCGGCTACGTAAAAATCTCGGGCATGATAGACGAGTCTATGGACTTGGAACAAATGAAACAACCCGTCAAGCCATGG
Source organism: Bacteroidaceae bacterium (assembly GCA_963649665.1). Classification (GTDB taxonomy): domain Bacteria; phylum Bacteroidota; class Bacteroidia; order Bacteroidales; family Bacteroidaceae; genus Alloprevotella. The sequence continues at coordinate 12,716 of CAVJJO010000014.1, read as the reverse complement.
GAATTTCGCGCCAAGCCCGCGTGGCAACGCCTCTTCATCATGATTGGCGGTGTGCTGGTCAACTTTGTGCTTGCCTTCGTCCTCTACTCCGCCATTCTCTTCACGTGGGGCGAGACGTTCGTGCCCATACGCAACATGAGCAACGGTTTCAAGTTCAACACCGAGGCGCAGAAGTTGGGTTTCCGCGACGGCGACATCCTTTTGGGAACGGACAACAAGACGTACACGAAGTTCAGCGCCGACATCTACCGCGACCTCTCCGAAGCCCACTCCGCCACCGTACTGCGCGACAACAAGGAAGTGAAGTTGAGTTTGCCGGGCAATCTCAACATGATTGAAATGATCAAATCGCAACCGCGATTCATAGAGCCTTTGCTCCTCGCCAAAGTAAAGTCGGTAGTTAAAGACAGTCCCGCCGAGAAAGCCGGCATACACGCAGGAGACCATTTGGTGGGCTACAACGGAAAGCAGTTCACCACCATCAACGAATACAACCTCTTGCTCGACACGCAAAACGACGTGTTGAAAGCCGGCACCCATGCCGACAGCGTTCGCCTGAAGTCCGCCACCGTGCTGGTGCTCCGCAACGGAACCAACCGCACCGACACACTCCACTTCCAGCTCGATGCCAACTACAAGATGGGCGTGGAATTTTCCAATCCCTTTACAGACGGTACTTACAAGACACAGACCATTGATTTCAGCCTGCTTGAAAGCATCCCCGCCGGCTTTACCCACGGATGGAACGTGCTCTCGGGCTACGTGGACGACTTGAAATACGTGTTCACCGCCGACGGTGTGAAGAGCGTAGGTTCCTTCGGCGCCATCGGCAGTCTTTTCCCCGCCACATGGGACTGGTGCCGCTTCTGGGAACTCACGGCATTCATCTCGCTGATGCTTGCCTTCATGAACATTCTCCCCATCCCCGCACTCGATGGCGGCCACGTGTTCTTCCTTCTCATTGAAGTAATCACCGGCCGCAAGCCCAGCGACAAGTTCATGGAGCGCGCACAAACGGTCGGCATGATTCTGCTGCTCCTGCTCATGGCGCTCGCCATATTCAACGACTTCAGAAATTTCCTGTTCTAAGAACAGTCCCCCACATCTTTATACATTGACGCCCCTTATGCGCGATAAACCGACGCGCATAAGGGGCATCTTTTGTACATACGAAATGTGTAAAAACAACTTGCGCAATGTCGGGACGCAAATTATTCTTTGCAGATTAACTAAGATAAGGATAGATAAAAGTCACTTACCCTGCATCGGAAGCCTTACAAATGATGTGAGGCAATATGGCCATACGTATGGCTCCTTCCATGACTTTCTCATACTCACCTTCGTCAAACAAATGCACTTTCAAGACCGAAGACGAAGGAAACGAAGCGAAAAAGTCGTTGCAGCTTTGGTAAAGTTCCACCGCCTTCACCTCATTCACTCTTTTCGCCGCAGAAACATATTTCACGACGCTTTTGTATACGGCGGGAAGCACTTTAAATCCCTGCTTGCCGTCGTGGAACGAAAGAATGGCCACGAAGCGGTAACGGTGCTTCACGGCGGGACGCGAAATGGAAGGCGTTTGAGAGGCGGAATCGGAGTCATTCGCCCCACCAAAGCGAGCAGATATGGTGATGTTGCGCCCGAACTTCGCATTTATTTCGTTCATGAAACCTTTGAACAGTTCGCCGTGGGGCGAAGTGTCGCGGTAGCCGTTCACGCCTATATAATAATGTATCATCTCGTGGATGATAATGTCGTCCCACTCACGAGGTTTCAAGTCGTACGCCGTACTGAACCTCAGGTTGAAGTCGGTGCGCACAACGCCAGTAGGCGTGCGGTGCGCTGTGCTGTGGCACGAACCGATTCTCGTACGTCCGCGGGAGAGGAGTATCGGCACGGGAGGCAACTTTCCCTTAAATATCAAGCGATTGAAGTGAGCGAATCTCTTCTCTGCGATTTGAACGTTTATCTTCATAGCGTGGATAACGAAATTAAAGTTCCATCAAAAGCGTAGGCGTCCTGCGCGGCAACACGTCGAGTTTGAAACCGCCGTCTTCATTTACCTTCAGGCCTTTTTCCTTAAGGTGGCGTTCTATGGTTTCACGTGCGAGAACGGGGCGATTGTTCTCCTCGCTGAGATGGCAAAGCCAAACGTGCTGGAGCACGTCGGCATTGAGATTTTCGGCAAGAAAGGCACCGGAGGCTTCGTTGCTGATGTGGCCCGTCCCGTTGCTGATACGCTGCTTGAGGTGTTTCGGATAACGCCCCTGCTCAAGCATGTCTGCGTCGTAGTTCGACTCCACCACGAGATGCGTGGCGGCATGAACAAGGGGCTTCATCTCGTCGGTAAAGTGTCCCACGTCGGTGATGAGCACAAAGGTCTTGTCCTCCACACGAATGCTGTAGCCGTTGTTTTGCGCACTGTCGTGGGGCACGAAGAAGGAATGGACGGAAAAGGGGCCGAGCGTGAAGTCGGAACCGGGTTCCACATCGTGGCGAAGTTCTGCGGGCACTTTCTTTGCCACATGGTGATTGAGGCGCATGGACTCATGCACCTTGCTGGAAGTGTAGACGGGTATGCGGAATTTCTGACTGACTGCCCCCACAGCCTTCACGTGGTCGGTGTGGTCGTGGGTGACGAGGATGGATTGTATTTGGGCGAGGGGCAAACCGTAGTTGCTGAAATTGCGGCGGAACAGGCGTATGCCTATGCCGAGGTCTATGAGCAGGCCATAGCCGTCGCAAAGGAGGTAGTAGCAGTTGCCACAGCTTCCGCTGCCAAAACTGATGAATTTTACCATGGTTAGGTTATAAGAATGCTTTAGAAGGGCAATCCCACAGCGAAATGGAAAGTGAAATCGCGGCTGAAGTTGGGATGTATCACGGGGTAATGCAGGCGTCCGGAGGTCACGGCAGGGTTGATGGCTTTCATGCCGCCGTCGAGACGCAGGATGAAGTAGTCGAAATTGAGCCGGAAGCCCAAGCCGTACGCCACGGCTATCTGGCGGTAGAAGGAATCGAAATGAAACTGTGCTCCATCCATGTCGGGATAGGCGCGCGTGTTCCACACGTTACCGGCATCCACGAAGAGTGCGGCATGGAGTTTCCAGAAAAGGAAGGTACGGAACTCTAGATTGAGGTCGAGCTTCATGTTTCCCGTTTGGTTCACGAAACTCACCTTGCCGTCGCTTCCCTTGTACGATCCCGGACCGAGGCCGCGCACGCTCCAGCCGCGCACACTGTTTGCGCCGCCGGCGAAGTAGCGTTTCTCATAAGGAAGTATGGTGGAATTGCCGTAGGGTATGCCTATACCGAAGCCCACGTGAGCCGCCAGGGAGTTGCGCTCGTTGATGATGAAACTCTTGGCGAAGTCGAAGTCCACTTTCACATACTGCGAGTAGGCAATGCCGAAGAGGTTGTACTGGCCTTCAGCGTTCTTCCCGCTTCGGGTGAGTTTAGAGAGGCCGTAAAGCACGTTGCCTGCCAGCTCAAAGCCCATTTTCACCTGTAGGCCGTTGGTCTGGTAAAGTCCGGAAGAGGAGTTAGCCATGTCGGAACGCAGGGAGTTGTAGACGAAGCTGTAACCCGTTTTCATGATGAAGAGGTTCTCGTAGCTGTAACGGAGCACGGCATAGTGCGGGTCGTCGCCCTCAAGATAGTCCTTGCGGAAGGTGTCGGATATCCAGGGCATGTACACGTAGTTGAGCGAGAAGAGGTCGTAGCGGTGCTCAAGTTTGCGGTTGTCGGTGCGGTTCCATCGGTAGATCCATGCCCCGGTAAGCACACGGCGGTGAAATTCGGGACGGTCCTGCGAGTCGTACATGAGCTGCAACGTGCTGGAGGCTTTGAGCCGGTAACGCTGTTCGAGGGAAACGAAAGGAAGGAGGAGTGTGGGGAAACGCAGTCCGGCTTCGCCACTCCATTCTATGAAGTTGCGGTTGCTGTAGCCTTCCAGTCCCGTGATGGCTTCGTAAGCTCCGCGAAACTTGAGCGTGAGTTGTTCGGCGCCGCGAAGGAGGTTGCGGTTGGAATAGGACAGTGCCACGGCAGCGCCGAGGTCGCCTGCGGTGTTCGTGCCTTCGAGTTCGGCTTTGATGCTATTGGGCGAAGAACGTTTCACGAATATCTCGCAGTCGAGCAAACTGTCGGCCACGGGATGCATGGACAGGTTGGAGAAGGCCACCGTGGGGAGGGCATTCAAGTTGGAATAGGTGTTCTGCACCTTCGTTTCGCTGTAGAGACTGTCGGGGCGAAGCGACACGTGCGACGAATACAAACGGCGCGTCTGCTTGAGGGATGGATAATAATGGATGGTCAGGCCGCGATAGTCGGTGGAGTCGGCGAGTACATCGGCGGGCGAAATGTCTTCATAGACATTCACACGGCGCAACCGCTGAACTTGCAGCGCACGGAGCGTGTCGATGCCTTGGGGCAAAGTGAAGCGAAGCGTAACGCCGGCTTCCACGGAGTTAGGCGCCGTGTCCACGTCGAAGCGTACGAAGTCGTTGTTCACATAATAATAGCCGCGGTTGCGCAGAGCCTTTACCACGCGTGAGCGTTCCTCTGCCATCCGCGACAGGCTGAGCGGCATGCCACGGCGGAGCAGCGTTTCGGTTGAGTCGCGACGGAAAGCTTCATAGATTGCAGGCTCGTCGAAGGCGAACTTTAGTCGCGCCACGTAGTATTGCCGTCCGGGGTGCAGGGTATAGAGGGCTGTGGTCTTGTGTCCGCGGCGAAGGGTGGCGGTGTCTACGGCTGCATGGAGGTATCCGTTGTTGCGCATTGCCTCGCGCACATTGTTGGCGGAGTAGGCCGTAAGAGCGGCATCGTAGACCACGGGGGCTTCACCAAGTTTGCGCCAAATTTTGGACATTCCCCTTGAAGCCTTCGCGGAATCGGCGCTCGACCAACAGTAGATGCCCAACGGCACCTTCACAAGACTGAACCACTTGGAATTGGGGTGCTGGTGCACGTAGCTGCGGTAAGGAGCCACGTTGAAGCGCGCTTCTTCCGTCTGCAACTTCACGTCGGAAAGCACGCTCTCGCCATCTTTCAGAAAACGCTCGCAACTACACGAAACAAGCCCCCCAACGGCCACAATTGCCACGAGGAGCTTTACACATGTGCGGTATAGAATTGCAAAATGCACCCTAAAAAGATGGTTCATTACAGGAGAAAGCGATACGTTTTTACTGCAAAGGTAATCCATTATCAGAAATAACTTTGTAGCTTTGCTTTAAAATCGTAGCTAAATACGTCGCTTCCTTTGCGATACATTCCACACATTAAGCGCAGCAACCCGTTTTACGCAAGCCATGCTCACCAAGAACACCATCAAGCACATACGCTCACTTTCGCAGAAAAAGTTTCGCGACGCTTCGCGCACGTTCATTGCCGAAGGTCCGAAAGTGGTGGGCGACCTTCTCCCGCTCTTTCCTTGCCGACAGCTTTTCGTCACTCCCGACTGTCACAGGCAGTTCAAGGAAGAGGGCGCAGTTGCGCAAGCACACATCAGCGAAACGCAGCTCATCAGCCAAGAAGAACTAGAGCGCCTTTCCCTGCTCAAGTCGCCACGCGGTGCATTGGCGGTTTTCGACATGAGAGATGAAAGCGAAGAGGCCGCAACCTTGGCACAACTTCCCTCTCAAACGCTTTGCCTTGCACTGGACGGCATTCAGGACCCGGGCAACCTCGGCACCATTGTCCGCATTGCCGACTGGTTCGGCATAGAACACATCTTCTGCTCGTCCGACACCGCCGACGCCTATGCGCCGAAGGTGGTGCAAGCCACAATGGGAGCAATCGGACGAATACATATCCACTATTGCGACCTGCCGCAGTTCATCGCCTCGCTTTCTGAAGGCACACCCGTCTACGGCACGTTTCTCAACGGAACGGACCTTTACCGCAACGAACTTTCCACCCACGGACTCGTGGTGATGGGCAACGAGGGCAAGGGCATTTCCGATGCCGTGGCGCAACTGGTAAACAAGCGCCTGCTCATTCCCAGTTTTCCTCCCGGACGCAACACGAGCGAAAGCCTCAATGTGGCGGTGGCCACTGCCATCATCTGCGGGGAATTCCGGAGAAGGTGTTAAGAAACAAAGCCTATTGACAGACACAACAATAAAAGCGGTCAACCCAACAATACCGCGCACACAAAATGCTTGAACAGACTGACTACATTCTCAAAATCGTTTACGCTCCTTCCACCCCATTTTTTTGTCTGGCCATTGCGTTCATAGCCGTAGTGGCTCTTGCCTTGACGCGATGGCGCATTTGGGCAAAGGCCGTGCGTGCCGCAAAGAAGGAAGAGCGTTTCTTCTCCGAAACGAAGGAAAACACAAATGCCGCGCCGAAGCCCAAAGTGAGCATCGTGATTCCGGTTTACAACGAAGCGGCAAACCTTGAAGCGAACCTTCCCAAATATCTCCGTCAGGACTATTCGGGCTCATTCGAAGTGATTGTAGCCGACGAAAACTCTAGCGACGAGAGCATGCTCACGGTGCAACGCTTGAAGGAACATCACGACAACTTGCGCACTACATTCATTCCCGCCACAGCACGCAACATCGCCCCGCGCAAACTGGCCGTCACACTTGGCGTACGAGCCGCCCGCAGCGAATGGGTGGTGGTGGTCAACCCCGACTGCGAGCCGGCTTCCAATTCATGGCTCGAAGACCTCTCAGCCTATTTCACCGATGAGGTAGACTTCGTCGGAGCATATACCAACTGCGAATACGACCACAGCAGTTCCTCACGCCGCGCGATTTTCGAGCGTCTCGTGCACCAGGCGGAATACGAAGCATATCGCCAAAGCGATGCGGTTCTCGGTGCGGAGCACTGCAACATCGCCTTCCGCAAATCATGGTTCCTGTCCCACAACGGCTTTGCGGAAAGCCTCAACCTTCCCTTCGGCGAAGAAGCAATCCTTGCCAATGCACATGCCGAAGCCACAAGGGCCGTATTTCCTCTTTCCTGTAAAGTAAAGACTACCGAAGAAACGCCCTCACGCGCTTACGCACAAACGCTCCGTGTGCAACGTGCGGAAACGCGCCGCCACTTGTTGCACAAAAGCAACTGCTATCGTTGGAGCACCGTTATAGCCGCCACCTCAGCACAGCTTCTGCTATGGGCAACAATCATCTTTGTAGCCCTACGCACACTGCAAGCCACAGAATGCGGCATTTACACCGCAAAAGACCTCTACACCGACATTCCTTTCGCCATTCTTCTCCTCGTGGCAACGCTAGTGCCCACCCTACTCTGCCGCAAACTCTGCCAAACGCTCGGCGAACCTTCTCTTTGCGGCAGTCTTTTCAAGCAAGCCATCTTTGCACCTGCAAGAGCCTTCCACACACGCTTGCTTCGCTACGCCCACCGCACTGAATTTGTACGCAACTTCCTGGAGCGCACCAACTGAATTCGCCGACATAGCGCAAAGAACAAAAGACAATGCAACGCAAAAGCCACCGCAAGACTCGTTGACAGCATCAGACAGTCCTCTTCTGTCAAGACGGGAGTCTTTACCACCATACGCTTCACCCCACAAGTCTGGTCGAAGCGCACTTTTTTGAGCTATGACTTTGTAGTTTAAGCGCTTCTTCGTAATTTTGCACGCAATTCAGACCATTACACGAAGTTGTTACCAACCAAATTCGTTATCGATAACCAAACAAGCTATAGCAAAAATGAAACAAGGTATTCACCCTGAGAATTATCGTCCCGTAGTATTCAAGGACATGAGCAACGGCGACATGTTCCTTTCACGTTCCACCTGCAAGACCACTGACACCGTGGAATTCGAAGGCGAAACTTACCCCGTGGTAAAGCTTGAAATCTCAAGCACCTCTCACCCCTTCTACACTGGCAAGAGCAAGCTCGTCGACACGGCTGGCCGCGTAGACAAGTTCATGAGCCGCTACGGAAAGAGCCGCAAGTAATACCGCTCGCAGCTCCCGCACTTAAAGATAACTCTTATCAGGAGGTAACACAAGTGAAAGTGAAGTGGATGCACCATATGGTGTGTCCACTTTTTTTGTATCTCTCACGCCCAAGCGGCAACTAATGGCTAAATTTGCATTCAACCCATCCACAACATACCGCATCCGATGACTCCCCACCACGCTTTTCTCCTTCAATGTGCCCCCATACCCAAAGTGCGCATTGCGCTTATCGGCCTGGGCAAACGAGGCATGAAAACCCTCGTGCGCTACGCCTATATCCCCGATGCCGAAATACGCTACATCGTAGACGTGGACCATGCAAAACTTGAAGAAGCCAACCTAACACTCTTCAAAAGCGGACGCCCCACCGCCACTGCGCTTCAGGGTGAACTGGCTTGGAAGGAAGTCTGCGAGAAAGACGACGTGGATCTCGTGTACATTTGCACCGAATGGCACACCCATGCCGAGATGGCGATACGCGCCATGCGCTGCGGAAAGCACGTGGCGGTGGAAGTTCCGGCTGCAACGACGCTCGACGAATGCCGCGAACTCATACGCACCGCCGAGGAAACGCGGCGCCACTGCTTCATGACGGAAAACTGCTGCTACGACTTTTTCCACCTTTGCACGCTCGAAATGCACCGGCGCGGAATCTTCGGCCGCATCAACCATTGCGAGGGAGCCTACATCCACGACCTCACTCCCGAAGCAATCAACGCACAGCGCGCAAGCTCCGCCAACGGTTGGATAGAACGTTCTTGCACGCTCCACGGGGGCAACCCCTACCCCACCCACGGCATCGGCCCCATCGCCCAACTTTTGGGTTTTCACCGCACGGACCACATGACAAGCCTTGTAAGTCTCACCTCCGGCGGAAAAGAAACTGGCGGAAATGCCATCGGACGAGTCAACACCACGCTCATACAAACGGAAAGCGGTGCGACCATCATGTTGCAACTCGACGTGGTGACCCATCGTCCTTATAGCCGCCTACAGACGATTTGCGGCTCAAAGGCTTTTGCCCAGAAATATCCCGTCGCCACGTTTCAAGAAGAGAACCAAACGCTGATAGGCGAAGAAGCGGAGAAATATCTTGCGCAATATGCGACCTCCGAAGGTGCACGCCGTTGGCTGGAAGGCGAAAATATGCACATGCCCAATGCCATGAACTACGCAATGGACGCACGCCTCATCCATTGCCTCAAGCATGGCCTCCCCTTGGACATTGATGTGTATGACGCGGCAGAATGGTCGTGCCTGGCAGAACTGACGCGCCTTTCTGCGCAAGCCAACGGCGCTCCCGTTGAAGTGCCGAATTTCCTACAATAAAAACACGAAAAACTCCTCAAAAGATTAGCTATGCAGCAATCTTTTGAGGAGTTTCTTTATTTAAGGCAACGCTTTGCGTTATTCCCATTCAATGGTTGAAGGCGGTTTGGAAGAGATGTCGTAGCATACGCGGTTCACACCCTTCACATGATTGATGATATCGTTGGAAACCTTCGCCATGAAATCGTAAGGGAGATGTGCCCAGTCAGCCGTCATGGCATCGGTACTCGTCACGGCACGCAATGCCACGGGATGCTCATAAGTGCGTTCATCACCCATCACACCCACGCTGCGCACTGTGGAAAGGAGCACGGTGCCAGCTTGCCAAATCTGGTCGTAAAGACTTACTTCAATCTCACCGTTCTTCATGTCGGCGGGAACACCCGCTGCCAACACGCGGCGTGCCTCTTCTCCGGAGAGTTTCACCTTGTAGTTGCGCAAACCGCGGATGTAGATGTCGTCGGCATCCTGAAGAATGCGTACCTTTTCGGGAGTGATGTCGCCAAGAATACGTACGGCAAGACCGGGACCGGGGAAAGGATGGCGCGTGATGAGATGTTCAGGCATACCCAACGAGCGACCCACACGGCGCACCTCATCCTTGAAAAGCCATTTCAAGGGTTCGCAAAGTTGAAGATTCATTTCCTTGGGAAGGCCGCCCACGTTGTGGTGGCTCTTGATGACCTTTCCAGTAATGTTGAGACTTTCAATGCGGTCGGGATAGATGGTACCTTGTGCCAGCCACTTTGCACCGGTCTGCTTCTTGGCTTCGGCATTGAACACCTCCACGAAATCGCGGCCGATAATCTTGCGCTTCTCTTCGGGATCGGTCACGCCCTTGAGGTCGGTAAAGAACTTCTCGCTGGCATCCACACCGATTACGTTCAGACCGAGACATTTGTAGTCGTTCATCACGTCGGTGAACTCATTCTTGCGCAACATACCGTGGTCTACGAAGATGCAGGTAAGACGGTCGCCGATGGCACGATGGAGAAGTACGGCGGCAACAGAACTGTCAACGCCGCCGGAAAGACCGAGGATGACCTTGTCGTCGCCCAATTGTGCCTTAAGTTCTCCTACCGTAGTATCTACGAACGATGCCGGGCTCCAGTCCTGACGGCTTCCGCAAATGTCCACCACAAAGTTGCGCAGCAACTGCGTGCCCTGCAGGGAATGGAACACTTCGGGGTGGAACTGCACGCCCCAAAGCGGCTCGTTGTCGGCTTGATAAGCGGCATATTTCACTTTCGAAGTAGACGCAATGCAGTGAAAGCCTTCGGGAATAGCCGTAATGGTATCGCCGTGGCTCATCCACACCTGAGAATTGGCGTCGAAGCCGTTGAAGAGCGGATTGGCCGTATCGAACTGCTCAAGATTGGCACGTCCATACTCACGGCTGCCGGCGGGTTCCACCTTTCCGCCATAGAGCTGCGCCATAAACTGCGCACCATAGCAGATGCCGAGGATGGGATACTTGCCGCGAATGGCGCTCAAGTCCACCTTGAAGGCTTCAGGGTCGTAAACGCTGTAGGGCGAACCAGAAAGGATTACGCCAATGACGGACGGATCGTCGTGCGGAAACTTGTTGTAGGGAAGAATTTCACAAAACGTGTCGAGTTCGCGCAAACGGCGGCCAATGAGCTGCGTAGTTTGCGATCCGAAATCGAGAATGATGATTTTCTGTTGCATACGGAAAGATACGTAACGGTTTATAGCTGCAAAGTTAGTGCATGGCAAGGGAAGAGTAAAGAAAAGCCGAAGGTTTTTCGTTTTACAAAGGCGGACTATGAGTAAATAGCGAATCATTCTCCATAGCGCTGAAAGGTCATTTTTCCTTTTGAGAAGGAAAGAATAGCACATATCTTTCCTTTTGAGAAGGAAAGATTCGTAAGTTTCTTTCCTTTCTATAAGGAAACTCCGTATCTTTGTCGCAAAATACTTGAATCTATATATTAGTAGTATACAAAACCGGCACGAGACAAATAAATGGAACTACGCAGCACATTTCAGTCAATCATATCCTTGCACCAAGAAGAATTGCCCCTTGGTTTGCAGAGCAGAAGCACCCAACTACCATTGGACGGGAACCGTATCGTAACAGTTACGGGCATTCGCCGTTGCGGAAAGTCGTCGTTGCTTGGACTTACAATGAACCGCCTCATGGAACAAGGTGTTCCTAGAGAGCATATACTCTACATTGGCTTCGACGACGAACGTTTCCTGTCCATGTCGCCCGAGAATTTTGACGAGCTGCTACAGGCTTATCGGGAAATGTATCCAGAAACACCGCTTAAAGAGGTGTATATGTTTTTTGATGAGATACAGCTCATCAAGGGATGGGAACTCTTTGTGCTTCGCGTATACAAAAATTACTGCAAGCATATCTTTGTGACCGGAAGCACAGCCAAGATGCTTTCCGAAGAAATGGCTTCCGCCTTGCGAGGCTGGCCTGACGAATACCGTGAGCACCCGTTAAGTTTCAAGGAATATCTAGCATTCAAAAACATCAAAGCCAATCCGTTTAGCGAGGAAGGAAAAACCAAGCTGGCAGCAGCCTTTCGTGGATATTGCGAAGAGGGCGGTTTCCCTGAGGTTGTCCTTGAAAAGAGCAGAACTGAGAAAGTTAAGATATTGCAGTCTTACTTCAACACAATGCTCTTCAGGGACATGATGGAACATTATCGCATCGGCACTTCCCCTTCGGTAGTTCGATATTTTCTAAAGCGCGTAATGAACAATCTCACAAAGCCAACTAGCGTCAACAATATTTACAACGACCTGAAGTCTCAAGGGCTAAAGGTTTCAAAAGACTCTCTCTACTTGTGGCTCGACTATGCATGCAACATTTTCATGCTTCGCAAAGTTGAAAAATACGACAGGTCTTTAGTCAAACAGCGCTCTGCTTCTGCCAAATATTATGTGGCGGACATAGCCCTGCGCAATGCCGTGTTGTTACCTGAGAGCGAAGACGCCGGAAAAGCATTGGAGAATATCGTTTACCTCAACTTGGAAAGAACGCTTGGGGAAGAGGACAAAGTGTTCTATTTCAACGATTCGAAAGAATGCGACTTTGTTGTTCAAAGGGGAGATCGTGTAGCAGAGTTGATACAAGTGTGTTGGACACTTAACGATGACAACACAGAACGTGAGATTGGCGGTTTACTTGCAGCAAACGCCGTTACCGGTTGCAGCCGATGCAAAATCATCACACTCTCTCAACAGCAAACCATAGAACGAGAAGGAATCAGAATTGAGGTACTTCCAATATGGAGCAAGAAACTAAGTAATGTGTAAAAAATAACTTGAACATTTTTTATTCGAGAATCACGCAACGCATTCATCAACGACGGGCTGAACCAACGGTAATCAGTGCCAACGACGGGCTGAAAGCCCAATGAGCGCATAGCCCAGGGCAAGCGAAGCGACACCCTGGGTTTACAT